>NZ_JBHZTA010000003.1:0-508217 GCF_042879215.1 Kocuria arenosa | reverse complement strand
CGCTCCGTCCCGGCGAACACCACCGTCCGGGTCGAATCCGCCCCCTCCGCCCTGACCGTCATCGGCTGACCGGCCCGCCACCGCGGCGGCCCGGCATTCCGGGGTGGAACCGGCGCGGGCCGTGTCCCGGTGATCCGCGTCCAGTGCCCGTGGTCGGCGGTGAGGGTCGGCCTGCTCACTGCAGGTAGTCCGGCGCCGGCTCCAGGCCGAAGAACTCCTCCATGGTGTCGACGTCGGGCTCACCTGTCGTCCTGTCTCCCGCGTGTATCTGCTTCGCCAGGACATCCGAGCCGACGCAGCGAATGTGCCAGGGCTCGTAGGTGTAACCGGTGACGCCCTGCTCGCCCTTGGGGTAGCGGATGATGAACCCGTACTTCCACGCATGGGTGGCGACCCACGCCCCCACCGGCGTGCCCTCGATGCAGTCCTGCAGCGCGCACACCCCGGAGGCGTTCGTCCTGGATGCGGGTGAGGGACTTCGGCACGTAGGTCTGCGGGTTCAGCGGGCGGTGCTTGTTCACCACCACCGTCAGGCTCGACGCCGAGCCGATGTCATAGACCGTTCCCGCCGCGACCGCCGCCGACGGCGCCATCAGCCCCGTTGCCAGACTCAGTGCCGCCGCCCCACCGAGAAGTCCACCCAGTACCTGCCTCATGCTCACGCCCCCACGTGTCCCGGAGAAATTCCGTCTCAGGTAACCGCACGGCCCCGGCCATGTGCCCTGTGTGACGACGTGACGGACCCGAAGAGGATCCACTGCCTACTGGACAGATGCTCCACGTAGAGGAGCTGTGTACTGACGAGCATCACCACGCAGCGCAGCGAGTGGCTCCGCGGTGTCCTGGGACTGTGCGTGCTGCGCACCATGGCAGACGGCCCCACCTACGGGTATGCGATCGCCGCTGAGCTGACCCAGGCAGGCTTCGGGGACCTCAAGGGCGGAACGCTCCATCCGCTGCTGGTCAGGCCCGAGCAGAACGACCTCGACGGCCACCCGCCCACAGCCTCGCCTGCGTGAGTGTCACAGTCCTTCGTGCGCCATGTTCGCGAACCGGGAGTAGTGACCCTGGAACGCCACCACGATCGTCTTGGTGGGACCGTTGCGGTGCTTCGCCACGATCACGTCGGCCTCACCGGCGCGCGGCGACTCCTTGTCGTAGACGTCGTCGCGGTGGAGCAGGATCACCATGTCCGCGTCCTGCTCGATCGATCCACTTTCACGAAGGTCCGAGACCATGGGCTTCTTGTCCTGGCGCTGCTCCGAGCCGCGGTTCAGCTGCGACAACGCGATGACCGGGACCTCGAGCTCCTTGGCCAGCAGCTTCAGGGCACGGGAGAACTCCGAGACCTCCTGCTGGCGGGACTCGACCTTCTTGCCGGAGCTCATGAGCTGGAGGTAGTCGAGGACCACGAGCTTGAGGTCGTGCTTCTGCTTGAGCCGACGGCACTTCGCCCGGATCTCCATGAGGGACATGTTCGGGGAGTCGTCGATGAACAGCGGCGCGGAGTCCATCTTGCCCATCGTGGTGGCGATCTTCGCCCACTGCTCGTCCTGCAGGCGGCCCTTGCGCAGGTCCTGCATGTTCAGCGTGGCCTCGGCGGAGAGCAGGCGCATGGCGATCTCGTTGCGGCTCATCTCGAGGGAGAAGATCACCGTGGTCTGGTTGTGCTTGATCGCCGCGGACCGCGCGACGTCGAGGGCCAGGGTTGATTTGCCCATGGCCGGCCTCGCCGCGATGACGATCATCTGGCCGCCCTGGAAGCCCTGGGTCAGCTCGTCGAGCTCGATGAAGCCGGTGGGCACGCCGCGCATGCCCTCCTCGCGGGAACCGGCGGCCTCGATCTCGTCCACGGTGGACTCGATGACCTCCTTGAGCACCGTGTAGTCCTCGGAGGAGCGGCGCTCGGCCACCTGGTAGATCTCGGCCTGGGCGGCGTTGACGATGTCGTCGACCTCGCCGTCCGAGCTGTAGCCGAGCTGCACGATCTTGGTGCCGGCCTCCACGAGCCGGCGCAGCACGCCGCGCTCGCGCACGATCTCGGCGTAGAAGCCCGCGTTGGCCGCGGTGGGGACGGAGGAGATGAGGGTGTGCAGGTACGCCGGACCGCCGACGCGCTCGATCTCGCCGCGCTTGGTCAGCTCGTCCGCCACGGTGATCGCGTCGGCCGGCTCGCCGCGCCCGTACAGGGAGATCACGGCCTCGTAGATGGACTCGTGGGCGGGCTTGTAGAAGTCGACGCCGCGCAGGACCTCCACCACGTCCGCGATCGCGTCCTTGGACAGCATCATGCCGCCGAGCACGGACTGCTCCGCGACGTTGTCCTGCGGCGGGGTCCGGCCGTACTCCCGGTCGCTCCCGGACGAGCGCTCCGACACCATCGACACCTGGTCCACCTCTCCCCGCGCACCCTGCGGACAGCGGAGTGCGCACACGACGACGCCGCCCCGATCTTCCGGGCAGCCCCTCCATTCTCGCACCGACCGCGGACACCGCTTGCCGCCCGAGCCCGTCCGTGGACACCATGGATCATGACGCTCACCACAGACCTCAGCGGCCCCTGTTCGTGGGACATCCGGACCACCCGGGCGGAGCTGGCCGCGCGCCGGATCAGCCACGTGGAGCACCTCGACGCCCTGCTGGAGCGCCTGCCTACGGCGCAGCGGCTGGGAGCGGTGATCAGCGCGGACCCGGAGCTGGTACGGGCCCTCGCGCACGCGCTGGACCGCCGGGAGACGCGGGGCCCGCTGACAGGGATCCCGCTGGCCGTCAAGGACATCGTGGACGTCGCGGGGTTCCCCACCACGGGCGGGACCCGCGCGCTCGAGCACGACGTGGTGGCGCGGGACGCCCCCGCGGTGACCCGCCTGCGGGAGGCGGGCGCCCTGTTCGCCCTGAAGACCAACCTGCACGAGCTGTCCTTCGGCATCACCTCCAACAACGGCTCGTACGGGCCGGTGCGCCACCCCGCCGACCCGGCGCTGAGTGCCGGCGGCAGCAGCGGGGGCTCTGCGGTGGCCGTGGCGGTGGGCCTGGTCCCGGCGGCGGTCGCCGCGGACACCGGGGGCTCGGCCCGCATCCCCGCCGCCCTGTGCGGGATCGTGGGGTTCCGGCCCACGCTGGGCCGCTACCCGTCGTCGGGCGTCCTGCCGATCGCCCACTCGCGGGACACGATCGGCCCCATGGCCCGGACCGTGGACGACGTCGTGCTGCTGGACGCCCTGCTCGCGGGCGAGCACCCGCTCGGCGTGCCCAGCGCACGGCACCTCGAGTTCGACGACGAGGGTCCCGGCCCGCTGCACGGCGTCCGGCTCGGCGTGCCCGAGCTGTTCCTCGAGGACCTGGAGCCGGGCGTGGACACGGTCTTCGGCGCGGCCCTGCGAGCGCTGGAGGCGGCCGGTGCGGAACTGGTGGGCGTCGACGTCCGGCCCGCCCACGAGCTGGCCGCCACGGCGGGCATGACGATCGTCCTCCACGAGTTCCTGCCCGACCTCCAGGCCTACCTGACCGCGCGCGGCACGGGACGATCCCTCGACGAGGTGCGGGACGGGATCGGCAGCCCGGACGTGCGGCGGATCTGGGAGCTGGCGCAGGTGTTCCGCGGCGCCGACGACGACTACCGGGCGGCCCAGGAGGAGCGCCGGCTCGCCCTGCGGCTGTACACCGGGGCGATGCAGGCCCAGGGGGTGACGGCCCTGGTGCAGCCGACGTGCCCGCTGACGGCCCGGCCGATCGGCGACGACGAGACCGTGGAGCTCAACGGCCGGCGCGTGCCCACCTTCGACACCTTCACCCGCCACTCCGATCTGGCCGGCATCATCGGCACGCCCGGGATCAGCGTCCCCGCCGGACGCACCGCGGAGGGCCTGCCGGTGGGCCTGGAGCTGGCGGCCGGACCGGGGGCGGACGCCGTGCTGCTGGACCTCGCCCGCACCGTGGAGGCGCTGCTGCGCGACCAGTGACCCGCCGCGGTTCTTTTCAGGGGACAGCGCAACGATTCAGAGCCACAACCGTTGACGAATCCAACGGTCTGCCTCTACGGTGAGGGCACCGATGTGCGTGATGCATCTCACAGCGGATCCACCGGTGCCGGGCGCCGGCAGGACCGACCCGAGGAAGAGGACCACCATGAAGCACCCGTTCGCCAGAGCAGCCGCCGTCGGAACCGTCCTGACGTTCGCCCTGACCGCCTGCGGCGGCGGGGGGACCACCGGTGGGGGCGGGGACAGCGAGGAGCTGCAGCCCCTCACCATCGGCGTCATCCCCATCGCGCCGTCCGCGCCCGTGCAGCTGGCCCTCGACGAGGGCATCTTCGAGAAGCACGGCCTGGACGTCACGATCGAGACCGCCCAGGGCGGCGCGGCCATGCTCCCGGCCGTCTCGGGCGGCTCCATGGACATCGGCGTGGGCAACCCGCTCTCGGTCATCCTGGCCAAGGACCAGGGGCTGGACATGAAGATCCTCAGCGGCTACAGCAGCTCGATGCCCGAGGGCGAGGACATCACCGGTGTCGCCGCCAACCGGGACGCCGGCATCGCGTCCTGGGCGGACCTGGCCGGCAAGCGTGTCGCGGTGAACACGATCAACGGCCAGGGCGACCTGACCATCAAGGAGGCCGTGAGCAAGGCCGGCGGCGATCCCGACGCCGTGAACTTCGTGGAGATGCCCTTCCAGGACATGCCGGCCCAGCTGGAGCGCGGGGAGATCGACGCCGCCTGGGTCCCCGAACCGTTCCTGACCCAGCTGATCAACGGCGAGCAGACCGCGCTGGTCGGCTACAACTACCAGGACACCGTCCCGGGCCTCGACACCATGGTCACCTTCAGCAGCACGGCGTTCACCGAGGAGAACCCGGAGGTCCTCGAGGACTACGACGCCGCGATCGACGAGGCGCTCCAGTTCGCGCAGGAGAACCCCGACCGGGTGCGGGAGACGATCGTGAGCTTCCTCAACATGCCGGAGGAGGTCGCCGCCGATCTCCGGCTGGAGGAGTTCGACGCGGAGGTGGACCGCGACGAGCTCGAGACCCTCGCCGAGCTGATGCTCAAGTACGACGTCATCGACAGCGAGGCGAACCTGGACGAGATCGTCCAGGCCGACTAGGACTGCGGCCCCGGCCGCGCCGGCGGGAACTCCTCGGCGCGGTCGATGGCCTCCTCGGTCATCCGCCGGCCGAGCTCGATGAGCTCCCCCGCGCGGTGGAAGTCCAGCAGCCGCCCGGCGCTCTTCGGCACGGTGATGAGCAGGTCGGGCGGATAGCCGGCCAGCCGGTAGCGCAGCACCATGGACTGCAGCACCTCGAGGGAGAGCTGCATGACGTCGAGCGTGCGCAGCCCCGCCGGCAGGGCGCCGAACCCGTCCTGTGCGAGCTCCTCCGCGGTCTCCTCGGCGGCGTCCAGGAGTGCCTCCGGGGCGGTGTCCTGGACGGCGTCCTGGAGGAGGGCGTCCTGGAGGAGGGCGTCGGCGGCGGCGTCCGCGGGGGCCGCCCCGGGCGGGCGCCGCGACCGGGACGAGGCGCTGCGGCCGCGGGTCTCCGCAAAGCGCTCCAGGACGCTGCGCGTCAGCTCGCGGTCCAGGACGTGGGAGGCGCTGCGCCGGAACCGATCCGCCCACTCCTCGGAGGGACGCACGGCGGCCGTCTCGTGGGCGGGGACCCTGCCCTCCCCGGACTGCTGTCCCCCGGAGAGGGAGACCGCCACCGTCACGTCCGCGCGGGTGGCGACGGTCGCGGCGATGGGCACGGGGTTCATGATCCCCCCGTCCGCGAGCAGCCGGCCGTTGAGCATGACAGGGGTGATGATGCTGGGCAGGGCGATCGACGCGCGGACGGCCACGTCCACCGGGCCCTCCTGGAACCACACCTCCTTGCGGGCGAGCAGGTCCGTGGCCACCGCCGTGAAGGGGATGGGCAGGTCCTCGATGAGCCTGCCGTCGAGCAGCTCGCGCACCTTCGCCATGATCTTCTCCGCCCGGATCACCCCGGGCGCCGAGGGGGACGGGTCCAGCAGCCGCAGCACGTCCCGCTGACTCAGCCCCTGCACCCACTGCGCGTACGCCTCCATCTGCCCGGCGGCGTGGAGCCCGCCCACGAGCGCCCCCATCGAGCTTCCCGCGACGGTCACGATGTCGTAGCCGCGCTCCTCGAGCACTTCGACCACGCCGATGTGGGCGTAGCCCCGGGCGCCGCCGCTGCCCAGCGCCAGGGCCACGCGCGTGCGTGGGGACATCCACCGCTCCTCTCCCGCAGGGACCGGCCACTGGACGGGCCGGATGCCCCCGAGCCTAGCCCGCCGCCCGCGGACGACGACTGGCGGACCGGCTCGCGGATCGGCTCACGGAGGACGGAAGACCCTACCAGTCGGCGGAGTTTTCCACCCTGTGGACAACCGGTGGAAAACGCCGTGGACGACTGTGCACAGGCTGGGGAGAACCCTGTGGAAAGTTATGCACAGGCTTCCACAAAATCCGTTCTGACTACGGGTGATGCCGATGCACACCCTGTGCAGGGCGGACTTGGACACCACCGGTGCCGTCCACAGCGCCGTGTTTTCCGACTCGTGTTCCGGCCCACGTCGGACGCCGGTGGGTCAGGAGCACCCCAGGCACGCACGCGCGGGCCGGCGGCCACCACCGGCACCTGCGGGGAGCCGCGGCTCCGGGCCGCGGCGAGGAGGCGTCGAGCCGGAACGCGGCGTCAGGAGACCGACGCGATCAGCGCCAGCCACAGCAGCGGGTGGCAGAGCACCGACAGCCCGAGCAGCACCAGGAACCGGGCCCGGGCGGAGGGAAACCCGATGGCGCCCGCCAGGGCCACCACCGCCGTCACGGTCGCCCCCACCGCCGCCGCGACGAACCCGATCACGAAGAACGCCATGGAGGTCTCGGCTCCTGCGGAGTTCCCGCCCAGGAATGCCACGACAAAAGCCAGTACGGTGAAGAGGAGGCACCCCACGCCGAACCAGTACAGGGCGGACGGTGAGACGCGGGAGATCAGGGACGGCATGGACCCATTGTCCCCCGGTGCACCCGACGGCACCGCCGCGCCGCCCCAGGAGTGCCTGCACGCCCGACCCTCGCACCCGACCGACCCAGGAGATCCCCGTGGACGACAACCAGCGCATGTGGGAGGACCGGTACGCCTCCGGGGCGTCCTCCCCCGACGGCGCCCAGCCGCACCCCGAGGTCGCCGCCCTCCTGGACCGGACGGCCGGGGAGCGCGCGGACGGCCCGCCGACCGCCCTCGACCTCGGCGCGGGCACCGGCCGCCACACCCTGGCACTGGCGGCGGCGGGCTACGACCCCACCGCCCTGGACTTCTCCCCCAGCGCCGTGCGGACCATCACCGATGCCCTGGCGGAGCGCGGCCTGCCGGGCCGCGCCCTGGTCGCCGACCTGCGGACCTGGACCCCCGAGCAGGAGCAGCGCTCCGGGCCCGACGCCGTGCCCCCGCGGTTCGACCTGATCGTCGCCGTGTACTTCCAGCACGACCTGGCCCTGCTGCGTCGCGCCGCGGAGTGGCTCGTCCCCGGCGGCCGGCTGCTGTGGATCACGCACGCCCCCGGCAGCGTGGAGGGCCCGCCCCCGACCGCGCCCCGGCCGACCCTCCAGGAGACCGTCGCCGTGCTCGAGGGCAAGGGACTGGACCTGCTGCGCGCCGAGCAGGTGCGCACCGCCGAGACCGCGCTCGACGTCGTCGTCGAGGCCCGCCGGCCCCGTTGACCGGTCCTGCCGGCCGCTCCCGCCGAGGACCCCGGGAAGACGGAAAGGGCCCCCGCGGCGCACCGCGGGGGCCCTTTCCGTGCTCGGACGGACCGGAGGGACCGATCAGGCGGGGACGACCTCGAACTCGACGTTCGCGTTGACGTCCTCGTGCAGGCGCACGGAGGCCTGGTACACACCGGTGGTCTTGATGTGCTGGTTGAGCTCGACCTTGCGCTTGTCCACGGCGCCGAGGCCGGCGGCCTCGACGGCCTTGGCGACGTCCTCGGCCTTGACGGTGCCGAAGAGGCGACCCTCGGAGCCGGCCTTGACCGGGATGGTCACGGTGGCCGAGGTCAGCTTCTGGGCCAGGACCTGGGCGTCCTCGAGCGAGGCGACCTCGCGCGCAGCGCGGGCGGCCTTGATGCTCTCGATCTGCTTCTCGCCGCCGCGCGACCACGGAGTCGCGAAGCCGCGCGGGAAGAGGTAGTTGCGGGCGTACCCGTTCTTGACCTCGACCACGTCACCGGCAGCGCCGAGACCCGTGACCTCGGTCGTCAGGATGATCTTTGCCATGAGTGTCTGTCCTCTCTGATCAGCGGCCGGCGCCGGAGTAGGGCAGCAGCGCGACCTCGCGGGCGTTCTTGATCGCCAAGGCGATCTTGCGCTGCTCCTGCACGGTCACACCGGTGACACGGCGGGCGCGGATCTTGCCGCGATCGGAAATGAACTTGCGCAGCAGCGCAACGTCCTTGTAGTCGATCTCAGTGACTTTGGCAGCCTTGAGCGGGTTCTGCTTTGGTTTGGGCTTACGGAGTTCAGCCTTGGCCATCGTGGTGCTCCTTGTTCTTCGAGTGGAGCCCGCGGCTTGTCACCGCGGGATGGGGTGGATGGGAAAAGTGCGGAAGGTCTAGAACGGCGGTTCGTCGTCCTGGCCGCTGCCCCAGTCGTAGTTCCCGCCGGAGGACTGGCTCCAGGGGTCGCTCTGGGGTGCGGCCTGCGGAGCGGACTGGCGCCCGCCGCCGGAGCGGCCGCCCTGGCCGAAGCCGGAGCCACCGCCCTGCTGGCCGCCGCCACCGCCGCCGAACCCGGAGTCGCCCCCGAATCCGCCGCCGGCTGGGGCGCCGGCGCCGAAGCCGCCACCCTGCTGAGCGCCTCCCTGCTGGCCGCCGCCGCCGAAGCCGCCGCCCTGCCCGCCGGAGCGGGCGTTGCGGTTGACCTTCGCGGACGCGTAGCGCAGCGAGGGACCGACCTCGTCGACGTCGAGCTCGGTGACGGTGCGACGCTCGCCTTCCTTGGTGTCGTAGGACCGCGACTTGAGCCGACCCTGGACGATGACGCGCATGCCCTTCTGCAGGGACTCCGCCACGTTCTCGGCCGCCTCGCGCCACACGGAGCAGCGCAGGAACAGGGTCTCCCCGTCCTTCCACTCGTTGGACTGGCGGTCGAAGGTGCGGGGCGTGGACGCAACGGTGAAGTTGGCCACGGCCGCACCCGACGGGGTGAAGCGCAGCTCGGGGTCAGCGGTCAGGTTGCCGATTACGGTGATGACGGTGTCACCAGCCATGTGGACCTCCCGGGTCGAGGATGTTCGCGGTCGTGCGGGACGTGCTGGGACCTCTCAGCATCTCACCGGGGGCCCGGTGGAGGCGCCCTCGGTGATCAGTTGTGAAGTCCTTACTCGGCGGAGATCTTCTGCTCTTCCGGGCGGATGATCTTGGTGCGCATGATGGCCTCGTTGAGGTTCAGGACGCGGTCGAGCTCCTGGGTGGTCTGCGGGGTCGCGGTGAAGCGGACGACCGCGTAGATGCCCTCGGTCTTCTTCTGGATCTCGTAGGCGAGGCGACGACGGCCCCAGATGTCGACGTTGTCGACGGTCCCGTTGTCCTTGGTGACGACATCGAGGAACTTCTTGAGAGTCGGCTCCACGGCACGATCCTCGACCTCGGGGTTGATGATCACCATCAGTTCGTACTCACGCATGTTCGAACCCACCTCCTTCGGGCTGAGCGGCTGCGGTCCTTCCGCAGCAGGAGGTTCTGTAGCGTCGTCCGCGCGCCGGCACCGCACGTCGGGCGGCGGGCACACAGACCTCACAACACTACTACACGCGCAGGCCTGCGCCCAGCGGGGTGCGCTGCGAGCCGGGGCCCGGCGAACGGGGTGCTCAGTAACGGTAGGCGCTGCGGGCGATCGAGGCGTTCACGAGGGCCGTCCGGAACGGCATGGTGAAGACGTCCAGGAACATCAGCAGCATCCACGGGATCAGGAACAGGACCCCGACGCCGACCCCCGCCAGGGTCCAGCCCAGGCCGCCGAGGAACAGGTAGATCAGGCCCCAGATCGGCTGGCGCAGGTAGAACTTGTGGACGCCCAGCCAGCCCAGGAAGAGCCACAGGACATAGGCGAGGACCACGGACTTGCCGCCCACCACGTTGACCACGGGCGGTCCGGGGCGCGGAGCACCGTGCCCGCCCCCGCCGAACGGCTGCCCGTACGACTGCCCGAAGGGCGCCCGGGGGTACCCGGCGCGGCCGGGGTCGTCGTTCAGCGGGACGGGGCGGTAGTACTCGGGCTCGGGAGCCACGGGGGTCCTTTCGGGGCGGGCGGGGTCTCGGGGGGTCGTCCGCGGAGAACGACCCGACCGGTGCAACGGTCCTCCGGCGAGCGCTATTCCGGGGCGCGGACCGCCACCGGGAGCGCGGCCTGGGCCCGTGGTGGCGACGGCGTCGAAGGATCCCGGGCCGACCCGAGGGCCGTTTCGATTAGGATACGCTTTTCTTGTCAAATGATCGCCCCGCGGCCTCCTGATCGCCGCGCCCTCAGGAAGAGGCTCCGATGCGTCGTCGTTCCCTGTACGCCACCACCGGCATCCTGACCGCACTGACGGCGGTGGTCACGGGCTGCGGCACGCTCGGCCTGGGCGAGCAGCCCGCCGACCTGCAGATCTACTCGGCCCGGCACTACGACCTCGAGGGCGCGTTCGGCGAGTTCACCGACGAGACCGGCATCAGCGTCGAGTTCATCACCGGCGACGACGCCGAGCTCCTCGAGCGGCTCAAGGCCGAGGGGGACGACAGCCCGGCGGACGTGTTCATGACCGTGGACGCGGGCAACCTCTGGAACGCCGCCCGGCAGGACGAGCTGGCCGCGCTGGACTCCGCGGCCCTCGAGGAGGCGGTCCCGGAGGACCTGCGCGATCCCCAGGGCCGGTGGTACGGCCTGGCGATGCGCGCGCGCACCGTGACCTACAACCCGGACAGCGTCGACACCGCGGAGTTCGACACGGCGGAGACCTACGCGGGACTGGCCGACCCGAAGTGGCAGGGCCGGCTGTGCATGCGGGACGCCACCTCGGCCTACACCCAGTCCCTCGTGGCGAGCCTGATCGACCTGCACGGCCGGGAGCGGGCGCTCGAGATCGTCGAGGGGTGGGTCGACAACGACGTGCAGATCATGAGCAACGACATCCTGCTGCTCGAGGCCATCGACGCCGGCACGTGCGACGTGGGGATCAACAACCACTACTACCTGGCGCGCACCCTCGAGGAGAACCCCGACCTGAACGTCGATCTCTTCTGGGCCAGCCAGGACGGCGCCGGCACGCACGTGAACATCTCGGGGGCCGGCGTGGTCGAGGGCTCCGACAACGCCGAGGACGCCCAGCGGCTCGTCGAGTGGCTCGCGACCGACGGCCAGAACGCGTTCGTGGACGCCAACCACGAGTTCCCGGTCAACCCCTCGGTGGAGCCCGAGCCCACGATCGCGGCCTTCGGCGAGTTCGAGCGGATGCCCCTGAACGCCGAGGCCTACGGGGACCTCAACGCGGAGGCCATCGACCTGCTGGCCGAAGCCGGCTACCAGTGACCGAACCCGCCGTCCTCGCGGACACGAGGACACCGGCCCGCCGACCACGCCGGGCACCCGGCTCGGGGCGCCCGGCGTGGTCGGCGCTCGTCGTCCTCGTCGCCGTGGTGGTGGCCACCCCGGTCCTGGCGGTGGTCGTGGACGGCCTGGGCAGCCTGGGCACCACCACCCCGCCGCGCGGCCTGGGCCGGATGGTGCTCACCACGCTCCTGCTGATGCTGGGCGTGGGCGCGGGCACCCTCGTGGTGGGCGGCGGGCTTGCGTGGCTCGTGACCGCCTTCCGCTTTCCCCTGCGGGACGTCCTGGTCTGGCTGCTGGTGCTGCCGCTGGCCATGCCGGCTTACATCCTCGGCTTCGTGTTCCTGTCCGTCTTCGACGTGGCCGGGCCGGTGCAGGGGGCCCTGCGCTCCGTCCTGGGACCGGACGTGTGGGTGCCCGAGGTCCGCTCGCTGCCGGCCGCGGTGCTCGTGATGTCCCTGACGCTCTACCCGTATGTCTACCTCCTGGCGCGCTCCGCGCTGGTCGAGCAGACGACCGGGACCTACGACGCCGCACGGACCCTGGGCGCCGGCCGGGGGCGCGCGCTCCGGCGGGTCCTGATCCCCCTGGCCCGGCCCTCCCTCGCGGCGGGACTGGCGCTCGTGATGATGGAGACGCTCACCGACTTCGCCACGGTGCAGTACTTCAACGTGCAGACGGTCTCCGTGGGCGTCTACCTGGTGTGGAAGGGCACCTTCGACTTCCACTCCGCCACCCAGCTGGCCGTGCTCGTGCTGCTGTTCGCGGTGGCCGTGCTGACCGGCGAGCGGCTGCTCCGGGGCCGGGCCCGGTTCCACCAGCGGGGCGGCCGCGGCCAGGGCCTGCAGCCGCGGCGGCTCACCGGCTGGCGAGCCTGGGGCGCCACGCTGCTCGCCCTCGCCGCTCTCTCCGCCGGGTTCATCGTGCCCGTGCTGCAGCTGCTCGTGTGGGCCGTCGGGGAGGCTCTCGGCAACCCCGACTCCCTCACGGACCCGCGCTTCGCGCAGTACCTGGGCAACAGCCTCGTGGTCGCCGGGATCGCCGCCGTGGCCTGCGTGGCGCTCTCGCTCGCCGTCGCGCACGGGGTGCGGATGGGCGGCGGCCGGGTGGTGGCCTCCGCGGCGCAGCTCACGACCTTCGGCTACGCCGTTCCCGGTGCCGTCGTGGGCATCGGCGTCCTCATCGCCTTCGCGGGGCTGGACAGCGCGCTCGAACGGGCGGGTGTGCCCGGGGGCACGGGGCTGCTGGTGACGGGCTCCGTGCTGGGCATCCTCTACGCCTACGTCATTCGCTTCCTCGCCCCGGCCTACCAGGCCGTGGACGCGAGCCTGGCCAAGATCTCCCCCACCGTCACCTTCTCCGCGCAGAGCCTCGGGGCGTCGCCGCTGCGGGTCCTCACCCGGGTGCACCTGCCCATCGCCCGCCCGGGGGTCGCCACGGCCCTCGTGCTCGTGGTGATCGACGCCGTCAAGGAGCTGCCCATCGTGCTGCTCCTGCGCCCGTTCGGCTTCACCACGGCCTCCGTGTGGGTCTACGAGCTGGCGCGCGAGAACTTCTGGGAGAAGGCGGCCCTGCCGGCGCTCGTGATCGTGGCGGCGGCGGTCGTGCCCGTCTTCTTCCTCGTCCGGCAGGCCCACCGGGCGGACCGCCACGGAAAGGTGCCCCGATGACCGTGCAGACCACGAGCCCGCGGACCGCCTCCGGCAGCGGCGGGACCGTGCCCGCCCTGGTCCTGGACGGGCTGAGCAAGCACTACGGGTCCTCCGTCGGAGTGAGCGGCCTGGAGCTCACGGTCCCGCCGGGCGAGCTGGTGACGCTCATCGGCCCCTCCGGCTGCGGCAAGTCCACCACGCTGCGCCTCGTGGCGGGTCTCGAGCGGCCGGACGAGGGCACGATCCGCATCGCCGGGGACGTGGTGGCGGACCGGCGCCGGTTCCAGGAGCCCGAGCGGCGGCGGGTGGGCCTGGTCTTCCAGGACCACGCCCTCTTCCCGCACCTGACGGTCGCGAAGAACGTGGCCTTCGGCCTGGACCGGCTCCCTCGCGGCGAGCGGCGGGCCCGGGTGGGCGAGGTCCTCGAGCTCGTGCGGCTGGGCCACCTCGCGCACCGCTACCCGCACGAGCTCTCCGGCGGCGAGCAGCAGCGCGTGGCCCTGGCGCGGGCGCTGGCCCCCCGCCCCGCCGTCGTGCTCCTCGACGAGCCGTTCTCGAGCCTGGACGAGTCGCTGCGCGCCCAGGTGCGCCGGGACACCGTGGCCACGCTGCGCGAGACCGGCACCACCGCCGTGCTGGTCACCCACGACCAGACGGAGGCGCTCTCGGTCGGCCACCGCGTGGTGGTCATGCACGACGGGGTGATCGAGCAGTCGGACACCCCGGAGAGGGTCTTCGAGCAGCCCGCCACCCGGTTCGTGGCGTCCTTCATGGGGGACGCGGACTTCCTGCCCGCCCGTGTCCACCGCGCCCTGCTCACCTGCGAGATCGGCATCGTCTCCACCGTGCCGGGGTGGGCGGACAGCGACGTCGACGTCGACGTCGTGCTGCGGCCCCACGAGGTGGCGCTGGCGCCGGACCCCGCCTCCCCGGCGCAGGTCAGCGCGGTCGAGTACCACGGCGCGTTCGTGCTGCACCACGTCCGGCTGGCCTCCGGCCGGACGCTGCGCTCCTGGCAGCCGCACAACGTGCGACACCCGGTGGGGACCCCGGTCGCGGTCACCGTCACGGCCGGGACCACCCCCACGCTGCTCGTCGACGACCGGGCCGTCACCGCCCCGCCAGCGCGGTCCCCCGACGGCACGTCGAACCGGCGGTCCCGCATGTCGGACGAATTAGGCAAGACTTTCCTTCGCTAAAGGTTTTCTCTACCCTGGTGCAGGTGACCACCCCACCTGACCTCGTCCGGGTCGCCTTCGCCGCCGATCTCGCCCGCCACGGGGACCGCCCCGCCGTCCTCACGGGCGAGCGCGTCCTGAGCTACCGGGAGCTGGCCGAGCGCGTCGACGACGTCGCCGGCCGCCTGGGGACGGAACGCCGGC
The DNA here is from genome assembly GCF_042879215.1 of Kocuria arenosa. Classification (NCBI taxonomy): domain Bacteria; kingdom Bacillati; phylum Actinomycetota; class Actinomycetes; order Micrococcales; family Micrococcaceae; genus Kocuria; species Kocuria arenosa. The sequence goes on along the minus strand of NZ_JBHZTA010000003.1, from coordinate 493,600 downwards.
TGGTCGTGCTCGCCGCGGCCAACGACGTCGACTCCCTCGTGGCCTATCTCGCGGCCCTCACGGCCGGCCACCCGCTCCTCCTGGTCCCGGCGGACAAGCCGGCCGCCCTCGACTCGCTCGTGGCGGCCTACGACCCCGACGTCGTGCTGCGGTCCGGGGACGGGACGCCCGTCCTGGACGAGCGGCGTCCCGGCACCCGGCACGAGCTGCACCCGGACCTCGCCCTGCTGCTGAGCACGTCCGGCTCGACCGGATCGCCGAAGCTCGTGCGGCTCTCGCACGAGAACCTGGTTGCCAACGCCGAGGCGATCGCCGAGTACCTGGGCATCGGCCCCGACGACCGCGCCGCGACCACGCTGCCGATGAGCTACTGCTACGGGCTGTCGGTGCTCAACAGCCACCTCCTCCGGGGCGCCGGACTGGTGCTGACCGACCTGTCGGTGGTCGACCCCTGCTTCTGGGACCTGTTCCGCGCCCACCGCGCCACGTCCTTCGCCGCCGTGCCCTACACGTTCGAGCTGCTGGAGCGCGTCGGCTTCGAGGAGATGGACCTGCCGCACCTGCGCTGCGTCACCCAGGCGGGCGGGCGGCTCGCCCCGGAGAAGGTCCGCCGGTGGGCCGGGGCCGGCGAGCGGGCCGGCTGGGACCTGGTGGTCATGTACGGGGCGACGGAGGCCACCGCCCGGATGGCGTACCTGCCCCCGGAGCTGGCGGCCGGGCGCGCCGGGACGATCGGGGTGCCGATCCCGGGCGGGGCGCTGCGCATCGATCCCGTGGACGGGCTGCCGGACGGGGAACTCGTGTACAGCGGACCCAACGTCATGCTCGGCTACGCGGAGCACCCCGGCGACCTCGCGCTCGGGCGGACGGTCGAGGAGCTGCGCACCGGGGACCTCGCCCGCCGCCACGCCGACGGGCTCTACGAGGTCGTGGGGCGGCGCAGCCGGTTCGTCAAGATCGTCGGGCTGCGCGTGGACCTCGGGCAGGTGGAGCGGATCCTCTCCGAGCTCGGCGTGAGCGCGGCCGCCGCCGGCTCCGACGAGCGGCTGGTCGTGGCCGTCGAGGGAGAGCAGGACACGTCCCTGCTCGCCAAGCTCGTGGCCGAGAGCATCGGCCTGCCGCGCCCGGCCGTCGAGATGCACGCTGTCGGGCAGCTGCCCCGGCTGGGCACGGGCAAGGTGGACTACCCCGCGGTCGCCGCCCTCGGCGCCGACCGCCGCGCCGCGGCACCGCCGGAGCCCCCGGCGGAGGGCCCCGGGGACGTCCGACGGATCCTCGCCGACGTGCTCGGCCGCCCCGACGTCGGCGACGACGACACCTTCGTGTCCCTGGAGGGGGACTCGCTGTCCTACGTGGCGGCCTCCGTGCGGCTGGAGCAGGCGCTGGGACACCTCCCGCCGGACTGGCACCTCACCCCGGTCCGCGACCTGTCCCCTCGGCCCGTGCCGCGCGGACGGGGTCTCGTCTCGTTCCTGGAGACCGGCATCGTGCTCCGGGCGGTGGCCATCGTGTGCATCGTGACGACGCACGTGGAGCTGTTCACCTTCCAGACCGCCCACGTGCTCTTCGCGGTGGCGGGGTACAACTTCGCCCGGTTCCAGCTCCACGGGGAGCGGCTGCCGAGGCTGCGCCGCCAGCTGCGCAGCCTCGGACGGATCGTGGTCCCGTCCGTGGCGTTCATCGCCGTCGCCCACCTGCTCACCGACGACTACACGCTCGCCAACGTCCTGCTGCTCAACGGCATCGTGGGGCCCCAGCACCTGACGTCCCAGTGGCACTTCTGGTTCGTCGAGATGCTCGTCTACGTCCTCGTGGCCGTCACCGCGCTCATGGCGCTGCCCTGGGCGGACCGGGCCGAGCGTGCCGCCCCCTGGCTCTTCCCGCTCGCCCTGCTCGCGATCGGGCTGGTCAGCCGGTACGACATCGTGGACCCGGGGCTGCCCAAGCCCGCGCCGGTGTTCTGGATCTTCGCCCTGGGCTGGGCGGCCGCCCGGTCGCGGACGGTCCTGCAGCGCTCCCTCGTCACCCTCCTGGTCCTCCTCACCGTGCCGGGCTACTTCGACAGCACGCTCCGGGAGGCCACCGTGGTGGCGGGGATCCTGCTGCTGCTGTGGGTGCCCGCCCTGCCGGTGCCCGTGGGCCTGCGCCGGGTCACGGCCCGGCTGGCCGCCGCGTCCCTGTACGTCTACCTCACGCACTGGCTGGTCTATCCCCCGCTGGTGCCGGTGAGCCCGGTCCTGGCCGTGGTCGTCTCCCTCGTCGCAGGGGTGGCCTACTGGATGCTGGCCGACCGCGTGCTGGGCGGAGTCCGGCGCGCGACGGCGCGCACGGCGGCACCCGCCGGCAAGGCGCCGGTCGCGGCTACTCCAGGCCCACGCTGATCTCCGCGCTCTGTCCCGTGGAGCGCACGGTGGCGCGGACGGGGAACTCGATGCGCTCCGTGACGGTCTCCCCGTCCTCCTCGTAGCTCAGCCGCGCCTCCGCGGGCCGGTGCGGGTCCGCCGTCCAGCGCAGCGGGTCCTCCGGGTCCGGCACCAGGACCAGGGCGGGCCGGGAGACCAGCCGCCACCGGACGTCGGTGATCTCCGGGTCCGGTGCCCCGGTCGCCGCCGCGGACGGCTCGAGGGGCTCCTGCGGCGCCGCCCAGCGCCCGGACGAGGGGCACCCCTCGGGAGAGAGCTCCTCCGACGCGGTGCAGTCCTCCAGCCACTCCTCGATCCGGTCGTCGACCTCCTGCCACATCCTCGGCGAGGGCTCGATCCGCAGCGCCACCGTGGCCGGCCGCGGCTCCCGGAACGCCACGGTGTGCGGCTCCAGCGGCGGGTCCGCCACGTAGTAGGAGTTCCCCGGCAGTCCGATCGCGTAGTCCCCGGGCAGGGCCTCGAAGCGCCACGTGCCGCCGGGGCCCTGGGGGTCGGGCACCCGCTCGTCCCGGTCCGGGCGGACGGTCTCCCCGTTGACGGAGAGCTCGTCGAGGGGGGCGGGCAGGTGGATCGAGATCGGGGCGGCGTCCGGGGAGTCGAGCTGCCACTGGTCGTTGAAGGGACCGCTGCGCCGCACCTGGTGCACCGGGTAGACGTGGACCTCCTCCCGGTCCCGGGTGCCGTCCGGCCCGTCCCACCACACGCGCGCCCGGATCTCGGCGCGGCTCCCGCTGCGGTCCACGCCCACGATCTCGTGGCCGCTGATCCGCCCCGCGGCCTGGCGGTACACGCGGTTCGAGAAGATGCTCAGGGTGGGATCCGCCACGACGGCCTCGGTGCGGGACAGCAGCTGCCGCGAGCGCCCGTTCTCGAGCCCGCCGAGCCACGTGACCACCGGGTCCTGCGGTTCCCGGTCGACGAAGACCCAGTTGACCACGGAGCTGAACACGCTCACGAGCACCACGACGACCGCCAGCCAGTGCAGCAGCGTCCGCCGCAGGCCCCGGGCGTCGACCGCGGAGAGGGCCTCGCCGGCCTCCTGCTCCCGTGACACCGACACCGCAGCTCCCGTCCCCCAGGGGTCCGTCCGGCGCGAGCGCCGGACGGTGCGGGCCGCGTCCCGGCCCACCAGCTCACATCGTAGGGCCGGCGCCGCAGCCGGGGCGGGAGGACCGCTAGAGCGCGCGTCTCCTGGTGACCAGGACCCCGGCCGCCACGAGCACCAGGCCCCAGGCGCCGTAGACGAGACCGGACTCCACGTGGTTCAGCACGGCATCCGAGGGCTGGTACATCGAGGTCAGCTGCGCGCCCGCCGCGGCCGGGGAGTACGGCTTGACGTCGTCGAGCCACTCGAAGGACAGCGCGAAGAGCACGATCTCCAGGACCATCAGCAGCACCACGAGCACCACGATGCCCCAGGTGGTGGACTTCAGCAGGGCGCCCAGGCCGAAGCCCAGCCACGAGGTGATCATGTAGAAGACGCCCACCGCCAGGATGTTGAGCAGCACGGCCTCCTGCAGCAGGTCGTACCCCAGGTCCCCGCCGGCCAGGATCGGCTGGACGAGCAGGTGGGACAGCAGGGCGCTCAGCAGCCCGAAGCCGAACGTGACCGCCGAGAGGACCACGGTCTTGGCGAGCATCACCGGCGTGCGCCGCGGCACCGCGGTCATGGTGGTCTGGATGGAGCGGGTGGAGTACTCCGAACCGATGGACAGCACGGCGAGCGCGCCCAGGAGCAGCACGACCAGCTGCAGGCCGCCGTTGGCGCTGGACATGGCCATGTACTCGCCGAAGCCCATGCCCTCGGGCAGGGACAGCCCCGAGCCCTCGGTCATCTGCTGCTCGGACTGGGCGAGGAACTCGTCCTTCTGCTGCTGGACGTCCTCCTCGGTGAGCCCGAGCTCCTCGGGGCTCCGGCCGTCCAGCATCGCGTCGACCTGCTCCTGGGCGGCCTGCTCGTTGAAGTCGATGAAGGTCAGCGCGCTCGAGGCGGAGAGGGCGGCGAAGCCGAGGGAGAGCAGCAGGGCGATGCCGAGGAGGATCCAGTGCGAGCGCAGGGACCGGAACTTGATCCACTCCGAGCGCAGGACCCGGCCGAAGCCCAGCCGCACCCGGGACGCGGGATCGGACGGCCCGGCGCCGTCCGGGGCACCGGTCTGCGGGCGGGGGGCGGTCGAGGTGCTGGTGCTCATGCGCGGTCTCCGGTTCGTGCGTCGGCGCCCGCCCAGGGCGCCGGGTCGGTCGGTGCGGGAGCGCCGCCGGAGCGGTACTCGACCTCGTTCTGGGTCATGGCCATGTACACGTCCTCGAGGGTCTCCGTGAGGGGGGTGAGCTCGTGGACCAGCACCCCGTGGGAGAGCGCGGCCTCGGCGATGCGCCGCGGCTCCGGCCCCGTGACCAGGAGCCCGTCGTCGTCGAACTCCGTGATGCCGGCGTCCGTGCCCTGCAGGGCGCGGCGCAGGGCCTCCCGGTCGGTGGTGCGCAGCCGGGTGCGCGTGCGGCCCCCGGCGAGGATCTGCTGGATGGGCGCGTCCGCGAGGATCCGGCCCCGGCCGATCACCACGAGGTGGTCGGCGGTCTGGGCCATCTCCGACATGAGGTGGGAGGACAGGAAGACCGTGCGGCCCTCCGAGGCGAGGTACTTGGCGAGGTGGCGCACCCACACGACGCCCTCGGGGTCCAGCCCGTTGACGGGCTCGTCGAGGATCACGGTGTGAGGGTCGCCGATCAGCGCCGCGGCGATGCCGAGGCGCTGGCCCATGCCGAGGGAGAACCCTCCCACCCGCTTGTCGGCGGCGGCCCCGAGCCCGGTGAGGTCCACGACCTCCTGGACGCGGGACCTCGGGATGCCGTGGGTCGCGGCGAGCGCGGACAGGTGCGCGCGCGCGGTGCGCCGGGGGTGGACGGCCTTGGCGTCCAGCAGCACCCCGACCTCCGCGAGCGGCGCCCGGTGCTGGGGGTAGGGCCTGCCGTTGACGCGGGTGTGGCCCCGGGTCGCGGACTCCAGCCCGACGACGAGGCGCATCGTGGTCGACTTGCCGGCCCCGTTGGGCCCCAGGAACCCGGTGACCCTGCCGGGGCGGACGGTGAAGCTGACGTCGTCCACCGCCGTCTTGCCGCCGTAGGTCTTCGTCAGGTTCTCGATCTCGATCACCGGCGCTCCTCCCGAGCACTCGTCGTTCTTCTCCGCCCCCAACCTACGGGAGGGCCGGTGCGGGACGGCACCACCCTCGGGAGGAATCCGTGCGGGCGTGGCGCCGCGGGTCTCCCCCTCCCGGCGGAGCCGGGGCGCTCAGCCGGGCTCCGAGATGCCGATCCGTCGCGCCTGCCCGCCCCGCAGGACGTCGACCGCGACCGCGACCACGAGGAGGACGAGGAGCAGCACGCGCACCGCGGCGAGCAGGTCCTGGGCGTCCCAGCCGATCAGGCCGAGCCCCGGCAGCACCGGCCAGGTCGGCTCGGGCAGGACCAGGGTGGTCCACCACAGGACCTCGGCGAGCTGCCAGGCGGCGAACTCGAGCCAGTTGCGCCGGCTGAGCACCACGAGGGGCGCCAGCCAGAGCGCGTGGACGAGCGAGTAGCCGGGGCCGGAGAGCACGAGCACGGCCAGCAGGAGGAACGCGATCTGGACGACGCTGGGCTCCTGCCGGGTGAGCAGGGTCAGCACGAGCACCGCCACGAAGCCCAGCACGAGGACCAGGAGCGCCCACTGCCCCGCGCCCGCCGGGTCCGGGGCCGCGCCCGTGCGCGCCTGCTCCACCCGGGCCCAGACGCCCCACGGGGAGGAGCCCTCCACGGGCCCGTCCCACGGCGTGCCGAGCTGCCGCGCCCACCGGTCCCGGGCCGTGAGCAGGAACGGCCCGTTGACCAGCGCCCAGGTGAGCACCGTCCCGGTCAGGACCACCGCGAAGTCCCGGAACTGCCGGTACCGCACGGCCAGGAGCAGCACGGCCACGAGGACGACCAGGGGGAACAGCGCCACGGAGGCCGCGAGGCCCAGGACGATCCCCGCCGGCACGGGGCTGCCCCGGACGTGGAACAGCAGCGCCAGCATCATGAGCAGCACGGCCACCAGGTCCCACGTGCCGAAGCCCACCAGGACCGCCACCGGCGCGAGCGCCAGCACGAACGCGTCCGCCCCGCGCCGTCCGGAGAGCGCGGAGACCACAGCCACCGTGCCGATCCACACGAGGGCCAGCAGGAGCACCGACAGGTCGGCGAGCACGCCCCGGTCCGCGTCCGCCCCGGACAGTGCGGAGAGGCGGGCCGCGAGCCAGCCGACCACCGTGGTGATCATCCCGACCAGGGCGGGCTGGTCCCCCGCGGGCCCGCCCGTGAAGAACCCGCCCGCACCGTCCGCCGTCCCGGGGGCGATCCCGGTCGCGCACAGCGCGGGGAGGGTCTCCGCGGCGCCCCACCCGGGCACCCGACAGGGCAGCCGCAGCAACCAGGCCGTCATGACCGCGTAGAGGCTCAGGCCGACCAGGAGCGCACGGTGGCCGCTCCGGGACCCGCCCAGCAGGCTCATGGCCCCTCCCGCCGTCCGCGCGGCACGTCCGCCGCGAGGAGCACCGCATTCACACCGGAATATATGCCTGGATCGGCATGCTGACTGGTGAGCCGGGCGCGGGAGTGCGCCAGGGCGCCGGTGGCGCTCGCGACCACCGTCTGCGGCACGGCGTGGAGCGCGACGCCGGGCGGCACCGTGTCCCGGTCCGTCGGGCCGGTGCCGGACCGGGGGCTCACAGGGCGTCCGCGGCCCAGGCCCGCAGCCGCCGCTCGGCCTCCTCCGGCCCCAGCTCCCCCTCGTCCAGGCGCAGGTCCAGCAGGAACTTGTACGCCCGCCCCACCCCGGGCCCCGGCGGGATGCCGAGCACCGCCATGATCCGCTCACCGTCCAGCTCGGGCCGCACGGCGTCGAGCTCCTCGCGCGCGGAGAGCTCGACGATCCGCGCCTCGAGGTCGTCGTAGGCGGCGGCCAGCCGGGCCACCTTGCGCCGGTTCCGGGACGTCACGTCCGCCCGCGTGAGCCGGTGCAGCCGCTCGAGGCACTCCCCCGCGTCCCGGACGTAGCGGCGCACGGCGGAGTCGGTCCACTCGGCGTCCCCGTAGCCGTAGAAGCGCATGTGCAGCTCCACCAGCCGGCCCACCGTCCTGATCGTGTCGTTGTCGAAGCGCAGGGCCCGCATCCGCTTGGCGGTGAGCTTCGCGCCCACCACCTCGTGGTGGCGGAAGCTCACGGCGCCGGAGTCCTCGAAGCGCCGGGTCGCGGGCTTGCCGACGTCGTGCATGAGCGCCGCGAAGCGCAGCGCGAAGTCGGGGCCGGGCACGGGGCCGTCCGGACCCGACTCCAGGGCCGCGGCCTGCTCCATGACGGTCAGGGAGTGCTGGTAGACGTCCTTGTGCCGGTGGTGCTCGTCCGTCTCGAGCCGGAGCGCGGGCACCTCGGGCAGCACGACCTCGGCGAGGCCCGTGCTCACCAGGAGGTCGACGCCCCGGCGGGGCCGGCGCCCGCAGACCAGCTTGACGAGCTCCTCCCGCACGCGCTCGGCCGAGACGATCGCGATCCGCTCCGCCATGCCGGTCATGGCGGCGCGCACCTCGGGCGCCACCTCGACGTCGAGCTGGGACGCGAAGCGGGCGGCGCGCATCATGCGCAGGGGGTCGTCCGAGAAGGAGTCCTCCGGGGCGCCCGGGGTGCGCAGCGCCCGGGCGTGCAGGTCCTTGATCCCGCCGTGCGGGTCCACGAGCTCCAGGCCGGGCAGCCGCAGGGCCATGGCGTTGATGGTGAAGTCGCGGCGGAACAGGTCGTCCTCGAGCGAGTCGCCGAAGGCCACCTGCGGCTTGCGGGAGTCGGCGTCGTAGGCCTCGGCCCGGTACGTGGTCACCTCCAGCTGGACGTCGCCCCGGCGCATCCCGATGGTCCCGAAGGCCCGGCCGATCTCCCAGACCGCGTCCGCCCACCCCGTGACCACGGCGAGCGTCTCGTCGGGCGTCGCGTCGGTCGTGAAGTCCAGGTCCAGGGCGGGCCGGCCGAGGAAGAGGTCTCGCACGGGGCCGCCCACGAGGGAGAGCTCGTGGCCGGCGGCGGAGAACCGCCGCCCCAGGTCGAGGGCGGCGGGATGGATCGCGTGGGCGTCGGGGAGCTGCGTCATGGTGCCGCCCATTGTTCCAGACCCCGGGGCGCGGGCCCCGCCGCGGCGACCCGCCGGGACCGGCCGCCGGGGCCCTTCCCGCGCTCCGACAGGAGCCCCGGCGATTGTGGCAAGGTAGGAGACATGGCTTTCCCCGTCCCCAGCGCACCGAAGAAGCGGCCGACCGCACCGGCCGCTGCGCTGCCCACGGTCGAGGAAGTCTCCGCCGGAGGGATCGTCGTCGACCTCGGCACGCCGTCCCACCCGGTGGCCATCATCGCCCGGATCAACCGCGGCGGACGACTCGAGTGGTGCCTGCCCAAGGGCCACCCGGAGGGCGAGGAGACCAACGAGGAAGCCGCGATCCGCGAGATCGAGGAGGAGACCGGCATCGCCGGGAAGGTGCTGAGCCCGCTGGGCAGCATCGACTACTGGTTCACGGTCTCCGGCCACCGCGTGCACAAGACGGTGCACCACTTCCTGCTGCGCGCCACGGGCGGTCACCTCACCACGGACAACGACCCCGACCACGAGGCCGTGGACGTCGCCTGGGTGGACATCGACGACCTCGGCCGGAAGCTGTCCTTCCCCAACGAACGGCGCATCGCCGACATCGCCCGTGAATACATCATCCACCAGCTCTGAGACCGCGGAGCCCTCCGGGGCGACCGGGACGAGCACCCCGGCCCGCCGCTCGGGCGCGGCCTCCAGCGCCATCATGGCCTCGGGCACGCTCGTCTCCCGCGCCCTGGGGTTCGTCAAGACCGTCCTCATCACGGTGGCCATCGGCTCCGTCACGACCGTCTCCGACGTCTTCGAGCTCGCGAACACGCTGCCGAACCTGATCTACGTCCTCGTCGCGGGCGGCATCTTCAACGCCGTCCTGGTGCCCCAGATCATCAAGGCCTCCAGGACCGCCGACGACGGCGGGGCCGACTACATCTCCCGCCTGCTCACCCTCGCCGTGCTCGCCCTGCTGGGCGTGACGGCGGTCGTGGTGCTCCTGGCGGGACCCATCATCCGGACCATGGGCACCGAGTGGACCGAGGCGCAGCTCTCGCTCGGGCTGACGTTCGCGCTGTTCACCTTCCCGCAAATCTTCTTCTACGGCCTCTACACCGTGGTGGGGCAGGTCCTGAACGCCCGCGGCGCCTTCGGCTGGTACATGTGGGCGCCGGTGGTCAACAACGTGGTGGCCATCGCGGCGCTGCTCGTGTTCGTCCAGCAGTTCGGCGCCTACCAGCAGGACCCGCACACCCTGGAGAACTGGACGCCGGCCAAGACGTTCTGGCTGGCGGCCATGGCCACCGTGGGCGTCGCCACCCAGGCCCTCGTGCTGTTCTGGCCGCTGCGCCGGCTCGGGCTGGGGCTGCGGCCGAGGTTCGGCTGGCGCGGCATCGGGCTCTCCACCGCGGCACGGCTCGCGGGCTGGACCCTCGCCACCGGGGTCCTCGCCAACCTGGCGTTCCTCACCCTCACCAAGGTCGCCGCGATCCCCACCGGCTACCGCCCGGAGTACCTCGCCATGGACCCTCCGCAGCAGATCGCTGGCGTGGCGGCCCTCAACCAGGCCTCGATGCTGTACTCCCTGCCGCACGGGGTGATCGGGCTGTCCATCGCCACGGTGCTGTTCAACCGGATGGCCGCGGCCTCGACCGACGGGGACCGGGCCGGCATGGTCGCGTCCCTGTCCTCGAGCCTGCGCATCACGGGCGTGGCCACGGTCTTCGCCACGGTCGCCCTCGTGGTCTTCGCCGGCCCGCTCGGCATGCTCTTCAGCGGCGGCGTCCCCTCCGCGGGGGCCGTGGTGGGCCAGGTGGTCACGGTGATCGCGATCGGCGCGCCCTTCATGTCGATCTCCTTCATGCTCGGCCGCGCGTTCTACGCGCAGGAGGACGCCCGCACCCCGTTCCTGGTGCAGGTCGGCGTCGCCCTCTTCACCGTGGCCTCGGCCCTGCTGATCTGGTCGTTCGTCCCGCCGGACCTCATCGTCTTCGCGGTCGCCGGGTGCTACGCGGCCCAGAACGTCCTGAGCGCGCTGATCTACCACGTGGTCCTGGTCCGCCGGATCGGGGACTACGACGTCGCCCGGATCGTGGACGCCCACGCCCGGATCCTCGTGGCGTCCCTGCTCGCCGGCGCGGTGGGCGCCGCGGCCCTGTTCCTGCTCGGCGGCTACGACCCCGCCGGCTTCCCCTGGACCAACCAGCTGACCGCGATCGCGACCGTCGCCGTGGGCGGGACCGTCATGGGGATCGCCTACCTGGGCGCCCTGAAGCTCTGCCGCGTCCGGGAGCTCGACAGCCTCGTGCGCCCGCTCCTCGCCCGGCTCGGCCGCTGACCGTGTGACGAGGCTCTCGGCCGCGGGACGCCGGGACCGGTAAAGTGCTGAGTGGTCGGTGACGTGGGTCAGGAACACCCCTTCTGCCCCGCCGGCCACCCCCGCCTGCGAATTCCGGCCCCCTCCGCGAATTCCCGACCCCCAGGGAGCCAACGTGCCCGCACCGATGAAGCTCGGTTCCGTCCTCGGCGGCCGCTACAAGGTCGTCACCGATGTGATGGCCACCGCCGAGGGCGACCACGTGCTCGAGGGACAGGACCAGATCCTCGGCCGCCGCGTGTCGATCCTGCTGCCCGCCGAGCGGCACACGTCCCTGCTGGTGGAGAACGCCCGCTCCATGGCCAACGGCACCATCGGCGCCCCCTTCCAGATCCTGGACCTGGGCCAGGCGGAGGCGCACACCTACCTCGTGACCTCGCACACCCCGGCCGCGGACATGCTGGACTCCCTGCTCGTGGAGCCGGACGACGTCGAGGACGAGTCCCTCAGCGACGACATCTTCGGCGCTCCGCGCGGAAGCGGCAGCGGGTCCTACGCGTACGACGAACCGGACCCCACCAGCCCGACCCCCGTGGTCGCGACCGAGGCCTCCGACGACCTCGGCGGCGCGGCCCCCCAGCCGAAGGTCACGCGGTGGCGGGACGACGACTCCTACGACGACGCCGCGCCCGCACCCTCGGTGCGCACCCGTCTCGGCCGGCCCGTGCGGGTCAGCGCCACCTCCACCCGGTCGACGCTCTTCGACCGTGCGGCGGCGAGCGGCACCGCGGCCTCGGCCGTCCGCACGGCCGGGACGGACATCGATCCCGGCTACGACGGCGACAACCGCTACGACAGCTACGACGACTACGACGACGGGCGCCCGGACGCGGCCCTCGGGCCGGAGGAGGCCGCCGCGGTCGCGCCGCCGCGCACGGAGGAGACCGCAGACCGGCCCCAGAAGGGCGGCAGGGGCCTGCTGCTGCTCCTGCTCCTGCTGCTGGCCCTGCTGATCGGTGCCGTGGTGTTCAGCTTCGACCGGCTGGGCGGGCTCTTCGCCGGGTCGGAGGACCCGGAGCCCGCGGTGAGCGCGCCCGCCGAGGAGCCGGCGGGTGAGGAGCAGGGACAGCCGAGCGCCGAACCGGAGACCCCCGCCGCCGCCCCGGAACCCCGCGCCGTCACCCGGGTGGTGCCCACCGACCCGGGCTTCATGGCCGACCAGGACGCGCAGCTGGGCCAGATCGTCGACGGCAACCCGTCCACCTACTGGATCAGCTACGGGTTCTCCGATCCGAACTTCGGCAACCGGACGCCGAGCGTGGGCCTCGCCGTGCAGCTCGAGGAGCCCGCGCCCGTGGCGACGCTGAGGCTCAACCAGTCGGCCGGCTCGGGCGGGCTGTTCGACGTGTACGTCAACGACACCCCGTCCCTGGACGGCGCCGACCAGGTGGCCTCCGGCTCCTTCACGGGCCCGGAGATCACCGTCCCGCTCTCCGCGGCGGCCCGGGACGGGGAGCACGAGTACGTGATCGTGAACTGGACGCAGCTGCCGCAGCTGACGAACCCCATCGCCGGGTTCAACCACGGCCTGCGGATCGGCGAGATCCAGCTCGACTGAGACCCCCCTCCCCCGCGGGGCCCGGCGGGGTCGGCCCGGCACCGGAATATCCGCCGCGCGCGCCCCGTTGTGCCAGTGGTCCCTGCGGTCGGCGTGCCCGGCCGCTTCTTGTACGGAAGGTCTGCAGAACAGTGAGCCCCGACTTCGGTCCCGTGATCAACGCCCTGAACCTCGTTCCCCCGACCGGCGAGCCGACGGCCGGCGCGGACGACGAGACCGTCCACGAGGTGATCATCGTGGGATCCGGCCCCGCCGGGTACACCGCGGCCGTCTACGCGGCGCGCGCCAACCTCCACCCCATCGTGTTCGCCGGGTCCGTGACCGCGGGCGGTGAGCTGATGAACACGACCGAGGTGGAGAACTACCCGGGGTTCATCCACGGCATCCAGGGCCCGGAACTGATGTCCAACATGCAGCAGCAGGCGGAGCGCTTCGGCGCCGACATCCGCTACGAGGACGTCGTGGCCCTCGAGCTCGAGGGCGAGGTCAAGACCGTGACCCTCGAGGACGGCTCCGTGCACCGCGCCCACGCGGTGATCCTCGCGACCGGCTCCGCGTACCGGGAGCTCGGTCTGCCGGACGAGAAGCGGCTCTCCGGCCACGGCGTGAGCTGGTGCGCCACCTGCGACGGGTTCTTCTTCAAGGAGCAGCACATCGCGGTGGTGGGCGGCGGGGACTCCGCCCTCGAGGAGGCGACGTTCCTCTCCCGCTTCGCCTCCAAGGTCACCATCATCCACCGGCGGGACAGCTTCCGCGCGTCCGAGATCATGCAGCAGCGCGCCTTCGAGGACCCCAAGATCGAGGTCCTCTGGAACGCCGAGGTGGTGGGCATCAACGGCGAGGAGAAGGTCCGCTCCGTCACCGTCCGCGACACGGAGTCCAAGCAGAGCACGGAGCTGCCCGTGACGGGGCTGTTCGTCGCCATCGGCTCCGATCCGCGCACGTCCCTGGTCGAGGACCAGCTCGAGCTCACGGTGGACGGCACCATCGCGGTGGACGGCCGCAGCTCCACCACGAGCCTCGCCGGGGTCTTCGCCGCGGGCGACGTCGTGGACGCCACCTACCGCCAGGCCATCACCGCCGCGGGCTCCGGATGCGTCGCAGCCGTCGACACCGAGCACTACCTCGCCGCTCTGCACGACCGCTCGGTCCTGCACAGCTGAGCCGTCCCGGTCAGGGCGCCTGCCGGCGCCCTGACCGGCATGGGTCACAATAGAACCAGATCCGCCTCCCGCACGATTTCCACCCAGAGCGGTCCGGGCACGCCGACTGCGTGCCCGGCGCCGGACAAGGAGAAACATGAGCGCCGCCAAGAACGTCACCGACGCCGACTTCCGCACCGAGGTCCTCGAGTCGGACAAGCCCGTCATCGTCGACTTCTGGGCCGAGTGGTGCGGCCCCTGCCGCATGGTCGGCCCGGTCCTCGACGCGATCGCCGCCGAGCACGCCGGGACCGTCGAGGTCGTGAAGCTCAACGTCGACGAGAACCCCGCCGTCGCCTCCCAGTACGGCATCACGTCGATCCCGGCCATCTACCTCTTCTCCGGCGGTGAGGTGGTCAAGAAGGCCATCGGCGCGAAGCCGAAGAGCGCCCTCGAGAAGGAGTTCGCCGACTACCTCGTCGCCGGGAACTGAGCGGTTCCACCGTCATCTGCGACACCTCGGGCTCGTCCGCCCCTCCCCCGTCCGGGGAGGGGCGGACGAGCCGCTGTCCTGGCACCCCGCCGACCCCTCCGACCCGTGGGACTTCCGTGAACAACGACGACACCGAACCGATGCTTCGCCGGACCATGACGAGCCGGCGGGTGGTGAGCCTGCGCGAGCGGCTCCTCCGGGCCGGCGTCACCGTCGCCTACCTCGCGCCGCAGGACGTCAACAACCCCTCCTACTTCGACGACCACGTCGACGCCGCCGTGCGGGCCTTCCAGCAGGAGCGCGGGCTGATCGTCGACGGCCTGGTGGGCCCGGAGACCGACCGGTGCCTCAACGAGGCGCAGTACGCCCTGGGCGACCGCCCGCTCTACGCCGACGAGGACCACCCCCTCCGGGGCGACGACGTCAACATGCTTCAGCACAACCTTTCACGGTTGGGTTTTTACTACGGTCCCCTCAACGGGGTGTTCGGCACCAGCACGCACCACGCGGTCATGGAGCTCCAGCAGAGCCTCGGACTCGGGACCACCGGCGTGGTGGACCGCGAGACCATCGCCGCCCTCGCCCGGATCAACAAGAACATCACTTCCTCCAAGGCATTCTCCCTGCGCGAGTACCACCGCCTGGAGCGCGCCACGTCCGCCCTGCGCGGCCGCTCCGTGGTGCTCGTTCCCTCCGGGGCCGCCGGTCAGCAGCCGCCCGCGGCGGCGGCGCCGGACTTCCGGGACCGCGCCGACGAGGTAACCTGCGACGTCGCCCTCCGGGCCTTCGAGCTGCTGCGCGAGATCGGGGCGGAACCCGCGGTGGTCTCTCCGGGTGGGGCGCTCCGTGACCGCCTCGGCGGGCCCGTGCCGACCGTCGACTCCGTCCAGGAGGTCGTCACCGGGGGCCGCACGGACGCTGTGGTGGTCACCCTGCACTGCGACTGGAACGCTGCCCCCGCCGCCGGCGGCGTGGCCTCCTACTACTGGGGCGAGCAGGACCGATCGGAGATCTACTCCCCCATCGGCGAACGGGCCGCCGTGGTCGTGCTTAAGGAGATGGTCGCCCGGACGGGCGCCCTCGACCTCGGCACCCACGCCCGGCAGTGGGACCTCCTGCGGTCCCACGACGCGCCGACCATCTGGCTCGACCTCGGCTATCTCTCCAGCCCGGCAGACCGCGCCGCCCTCGCGGACCCCGAGCACCGGAACCATCTCGCGGAGGCCGTCGTCTTCGGGCTGCAGCGCATGTTCCTGCTCGCCGAGGACGACGTCCCCACGGGCACCATGAGCGTCGACGACGTCGCCGAGTACAACGGACGCTGAACCCGCTGGCGACCCCCTCGCCCATGAGGAAGCCCCGGTGTTCCACGTGGAACACCGGGGCTTCCTCCATGGCGAGGGAACTAGGAGCGGTCCATCCCCGGGTCGAGCACCTCGATGATCCGGTTCAGGTCCTCCACGGAGGCGAACTCGATGGTCATCCTGCCCTTGCGGGCGCCCAGGGCGATCCGGACGCTGGTGTCCAGACGGTCGGAGAACGCCTCCGCGATGTAGTCCAGCCGCTCCTTGTTCCGACCGACCGGAGCAGTCTTCCGCTGCGGTTTGCGCTCCCCCGCCTCCGTGAGCTGGACGGCCTCTTCCGTGACACGGACGGAGAGGCCCTCCGCCACGATGCGCTGCGCAAGCCGCTCCATCTCCGCCGGATCGGCGAGGGACAGCAGAGCGCGTGCGTGTCCCGAGGAGAGCACACCGGCCGCCACCCGGCGCTGGACGAGCGGCGGCAGCCGGAGCAGGCGGATCGTGTTGCTGATCTGTGGCCGCGAGCGGCCGATGCGCCGGGAGAGCTCCTCCTGCGTGGTGCCGAACTCCTCCAGCAGCTGCTGATAGGCGGCGGCCTCCTCCAACGGGTTCAGCTGGCTGCGGTGCAGGTTCTCGAGCAGGGCGTCCCGGAGGAGGTCGTCGTCAGCGGTCTCCCGGACGATCGCCGGGATGGTGGGAAGCCCGGCGCGCTGGGTGGCACGCCACCGGCGCTCTCCCATGACCAGCTCGTACGACTGCTCACCGTCCTCCCTGGTGGGACGCACCACGATGGGCTGCAGCACCCCGAGCTCGCCGATGGAGTACGCCAGTTCCGCCAGTTCCTCGTCGTCGAAGATCTGGCGCGGTTGCTTGCGATTGGGATGGATGGACGTCACAGGGATCTCGGCGAAGGTGGCGCCCGGCACTGCCGCCAGCGCCTCCCGATCGGTGTCTGTTTCACGTGAAACGTCGGCCTCAGCGCTGTCGGCCGCGCGGGGTGCAGGGATGTTCAGCGTCGGCTCCGGACCGACCGTCTTCCGACGCGCCCGTGCCGGCGCCGCGGTGCCCTCCGTGCTCGATGTGTCGTCCGGGGCGGATGATGTTTCACGCGAAACACCTACGGCGCCGTCCGAGGTCGTCCCCAGGGGTGCTGACGGGGCGTCGGCGAGGAAGGGCGACTCCCCGTCCTCCGACGTGCTCGTCGAGGGCAGGAAGAACATGTCGGACGGACGGCTGACCAGGGTCGTGTTGCGCAGCGCCTCGCCCATGTCCATGCGCGCCTTCATGGCCTTCTGCCGCGCCGCAGGGCTGACAGACCTGCCGCGAGTTCCCCCTGCAAGTCGCTTCTTGGACTCTGCTGTCGCCGTCCGGTCCGGGGCGTCGTCGACATCGCCGGCGTCCAAACCCACCTCGGACCGGTCGGCTTCGGGGGACCCGGTGTCTTCGGGGGACCCGGTGTCTTCGGAGAGCTCAGGAATCTCGGGTGTTCGGGCGGCCGAGTCCGGCGACTGCGAGGCCTTCTCGGTCGTGGCGCGTGACCCGTCACCGCGCTTCGTACTGGCCGGGTCGGGATCACCCGACCCGGCAGACGCCACCTCGCGCTCCGTTGCGGAGGTGGGGCGCGCCGAAGGGCCCCCGCCGGAGCGGGGCGTTTCACGTGAAACATCAGACGTCGCGGAAGCGGTGCCATTGGCCTCGCCCACATTCTTCGACGGTGTCGTCGCCGTGCCGGGCCCCGGCTCGTGCCTTGCCGGGGTTTCGGTGGCGGGCGCACTCGGAATGAGTGCTCCCAGTCCTCGGCCCAGACCACGTCGTCGTTCGCTCACGGTGTTCCTCTCCCTCGCCCGGCAATCCGGACAATTCTAGCCGAACCGACCATTCCGACGTGCCGTTTCACGTGGAACGCGACGAGCCCGTCACGTTCCCCGGAGCCGGGCACAGCACGACGCCCGCCTCCGGAAGGAGGCGGGCGTCGTACGGGGGAGAGGGCAGAACGAATGCGTCAGCGCTGGGAGCGCTGGGCGATCTCGGCCGCAGCCTCCAGGTAGGAGAGCGCTCCCGTGGAGCTGGGGTCGTAGCTGATGACGCTCTGCTGATAGCTCGGCGCCTCGGAGATGCGCACCGAGCGGGGGATCATGGTCTCCAGGACCTCGGCGGGGAAGTGGTTTCGCACCTCTTCGGCCACCTGCGAGGCGAGATTGGTGCGACCGTCGTACATGGTCAGCAGGATCGTCGACACCGACAGCTCCGGATTGAGATGCTTCTGGATCATCTCGATGTTCTTGAGCAGCTGGCTGAGACCTTCGAGCGCGTAGTACTCGCACTGGATGGGGATCAGCACCTCGGTGGCCGCCACGAACGCGTTGAGGGTCAGCAGGCCGAGGCTCGGCGGGCAGTCGATGAAGACGTAGTCGAGCCGCTCCAGTCCGTCGGCCTCGCGCTGCTTCGCGTAGGCCTCGAGCGCCCGGCGCAGCCGGTGCTCCCGCGCGACCATGGAGACGAGCTCGATCTCCGCGCCGGCCAGGTCGATGGTGGCCGGGACGACCCACAGGTTGTCGGCCTCGCCGGACGGCTTCACCGCCTCGGCGATGGGCATCTCGTCGATGAGCACGTCGTAGGTGCTGTCCACCTCGGAGTGGTGCTCCACCCCGAGAGCCGTCGAAGCGTTGCCCTGGGGATCGTTGTCGATGACGAGCACGTTCTGTCCCTGGCGGGCGAGGGCGACAGCGATGTTCACCGATGTGCTGGTCTTGCCCACGCCGCCCTTCTGATTGCTGATCGTGAAGATCCGCGTTGCGGCGGGCTTCTCCAGCTGGATCTTTTTCAGCCTGGCGCGTCGCCTGGTCTCCTCCACGAGCTTCCTCCCCAGCGGCGTGTCCTCCGCCATCGTTGTGGTCATCTTCGGCAGCTGTCCGTCCGTTTCACGTGAAACACGAGTGCCCCGGTCGGGAACAACCCTGATCGATTGATCAAGCGGATCGGGGGGAAACTCAGCGTCGAAGCCCTGCGGGCTTCCCGCGCCGTCGTCGATCGGCATCTGACTGCGCACCTTCCCGGTTCGTCTTGAACTCGTTCCGTCGGAGCACGCCTCCCGGAGGGGAGGGGCGCCTGGGGCCGCGCCGCAGGTCAGATCGCCGTCGGCCCGGGGCCGAGCTCGGCGCACCGCCCGTGGCACACTCCTCCCAGCCTACCGTCGACGCCGGGCAGCAGTCGGCGGTGCTCAGAGACGGACCCGGACCACCGTGGTGGGCTCCTCGAGCAGCCCCTCGCCGGCCGGGACGATCTCGGTGGACCGGACGCCCAGGCGGTCCAGCTTCTTCTGCGCCTTGCGCACCTCGTCCGCCGCGGACCGCCCCTTGAGGGCGAGGAGCTCGCCGGTGCCCCGCAGCAGGGGCAGGGTGATGTCCACGAGGCCCACCAGGGCCGAGACCGCCCGGGCGGTGACCACGTCGATCTCGCCGACGTCGTCCTTGGCCTGCTCGGCACGGGCCCGCAGCACGTGCACGTTCGTGAGTCCGAGGTCGGCCACGACCTCGTCCAGCCACTGCACCCGCCGCTCCAGAGGCTCGATGAGCGTGATCCGCAGGTCGGGGCGGGCCAGGGCGAGGCAGAGCCCGGGCAGGCCGGCGCCGGAGCCGACGTCGGCCACGCGGGCGCCGCTCGGGATGAGCTCCTCCACCACGGCGCAGTTGAGCACGTGGCGGCTCCAGAGCCGGGGCACCTCTCGGGGACCGATGAGCCCCCGGACGATGCCCGAGGACGCCAGGTGCGCCACGTAGCGCTCCGCCAGGGGCAGCCGCTCGCCGAACAGCCGCTCGGCGGCGTGCCGTTCCCGGTCGTCCGGGACCGGCGGCGCCTGCGGGGCGGGGGAGGGTCGCTGCTCCTCGGACATCAGCCCCGGGCGACGGACACGACGATGTGCCGGGCCGTCCCCTCGCCCTCGGACTCGCTGACGAGACCCTGCTCGGCGACCACGTCGTGCACGATCTTGCGCTCGTAGGCGGACAGAGGGTCGAGGTGCACGCGCTGCCCGCTCTCCTGCGCCTCGCGCACGGCTGCGCGCGCCAGGTCCTGGAGCTCACCGGCCCGGCGGAGGCGGTAGCCGCCGATGTCGAGCACCAGGCGGGATCGGCGGTCGGTGGCCGCGAGGACCGAGAGCCGCAGGAGCTCCTGGAGGGCCTCCAGGACCTCCCCGTCCTCGCCGACCAGCACCGCGAGACCCTCGACGTCGTCCCCGTCGGCCACGACCGACAGGTAGGTGCGACCGTCGCGGACCTCGATGTCGATGTCGCCGTCGAGGTCCGCCGTGTCCAGCAGCTCCTCGAGGTAGTCGGCCGCGATCTCGCCCTCCTCCTCGAGCGGGTCGGTCGCCGCGCCGTCCTCGTCGTCGCGGTTCCCGGCGGATCCCGGCTCGGAGGCCGGTCGGTCGGTGCCCGGGGTCTCCGGGGCGGGCGTCTCCGGGACGGAGGTCTCCGGGACGGGGGCGTTCGAGGCAGGGAGCTCCGAGGCGGGAGTCTCCGTCCGGGCGGCCTGTGCGGCGTCGTCGCGCGGCGCGGCGTGCTGCCCGTCGTCGGCGTCCTGGGTGGTCTGCCGGATGTCGGTCATGTCGTCTCCTGAGGCCGTGGAGGCACGGGGCCGGGTTCGCCGGCCCCGTGCGGGGAGGGGGTCGGGCCGGTTCGACCGGCCGCGGTCATCGCGCCTGTTTCCGCTTCGCCTGCTGCCTCTGGCGCTTCTTGCCGACCGGCTGCTGACGCTGCCCGGCGGCGGCGCGGGCACGCTGCTCCTCGATGTCGGCCTCGTGCTCCTCCACGGTCTTGCCGACCGGGGGGAGACCCTTGGCGGCCCGGCGCTCGTTGAGCTCCTGCTCGGCCTGCGAACCGGGGGTCGGGTTGTTGCGGATGACCCACCACTGCTGGCCCATGGACCAGACGTTGGAGACGGTCCAGTAGATGAGGACACCGATGGGGAAGTTGATGCCGCCGATCGCGAAGACCAGCGGGAACAGGTACAGCATCATCTGCTGCTGGCGGTACATGGGGGAGGCCTTGGCGGCCTCGCTCATGTTCTTGGCCGTCAGCTGCTTCTGGGTGAAGAACTGCGAGGCGGACATCGCGATGATCATCACGATCGCCAGGAGGATCGTGGCCACGTGGTTGCCGTCGCCCGGGTTGAGCAGCGTCGAGAACAGCGGGGCCCCGAAGAAGGTGGCCTCGTTGAAGGACTGCACGGTGGCCGCGTTCAGGACGTGCACGCCCTCGCCGGCGGCCGCCGACTTGGGCACTCCGTTGAGGACCTGGAACAGCCCGAAGAAGATCGGCATCTGCACCAGGATGGGCAGGCAGGCGGAGAACGGGTTGGAGCCGTGGCTCTTGTAGAGCTCCATCTGCTCCTGGGCCATGGCCTGCCGGGACAGCTGGTCCTTCTTGCCCTTGTACTTGGCCTGGAGCTTCGCCATCTCGGGCTGCAGCTCCTGCATGCCGCGCATGGACTTGATCTGCTTGAGGAACAGCGGGATGGTCAGCGTGCGCATGACCAGGGTCAGGCCCACGATGCACAGCACCCAGGTGATGCCCGCGGCGGGGTCCATCCCGATGGCCGTGAGCATCTCGTGGAACACCCACAGCACGGCGGAGACGACCCACCTGAAGGGGAAGAGGATCATTTCGAACAGGTTCATGGGGAAGGCTCTCCTTGGGCCGCGGGGCCGGTGCCTCCGGCGGGGTGGTGCTGGTGGCGCTCGGCAAGGGTGGGATGGTTCAGCAGGACGATCCGGGGAAGGGACGCGAAGTCGGGGAAGACCCGACCTCCGTCCGGGACCCTGTCGATCCCACCCGCCGCCCAGGGGTGGCAGCGGAGGAGCCTGCGGACGCTGAGGCCCAGGCCGCGCACGGCGCCGTGCACCGTGACGGACTCGAGGGCGTAGGCCGAGCAGGAGGGGAAGTACCGGCAGACGTCCCCGTACAGGGGGGAGACGATGGTCCGGTAGAGCTTGAGACCCGCGATGAGCGCGTTCTGCGGCAGGAACCACAGGACCTGCCACGCCGACGCGGGGCGGACGAACTCAGGAGGAGCCGCCGCGAGGAGGTCCTCGGGCGCGTGAGCGTGCTCGCTCATGACTCCGGCTCCTCCCGTGCGGGTCGTCGGTCTGGTGCGGTGGTCGTCGTCCCGGCGGTCCCGGCGGTCCCGGAGAACCCCGCCCGCGCGGACGCCGTCCGCCACGCCTTCGCGTAGTCGGCGGCGAGCTCCGCCCAGTCCGCGCGGGCGGCGGGCGGCAGTGCGCGCACCACGACGTCGTAACCGTACGGGGCCTGCCTGACCGTGGTCTGGGCGAGCTCCCGGAGGCGTCGTTTCACCTTGTTGCGGCGCACGGCGTTGCCCACGGCCTTCGAGACGACGAAGCCGAACCGGGCCGGTCGCTCCTCGCCGGTGGGACGCACATAGACGACGACGTTCCGGCGCCCGTTGCGGGCGCCGGAACGCGTGGTGGCCGAGAACTGGACCGAGGTCCGGATCCGGTGCTGGTCAGGCAGCACGGTCCCGCTCCTGCGCAGCCGACAGCTCAGGCGACTCCGGCACGGCGACGACCGCCCGTCGCGGGGCGGTCGTCGGAAGCGCCGGCGCCGACACGGACCGGCTCAGGCGGAGAGCTCGGTGCGGCCCTTGCTGCGGCGGGCGGCGAGGATGGCGCGACCGGCGCGGGTGCGCATCCGGGCACGGAAGCCGTGCTTCTTGGCGCGACGGCGGTTATTCGGCTGAAAAGTCCGCTTGCTCACTGGTTACTCCAAAGGCGTCAGGGTGTGCGCCCGTCCTCGTGCTCGTCCGCACCGGTTCGGCGCGGAGGAAAGGGACGGTCACAGCGGTGCTGGTGGATGCGTCCGAGCATGCGGATGGGCATGACAGTGGACACAAAAGACTACTTCACCCTAGACAACGGGCAGGGGAGGGTCAAATCAGCGTGGGGTGGCCGCAGGCCCCGGCGCTGCCGGCAGGAGTGCGGGGCGGCGGGGGAGGAGCCGGATCGGGCGGGGGTGGAGTGCTGGACCGGGCACGGGGAGGCCCGGTGCCGCTGTGCAGTCCACATCCTACCCACAGCTGTGCACCGATCTTCATCACATCCTGTGGAAAACCGGTCCGGCCGGAGCCGCGGAACCACGCGGATCAGGCCCCGAACTACACGTCTGTAGTTCCCGGAGCGCCCGGAAAACGGCTATGAACTGCTCTGACGCATGTTCTAGGCTGGCACTCGCGGCTGGCCCCCGACAGCTTTTCCACCGTTGTGAACAACGCTGTGGACAAGATCCCCGCCGAGGGGCCGGGACGACCTGTCCACCGCCTCGTCATCCCGACGACATCTCGACGACAGCAGGAGTACGCGTGGGCACGCAGGACAATCAGGCGCTCAGTGCGCAGTGGGCCGAATGCGTGCAGTACATGTACGAGGACCCGATGACCACGGGGCGCTACCGGGGGTTCATCTCCCTGGCCCAGCCCCAGGGCCTCATCGGCACCACGCTGCTCGTCGCGGTCCCGAACGAGCTCACCCGCGAGTTCTTCCAGAACCAGATGGCCTCCGTGCTCCGGTCCTCCGTGGGCCGTGCCTTCAGTCCCGAGACGCTCGTGGCGTTCGTGGTGGACGCCGACCTCGAGACCGCCCCCGCGCCGGAGGCCGGGGCCTCGGCGCCCACCGCGGCCCTGCCCCCGATCAGCGAGCTCGAGGCGGAGCGCAACCGCACCGACCTGCCCGCGCGGGTCGACCACGCGGACACCGCCGACGCGGTGGAGGTCGACCAGTGGACGACCGGTCTCGACCGGCAGCCCGTGGGTCTCATGGCTCCGCCCCCGGAGCCGGCACCCCGCTCCGGACCCGGCCCCGCCGACCGGACCCTGCCGCCGCCCCGGGACCCGCAGGCCGCGCCGCCCCGCCGTGCCGTCCAGGACACCGGCACCGCTCCTGCCGTGGTGGGGGAGTGGGACAGCTCCGCGCGGCTGAACCCCAAGTACGTCTTCGACTCCTTCGTGATCGGCCAGTCCAACCGGTTCGCCCACGCCGCGGCGTTCGCGGTGGCCGAGACCCCGGCCAAGGCCTACAACCCCCTGTTCATCTACGGGGAGTCGGGGCTGGGCAAGACGCACCTGCTGCACGCGATCGGCCACTACGCCAAGCGTCTCTACCCCCAGGTGCGGGTGCGCTACGTGAACTCGGAGGAGTTCACCAACGACTTCATCAACTCGATCCGCGACGACGAGGGCTCCTCCTTCAAGGAGATCTACCGCAACGTGGACATGCTGCTGATCGACGACATCCAGTTCCTCGCGGGCAAGGAGCACACGCAGGAGGAGTTCTTCCACACCTTCAACGCGCTGCACAACCACGAGAAGCAGATCGTGATCACCTCCGACATGCCGCCCAAGCAGCTCACCGGCTTCGCCGAGCGCATGCGCTCCCGCTTCGAGTGGGGCCTGATCACCGACGTGCAGCCCCCGGAGCTGGAGACGCGCATCGCGATCCTGCGCAAGAAGGCCACGAGCGAGGGCATGGACGCCCCCGACGACGTGCTCGAGTACATCGCCTCCCACATCTCAACCAACATCCGCGAGCTCGAGGGCGCCCTGATCCGGGTCACCGCGTTCGCCTCGCTGAACAAGCAGTCGGTGGACCTGCCCCTGGCCGAGCTGGTGCTCAAGGACCTCATCACCGACGACGGCGCGCAGGAGATCACCGCGGCCTCGATCCTCGCCCAGACCGCGGTCTACTTCGACATCAGCCTGGAGGAGCTGAAGAGCAAGTCCCGCACGCGCACCCTGGTCACCGCCCGGCAGATCGCGATGTACCTGCTGCGCGAGCTCACCGACATGTCCCTGCCCAAGATCGGCCAGGAGCTGGGCGGCCGCGACCACACCACGGTGATGCACGCCGACCGCAAGATCCGGACGCTGATGGCCGAGCGCCGGCAGATCTTCAACCAGGTCACGGAGCTCACCAACCGGATCAAGCAGCAGCAGCGCGAGGGCTGAGCCCGACCCATCCCCTCCTCGAAGGGCTCGGCGGATCACCGCCGGGCCCTTTTTCGTGCAGTTCGTCCACAGGCTCCACCCGCGGGATCCCGGGCCCGCCGGTACCTTCCTGCACAGACTTCCCGCCCTTGTGGAGCGCCTGTGCACAGGCCAGAACCCACACCTGTGGATAAGATTGTGGAATTCCCCGCCCGATCGGTGGAGAACCTCGGTACAACCCGGGGGAGGGCTGTGGAACCCGCGGAACCACGCGGATCTCGTCCACCGGCAGCAGCCGTTTCGGTGGAGCCCGAACCACAGGAACTCAACAGGCCCGGGCCGCCCAGGAGCTGGCCGAGAGGCAGTTATCCACAGATTCCACAAGGGTTATTAACACTCCCATCCTTAAAGAGACATCTGGCCAAACAACAAGATTCCTGGTGCCCCGACGCCGTTCGGGCACCCGAACCACAAGAACGCCGCCACGGGGCGGCCGAATGGCCGTCCCGTGAAACGGACCGATACGATGCAGAGGGCGAAGACCACGTCCGCACCGCTGCACCTCGCGGAGCAGCGGGCACCGGAACCTGTCAGGACCGTGGCTCCGCCCTCCTTGCTCAGACTGAAAGGCAGCAACCTCTCGTGAAGTTCTCCGTCGAACGCGATGTTCTCGCCGAGGCCGTCACCTGGACCGCTCGGTCCCTCTCTCCTCGGCCCCCGGTCCCCGTGCTGTCCGGTCTGCTCATCCGTGCGGAGGGCGGTCAGCTGTCCATCGCGAGCTTCGACTACGAGATCTCGGCGCGGCTGTCGATCAGCGCCGACGTCCAGGAGGAGGGCACCACCCTCGTCTCGGGCCGTCTGCTCGCGGACATCTGCCGGTCCCTGCCGTCCGCCCCGGTCGAGGTGCACGCCGACGAGGGCAAGGTGACCCTGACCTGCCGGTCCTCCCGGTTCAACCTCGCGGCCATGCCGGTCGCCGACTACCCCGAGCTGCCAGCGCTGCCGGACGTCTCCGGCGTGGTGGCCGGCGACGAGTTCGCCCACGCCGTGGCGCAGGTCAACATCGCCGCGAGCAAGGACGACACGCTGCCGATTCTCACCGGCGTCCGCGTGGAGATCGAGGGCGAGAAGATGACGCTGCTCGCCACCGACCGCTACCGGCTCGCGATGCGCGAGCTCACCTGGCGGCCCAGCACCCAGGACATCTCCACGGCCGCGCTCATCAAGGCCCGCACCCTCAACGACATCGCCAAGACCCTCGGCCCGGCCGGGGACATCAACATCGCGCTCTCCGACTCCGCGGAGCTCGTGGGCTTCGAGTCCGGCGGTCGGCGCACCACGAGCCTGCTCATCGACGGCGAGTACCCCAAGATCCGGTCGCTGTTCCCCGAGCACACCCCGATCACCGCGGCGGTGCGGACCACCGACCTCGTCGAGGCCGTCCGGCGCGTCTCGCTCGTGGCCGAGCGCAACACCCCCGTGCGCCTGGCCTTCACCCAGGGGCAGGTGGCCCTGGACGCCGGGACCGGCGAGGACGCCCAGGCCTCGGAGGTCCTCGACGCGCACCTCACGGGCGACGACATCACCGTCGCCTTCAACCCGACGTACCTGTCCGAGGGCCTGCACGCCTTCGCCTCCGACTACGTCCGGTTCTCCTTCACCGCCCCGCCCAAGCCGGCCGTGCTCTCCGCCCAGGCCGAGCCCGAGGGCGAGGACAAGGACGACTACAAGTACCTGCTGATGCCGGTGCGGCTCCCCAGCCAGTGACCGGCCGGCCCGGAACCGGAAGCTGCTGATCCCCGCGTGTTCGTCGACCACCTCTCCCTGCTCGACTACCGGACGTATGCCCATCTGGACATACGTCTCGCTCCCGGGATCACCGTGTTCCTGGGACCGAACGGCGTGGGCAAGACGAACATCGTCGAGGCCCTGGACTACACGGCGGGCCTCTCCTCGCACCGGGTGTCCTCGGACGGTCCGCTGATCCGCTTCGGTGCCGAGCGCGCGATCGTCCGCGTCCGCGTGCGGCGGGGCGGGCAGCAGACGGTCCTGGAGCTCGAGCTCAACGACGGTCGCGCCAACCGGGTGCGCATCAACCGGGCCTTCCCGGTGCGGGCCCGGGACGCGCTCGGCATCGTGCGGACCGTCCTGTTCTCGCCGGAGGACCTGGCCCTGGTGAAGGGTGACCCCTCCCACCGCCGGCGCTTCCTCGACGACCTCGCGAAGTCGATGCGCCCGGTCCTCGCGGGCACCCTGGCCGACTACGAGAAGGTGCTCAGGCAGCGCAACGCGCTGCTGAAGTCGGCCCGCCGGAGCGGCCGGTTCTCGGACACCCACCGGTCGACGCTGGCGGCGTGGAACGACCAGTTCGCCCGCGCCGGGGCCGGCATCCTGCACGCGCGGCTGCAGCTCATCGACGCCCTGGCGCCCCAGGTCGCGACCGCCTACGGCCAGCTCACGGACGGGAGCAAGGAGACGACCCTGCGCTACGTGTCCTCGGTGCTGCCCGAGAGCGCGGCCGGGGACGCCGAACGGCTGCGCGGGTTCACGCGCACGGACCTGCACCAGCTGATCCTCGACGCGTGCGAGGCCTCTGAGCAGCGGGAGCTCGAGCGGGGGCTGACCCTCGTGGGCCCGCACCGCGACGAGCTCGAGCTGCTGCTCGGTGCGGCTCCGGCGCGGGGCTACGCCTCGCACGGGGAGACCTGGTCCTACGCCCTCGCGCTCCGGCTCGGCTCCTGGTACGTGCACCTCGCGGACGACCCCACGGAGGGCGCGGCGCCGATCCTCGTCCTGGACGACGTGTTCGCGGAGCTCGACGCCCGCCGCCGCAGCCGGCTCGCCGCGATCGTGGCCTCCGCGGAGCAGGTGCTCGTGACCGCCGCCGTCGAGGAGGACCTGCCGGCCGAGCTCGTCGCCGGTCCGCACGACGTGGTGCGGGTGGGTCCCGGCACGGCCGTCCGGGACGACGAGCCCGTGCCCACCGGCACCGGGCCGGAGGAGGCGTCGTCGTGACCGGGCCGCAGCACGAGGACGACACTCCCCCCGCCGGGGAGCCCCCGGCACCTCCTGTCCCCGAGACGAACGTCGTGCGGATCGAGGACGAGATCGACGCGCCGGCCGCGCTGCTCACCCGGATGCGCCACGCGGCGGAGGCGCGCGGGGACGGGCGGCTCTACGGCGCGGCCGCGCGGCGCAACCTCAAGGGCTTCGGCGCCGCGATGGAGTCGGCCACCGCGTCGGCGGCCGAGCGCCTCGGCCGTCGGGGCAACGACGTGGACCCGCGGGCGCTCGGCGGGTACTCCGGGGCCGGGCGCTCCGCCCGCGACCCCCGGGGCGTCGGCTCGGTGCTGGACGGGCTCGTGTCCGGGCGCGGCTGGAAGGCGCCGGTCGCCGTGGGCTCGGTGCTCGCCCGCTGGGACGACCTCGTGGGGCCGGGCATCGCCGGGCACTGCCGGCCGGAGAGCTTCGACGAGACCGTGGTGCGGGTCCGGTGCGACTCGACCGCCTACGCCGCCAACCTGCGGCTCATGGTCCCGCAGCTGCTGCGCATGTTCGACGAGCACCTGGGGGAGGGCATCGTCACCCGGATCGAGATCCTCGGTCCCACGGCCCCGAGCTGGAAGCGCGGCCGCCGCTCCGTGCAGGGCCGCGGGCCCCGCGACACGTACGGGTGAGGCCGGCGGCCCCGACCGCTGAGCGGCCTCGTGGCGCGCTGCGGCCCCCCGGGGGCGTCCCGGGGGTGGCGGAGCGGAGGAAAAGTGGTCCTGAGGCCCTTTCCAGGCCGCTCAGAGGGGCCTGGGGGCACCCCGGGGCCTCGGTTTTCCGATAGAATCGGTTCCAGACAGCAATCGACGGACCGGGCCCCTACGGCCGATCGCGGAACCCCGCCCGCGGCGCGGGCACCCGGAGACGTCGACCCGTTCCGACCCTGCACGAGCCGATGAGCCGCCGAACGTCTCATCGGCGTTCTCTTGTGCCGTCCGGAGCGGGACCGGTGTGCCCAACAGGAGGAGCCAGGAACCCGTGGCAACAGAGGATCCGCAGAAGCGCGAGTACGGTGCCGGTGACATCACCGTCCTGGAAGGTCTCGAGGCCGTCCGGAAGCGACCCGGCATGTACATCGGCTCGACCGGCCCGCGGGGGCTGCACCACCTCGTGTACGAGGTGGTCGACAACTCGGTCGACGAGGCCCTGGCGGGCTACTGCGACCACATCGAGATCACCCTCCAGGCCGACGGCGGCGTCAAGGTCGTGGACAACGGCCGCGGGATCCCCGTGGACATCCACCCGACCGAGGGCCGGCCCACCGTCGAGGTCGTCATGACGATCCTGCACGCGGGCGGCAAGTTCGGCGGCGGCGGCTACGCCGTCTCCGGCGGGCTGCACGGCGTGGGCATCTCCGTGGTCAACGCGCTGTCCCGGCGCGTCGAGACCGAGGTGCGGCGCCAGGGCCACGTCTGGCGGATGGTCTTCGCCGACGGCGGCATGCCGCAGGGCGAGCTGGTCCGGGGCGAGGAGACCTCGGAGACCGGCACTACCCAGGTCTTCTACCCGGACCCCGGGATCTTCGAGACCGTCGACTTCGACTTCGAGACGCTGCGGGCCCGCTTCCAGCAGATGGCCTTCCTCAACAAGGGCCTGCGGATCACCCTGACGGACGAGCGGGCCCCGGAGGAGTCCGGGGAGGAGATCGCCGGCTCCGCCTCGGACCGCACCGCCGTCCACGCGGCCGCCGAGCCGGTCGAGGGCCGCGACGGCGGCACCGACGTCGCCCGGCTCAACCACGAGGACGAGGACGGCGCCGGCCACCGCCGGGTCGTCTACAAGTACGACCACGGCCTGCTGGACTACGTGACGTTCCTGAACACGTCCAAGAAGGCCGACCTCGTCCACGACGACGTCATCGCGCTCGAGTCCGAGGACACGGAGCGGAAGATGTCCCTCGAGCTCGCCATGCAGTGGACCACGGCCTACACCGAGTCGGTGCACACGTACGCGAACACGATCAACACCCACGAGGGCGGCACCCACGAGGAGGGCTTCCGCTCGGCGATGACCTCCCTCGTGAACCGCTACGCCCGGGAGAACAAGCTGCTCCGGGACAAGGACGAGAACCTCACCGGCGACGACGTCCGGGAGGGCCTCACGGCCGTCATCTCGATCAAGCTCGCCGAGCCCCAGTTCGAGGGCCAGACGAAGACCAAGCTCGGCAACTCCGAGGCGAAGACCTTCGTCCAGCGCGAGGTGAACAACCGGTTCGGCGACTGGCTCGAGCGCAACCCGGCCGCCGCGCGGGAGATCATCCGCAAGGCCATCAACGCCTCGCAGGCCCGGCTCGCGGCCCGCAAGGCGCGCGAGACCACCCGGCGCAAGGGCCTGCTCGAGTCGGGCGGGATGCCGGGCAAGCTCAAGGACTGCTCGTCCAAGGACCCGTCCCTGTCCGAGATCTACATCGTGGAGGGCGACTCCGCGGGCGGCTCGGCGGTGCAGGGCCGCGACCCCGCGCACCAGGCGATCCTGCCGCTGCGCGGGAAGATCCTCAACGTGGAGCGCGCGCGGCTGGACCGGGCGCTGTCCAACACCGAGGTCCAGTCGATGATCACCGCGTTCGGCGCGGGCATCGGCGACGACTTCGACATCGAGAAGGCCCGGTACCACAAGATCGTGCTGATGGCTGACGCAGACGTGGACGGCCAGCACATCACCACGCTGCTGCTGACGCTGCTGTTCCGGTTCATGCGCCCGCTCATCGAGCACGGCTTCGTCTACCTGGCCCAGCCGCCGCTGTACCGGATCAAGTGGTCCAACGCCCCGCACGACTACGTCTACACGGACGCCGAGCGGGACGAGGCGCTGGCGCGCGGGCTCGCGAACAACCAGCGCATCCCCAAGGACAACGGCATCCAGCGCTACAAGGGCCTCGGCGAGATGGACTACACCGAGCTCTGGGACACCACGATGGATCCCGACCACCGCACCCTGCTGCAGGTGACCATGGAGGACGCGGCCGCCGCCGACCAGATCTTCTCCGTGCTCATGGGCGAGGACGTCGAGTCCCGCCGCGAGTTCATCCAGCAGAACGCCAAGGACATCCGGTTCCTCGACATCTGATCCGCGACATATGTCCTCCCCGGCATGCAATGGCCGAGGGTGGGACCTGCGCAGGACACCGAGGACCAGCAGACAGAACGGAAAGACCGCATGAGTGACGAGACCCAGGACGGACAGACCCCGGAGGACGCCGTCCTCGCCGGCGACCTCGAGCACACCCCCGTGCTGACCGACCGCGTGGAGCAGGTGGACCTGCAGACCGAGATGCAGCGGTCCTACCTCGACTACGCGATGGCCGTCATCGTGGGCCGCGCCCTGCCGGACGTCCGGGACGGGCTCAAGCCGGTGCACCGGCGCGTTCTCTACGCGATGTACGACGGCGGCTACCGCCCGGACCGCTCCTTCAACAAGTGCGCCCGCGTGGTCGGCGAGGTCATGGGCCAGTACCACCCGCACGGCGACTCCGCGATCTACGACGCCCTCGTGCGCCTGATCCAGGGCTGGGTGATGCGCTATCCGCTGGCCCTGGGCCAGGGCAACTTCGGCTCCCCGGGCAACGACGGCGCGGCGGCCCCCCGGTACACCGAGACCAAGATGGCGCCCATCGCGATGGAGATGGTTCGGGACATCCACGAGGAGACCGTCGACTTCCAGGACAACTACGACGGCAAGAACCAGGAGCCGTCGGTGCTGCCGTCCCGGTTCCCCAACCTGCTCGTCAACGGCTCCTCCGGCATCGCCGTGGGCATGGCCACCAACATCCCGCCGCACAACCTGCGCGAGGTCGCGGACGGCGTGCAGTGGTACCTCCAGCACCCGGACGTCCCGAACGAGACGCTGCTCGAGGAGCTCCTGCAGCGGATCAAGGGCCCGGACTTCCCGACCGGCGCGCAGATCCTCGGGCACAAGGGCATCGAGGACGCCTACCGCACCGGTCGCGGCTCGATCGCCATGCGCGCCGTGGTCAGCGTCGAGGAGATCCACAACCGCACCTGCCTGGTGGTCACCGAGCTGCCCTACCAGGCGAACCCGGACAACCTCGCGATGAAGATCGCGGACCTCGTCAAGGACGGCCGCATCACCGGCATCGCCGACATCCGGGACGAGACCTCGGGGCGCACCGGGCAGCGGCTGGTGATCGTGCTCAAGCGCGACGCCGTGGCCAAGGTGGTGCTCAACAACCTCTACAAGCACACGCAGCTGCAGGACAACTTCTCCGCCAACATGCTCGCGCTCGTGGACGGGGTGCCCCGCACGCTGAGCCTCGACGCGTTCATCCGGCACTGGGTCACCCACCAGATGGACGTCATCGTCCGCCGCACCGAGTACCGCCTGCGGCAGGCCGAGGCGGAGGCCCACATCCTGCGGGGCCTGCTCAAGGCGCTCGACGCCCTCGACGAGGTCATCGCGCTCATCCGCCGCTCCCCGACGGCTGACGACGCCCGCAGCGGGCTCATGGAGCTGCTGCAGATCGACGAGGACCAGGCGCAGGCCATCCTCAACATGCAGCTGCGCCGGCTCGCGGCCCTCGAGCGGCAGAAGATCCAGGACCGGCACGCGGAGCTCGAGCGGCTCATCGCCGAGTACACCGAGATCATCGCCTCGGAGGAGCGCCAGCGCGGCATCATCTCCTCCGAGCTCGACGAGATCGTGGGCCGCTACGGCGACGACCGCCGGTCCGAGATCATGTACGGCTACGACGGCGACATGTCGATGGAGGACCTGATCCCCGAGGAGGAGATGGTCGTGACCATCACCCGCGGCGGATATGTCAAGCGCACGCGCTCCGACCAGTACCGCTCCCAGCGGCGCGGCGGGAAGGGCGTCAAGGGCGCGCAGCTGCGCGCGGACGACGTCGTCGAGCACTTCTTCGTCACCACCACCCACAACTGGATCCTGTTCTTCACGAACCTGGGCCGGGTCTACCGCACCAAGGCGTACGAGCTGCTCGAGGCGGGCCGGGACTCCAAGGGCCAGCACGTGGCCAACCTGATGGCCTTCCAGCCGGGGGAGCGGATCGCGCAGGTCATGGAGCTGCGCTCGTACAGCGACGCCCCCTATCTGGTGCTCGCCACCCGCAACGGCCTGATCAAGAAGTCCCGGCTGATGGACTACGACACCAACCGCACGGCCGGGGTGATCGCGATCAACCTGCGCGACGACGACGAGCTCGTCTCCGCCCAGCTGGCGTCCGCGCAGGACGACCTGCTCCTGGTCTCCCGCAACGGCATGTCCCTGCGCTTCACCGCGAGCGACGAGGTGCTGCGACCCATGGGGCGGGCGACCTCCGGCGTCACCGGGATGAAGTTCCGCGACGGCGACGAGCTGCTCTCCGCCAACGTGGTCACCGACGACGCCTACGTCTTCGTGGTCACCGAGGGCGGCTACGCCAAACGCACCAAGGTGGAGGAGTACCGGGTGCAGGGCCGCGGCGGCATCGGCATCAAGGTGGCGAAGCTCGCGGAGCAGCGCGGCCGGCTGGTGGGCGGGATCATCGTGGGCGAGGAGGACGAGGTCCTCGTGGTCATGGAGTCCGGCAAGGTCGTGCGCACCGGCGCCTCCGAGGTCCCGGCCAAGGGCCGCGACACGATGGGCGTGATCTTCGCGAAGCCCGCGCAGGGCGACGCGATCACCGGGGTGGCCCGCAACGCCGACCGGGAGATCGCCGAGGAGGTCGACGCCGAGGCCGTGGCCGAGGTCGACGTCCAGCTCGACGAGCGGATGGAGACGGCCGACGTCCTGGACGCCGGAGAGATCGACGAGCTCGATCCGGTCCCCGGTTCCGGGGACACGACGGACGATGAAGTAGCGTTGGACCCGAACAACAACGGAGGTAACGCATGAGCTCGAGTTCCGGCTCCAACACCGCCGGCAAGTCCGGACGCTCCCCCCTGGCGTCCGCACCCCGCGCAGGGACCGGGGCGCCGTCCGGGACGGTGAGGCCCTCGACGAGCGCCCGGACCGCGCCGAAGCCGGCGAAGTCCGGTCCCGCTCCCGCGAAGTCGGCCACCGCGAAGTCCGGCTCCGGCCCGGCGAAGAGCTCCCGGCCCGCGAGCTCGACGAAGGGCCTGGTCCGCCCGGCCCCGCGTCCGCGGGTGCGCCGCGCCCGGCTCGTGGTCTCGAAGGTGGACACCTGGTCGGTGCTCAAGCTCTCGTTCCTGCTGTCGGTCGCGCTGGGGATCATCACCGTGGTCGCCGCGGTCGTGCTGTGGATCGTCCTGGACCTCACGGGCCTGTTCGACGGGATCAACGAGCTGCTCGGGATGCTGGGCGGCGCGGGCGGGGCCCTGAACATCAAGGACTTCCTGTCCCTGGGACAGATCGCGATCTTCGCGACCATCGTCTCCGTGGTCAACGTCATCCTGCTGACCGCCCTGTCGGTGCTCGCCGCCCTGCTGTACAACATCGCGGCGGCCCTCGTGGGCGGGATCGGGCTCACCCTCACGGACGACTGATCCGGCGCGACCACCGGAGTCCGGCCCGGCCGGAGCGATTTGGCACGGGTGGGCAACTCCGGTATCGTTTCTTCTCGGTCCGCAAGGGCCGGAGAGGGCGTATAGCTCAGACGGTTAGAGCGCTTCGCTGATAACGAAGAGGTCCCAGGTTCAATTCCTGGTACGCCCACGGTTCCCTTTTCCGCAGGTCAGGAGGCAGGCGTGAACAGGAAGATGGCTGCGGCTCTCGCCCTGGTCGGGGCATCGGTCGCGGTGCTCACCAAGCTGCGGGAGGCCGACGCCGACAGGAACGCCTGGGCGGACGCCACCGACGAGGTGGAGTAGCCCGGACACCGCGGGGGCGTGGCGCAATTGGTAGCGCATCTGCTTTGCAAGCAGAGGGTTAGGGGTTCGAGTCCCCTCGCCTCCACCACTACGGATCCCGATCGAGCAGAGGCTCGATCGGGATCTTCCCGTCCCCGGCCGGGTCCGCACCCGGGGGCACCGCCTGCGGGCCAGCAGCTCGTGGCAGACTGACCGCGTCCCCGCCGATGCTCCTGTTCATGCTGGGCCGGCCGGTGTTCCTCATCCTGCTCCACGGCGTGCTGGACGTCCTGTTCATGCCCGTCCTGGCACTGACCCCGATCCGGCTGCTCACCACGCGGCGCACCCGTGGGCGCCCGCGCCACGGCAGAGGCCCCCGCTCCCCGGACGGGAGCGGGGGCCTCTGCCCGGACGGACGGGGATCAGGCCTCGTTCTCGTCCTTCTTGCCCTGGATCTGCTCCTTGACCTCGTGGATCGTGGTCTTGGCGTCCTCGCCGACGGTCTTGGCGTTGTCCTTGACCTCGGAGGCGGCCTCAGAGACACCACCGGACTGGCCGGCCGGGGTGGTGGCCTCCTTGACGTCGTCGACCTGCACGCCGGTGCCGGCGGCCACGGTGGACTCGGGGGCCACCGGGGACGCGGTCACGCGCGGGGACGTGGCCGCGGGGGTCTTCCAGGGGTCCTCGACGGGGCGCGACGCCTTCCAGGCGGCCACGCCGGCCGCACCACCGGCTGCGAGCAGGCCCAGCAGCAGCAGGCCCTTGTGGGACTTCTCGGCCTTCTGCTGCTGCCTGGCGTAGTCCTTGGCGACCTTCGCGGCGGCCTTCTTCGCGTTGGCCACGGCCTTCTTGTCACCGGTCAGCTTCGCGATGATGGCCTCGAGCTGCTCGGGGGTGTCCGCGTCGGCGAACTTGCCCGCGAGCAGGGCGGCGGCACCGGCGTACTTGGCCTGCATCGCGGCGCGGCTCTCGGTGGCCCGGTCGGCGGCCTTCGCGGCCACCGGGGCGGCGGTCTTGGCGGCCTTCGCCGCGACCGGGGCGGTCACCGCGGCCGCCTTCAGCTTCGCGGAGCCGGAGAGCTCGTGCGCGCGGTCCAGCCCCTCCTGGACCTTGGGGCCGGCGGTCGCGACGCCGCCCGCGAGGGCCGCGGCGCCCGCCTCGACGCTGTGCTGGAGCCGGGGCGCGAGGTCACCGATCTCCTTGGACGCCCACTTGCCGGCGTCCAGGACCCTGCCCTCCGCGGCCTTCTGCGCCGTGACGGCCTTCTTCTCGCTCTTGGACTTCTTGAAGCTCATGAATCCATCCCTCCTCGGGTCGTGACAATCCACTGTCAGCATACGGGCAGAGCCGTCACGGCAGGAGGGTGCGCCGCGCAATCCCGGGCCTTTTCACTGTGCGCTGAACCTCGCGGCCCCACCGGGGAGGCCCTCCGGGAGCCGTGCAAGAATGACCCCATGACTTCTGCCATCCCCACCGCCAAGGCGACCATCCACACGAACCACGGCGACATCGTCGTGAACCTGTTCGGCAACCACGCCCCGAAGACCGTCAAGAACTTCGTCGGCCTCTCGGACGGCACCCAGGAGTGGAGCGACCCCCGCACCGGCGAGAAGCAGACCGGTCCCCTCTACAAGGACGTGGTCTTCCACCGCATCATCCGGGACTTCATGATCCAGGGCGGGGACCCCCTGGGCCAGGGCATCGGCGGACCGGGCTACGAGTTCGACGACGAGATCCACCCCGAGCTCGACTTCAGCAAGCCGTACATCCTGGCGATGGCCAACGCCGGCAAGCGCAACGGCAAGGGCACCAACGGGTCCCAGTTCTTCATCACCACCGCCCCCACCACCTGGCTGCAGGGCAAGCACACGATCTTCGGCGAGGTGGCCGACGACGCGTCCCGGAAGGTCGTGGACGAGCTGAACAGCGTCCGCACCGGCGGCATGGACCGCCCGGTCGAGGACTGCGTGGTCACCTCGATCGACATCGAGCAGCTCTAGATCCGAGCAGTCTCCCCGTCCCGCACCGCCGGGACGGGGACCAGCGGCGCAGGCCCGTCCGGAGCGATCCGGGCGGGCCTGCGCCGTTCCCGTCCGGTCCTGTCCACACCTGTCCACACCTGTCCAGCGATCCGGGCCTCCAGACCGGCCCAGGAGGAGTTCCAGTGAGCGGCGAGCGACCGCAGTACGGCGCGTCCACCGGAGGAGACGTCCCGGTGTGCCCGCGCCACCCCGACCGGCCGGCGTACGTGATGTGCCAGCGGTGCGGCCGGCCGACGTGCCCGGAGTGCCAGCGCCCCGCCGCGGTGGGCGTCCACTGCGTCGACTGCGTGCAGGAGGCGGCGCGCTCGCACCCCGCCGTCCGCACCAGCCTCGGCGGACGGGCGGCCCAGGGCTCGCCGATGCTCGTCACCTGGGGGCTCATCGGCGCCAACGCCGTGGTCTACGCGCTGCAGTGGCTCGTGCAGGCGGTGGGTGTGAGCCTGCTGCAGCTGTTCGCCTACGCTCCCGTGACCACGACCTCCGAGCCGTGGCGGATGCTCACGAGCGGGTTCCTGCACTCGATGTCCAGTCCGCTGCACCTGCTCCTGAACATGTACATGCTCTACCTGTTCGGGCGGATGCTCGAGCCGGCGCTGGGCCGCGGCCGATTCCTGCTGCTGTTCCTGCTCTCCGTCCTGGGCGGCTCCGTGGGCGTGCTGCTGCTGTCGCACCCGCTCAGCCTCGTGGTCGGCGCCTCCGGGGGCGTCTTCGGCCTCTTCGGCGCCCTGTTCGTGCTGCAGCGCCACCTGGGGCAGTCCATCACGCCCATCGCGGTCCTGATCGGCGTGAACGTCGTCTTCGGGTTCCTCTTCCCCGGCATCGCCTGGCAGGCGCACCTCGGCGGACTCGTCACGGGAGCCCTCGTCGCCGTCGGCTACACGGCTGCCACACGCCGGCGCCGCGGTGCGGGCCGCCGGTGACACCGTTCCGCCTCCGCCCGTGAGCACCTGCGGACCGGGGGAGGACCGCTTTCTCCACAGGGGTTGTCCCCACCCGCCCACAAGTTACACCGGTGGAATTCCACACCTGTGAGCAAGGGTGTGGACAGTGCCAGGGCGGCTTCCACAGCTGTTAATAACGCTGTGGAGAGCGAGCTGTGCACACTGTTCTCCACACCTGTGGACAACGTTGTGCACCGGCTGGGGAGAAGGGGGCGACCGCGCCGTTCGGGAGGCAGCCCTCAACGGATCCTCAGGCGGCGTGCGGAAGACTGGACGGGGGCGGATCCCACCGCGCCCACGGACGAGAGGAGGAGGACGCGTGCGCGTGCTGCTGGTGGAGGACGAGGTGGACCTCGCGGAGTCGCTGCGCCGTGGTCTCACGAACGAGGGCTTCGTCGTCGACGTCGCCCACGACGGCATCACCGGGGGGTGGCTGGCCCGTGAGAACCCCTACGACGTCGTGGTCCTGGACCTGATGCTGCCCGGCAGGAACGGCTACGCGGTGCTCGAGGACCTGCGCGCCGCCGAGAACTGGGTCCCCGTCCTGATGCTCACCGCCAAGGACGGCGAATACGACCAGACGGACGCCTTCGACCTCGGCGCCGACGACTACCTCACCAAGCCCTTCAGCTTCCTGGTGCTCGTGGCCCGGCTGCGCGCCCTCATCCGCCGGGGGGCGCCCGAGCGGCCCGTGGTGCTCACGGTCGGATCACTCCGGCTCGACCCCGTGCGCCGGACGGTGACCCGCCGCGGGCAGGCGCTCGAGCTGACGGCCAAGGAGTACGTCATCCTCCAGTACCTGATGCAGAACGAGGAGAAGGTCGTCTCGAAGCTCGAGATCATGGACAACGCCTGGGACGCCGGCTTCGAGGGATCCGAGAACATCGTGGAGGTCTATGTGGGCTACCTCCGGAGGAAGATCGACGCCCCGTTCGGCCTCTCGACCCTGCAGACGGTCCGTGGCATGGGCTACCGGCTGGTCCCGGACGCCCCCGGGACCCCGGCGTCGTGACCTCCTCCGGAAGGGGACTCCTGGACCGGTGGGGGGTGCGGGAGCGCAGCACGGCCGCCGCGGGGCTGCTCATCCTCCTGGTGGTGGCCGTGGCCGGAGCCGTGCTCCTCGAGGTCCTGAGCCGCGCGGCCGTGGGAGCGGCCCACGACCAGGCCGTGACCCGTCAGACGGAGATCCTCCAGGACCTGGGACTGCCGTGGGGGCCGCGCAGCGCCGGAGGGGCGGCGGGGGAGACGGCCGTGTTCACGCAGGCCGGGCTCGGCGAGCTGATGCTGCGGCTCGGCCGCCCGGGGGTCATCGTGCAGCTCCAGGACGCGGAGGGACAGGTGGTGGCCGCGTCCCCCGCCAGCGCGCTGGACACGGACCTGTCCGTGCCGGTCCTGGAGCCGGGACGGTCCTTCGACTCCGCCGCGGCCGGGGACGGGCGCACTCCCAGGACCGACGACTTCGTGTATGTCGCCCACGGTATGTACATCAACGGGGTGCCCCTGACGCTCACCGTGGCCGTGCCCATGGTGCTGCAGCAGGGCACCCTCCAGACGGTGTCCCTCTTCCTGCTGGTCGGGGGTCCGGTGCTCGCGCTGCTCGGGGCCGCGCTCATGTGGCTCCTCGTCGGCCGCTCCCTGGCCCCGGTGCGCCGCATCACCGGACAGGTCCGGCGCATCGGCACGGCCCGTCTGGGGGAACGGGTCGACGTGCCCCCCACCCGGGACGAGATCGCGGTGCTCGCCGAGACCATGAACGGGATGCTGGACCGGCTGCAGGCGTCCGACCGCGCGCAGCGGAGGTTCGTCGCGGACGCCTCCCACGAGCTCCGCAGCCCCCTGGCCACCCTCATCACTACGATCGAGGTGGCCGCCTCCGACCCGTCCGGGGCGGCGTGGCCCGAGGTCGCCCCCGTCCTCCGGTCGCAGTCCCGCCGGATGGGCCGGCTCGTGGAGGACCTCCTGACCCTCGCCAAGGTCGACGACGCCGGGCTGCGGCTGCGCACCGCGGACACCGACCTGGACGAGGTGGTCCGGGAGGAGATCACCCGGATGCGTCCCGCCTCGCGGCACGAGGTGCGCGTGCACGTGGACCCCGTGCGGGTCCGCGGGGACGCCAGCCGGCTGCAGCAGGTGGTCCGCAACCTGCTCTCCAACGCGGAGCGGCACGCGGACACCTGGATCGCCGTCTCCCTGCGCTCGGAGGGGGAGGAGGCGGTCGTGACCGTGGTCAACGACGGCGACACCATCGCGCCCGAGGACCGGGAACGGGTCTTCGAGCGGTTCGTGCGGCTCGACGACTCCCGGGCCCGGGACACGGGGGGATCCGGGCTGGGCCTGGCCATCAGCCGGGAGATCGTCGGTGCCCACGGGGGAACGATCAGCGCGGGCGAGGACCCGCGGGGCCACTGCCGCTTCGAGGTGCGTCTGCCGCTGGAGGACGGGACCCCCGCAGGCTGAGCACTGCTCAGTACCCGGCGGCGGCGGCACCCCAGATCTGCGCGGTGAGCTCCGCGACGCGCTCCTCGGGCGTGCGCTGGGCGCGCAGGGCCTCGGCGACGAGCCGCTGCGCGGTCTCGGCGAGATGCTCCCGCATGGCGCGTGCCGCCGACTCCTCGTCCCGGGCGAGCACGAACTCGACCAGCGCGTCGTGCTCGCGCGCGAGCTCTCCGACGGGCCGTCGCGACGTGGCGGCCACGACGCCCAGGAAGGACGTGGTGGTGCGCAGCCGCTCCACGAGCTGGACGGCCTGGGCGTTGCCGGCGAGGAGCAGCAGCAGCCGGTGCAGCCCCTCGTCGGCCTCGGCGGTCGCCTCGAGGTCCCCGGTCCGGGACGCCTCGTGCAGCGCCTCCCACTGGGCCCGGACCCGGTGAAGCTCCTCGGGCTCCGCGAGACGGGCGGCCCGGCGGGCGGCCGGCACCTCCAGGGCGGTGCGCACCGCGAAGACCTCGGCGACGTCGGTGGGGCTGACCTCCACGATCTCGAAGCCGCGGTTGCGGTGGAACCGGATCAGCCCGGCCTCGCCCAGTCGCAGCAGGCCCTCCCGCACCGGGCTGCGGGAGACGTCCATGGCGGAGGCCAGCTGCTGGACCGAGTACAGCCGCCCGGGCTCCATCTCGCCCGCCGTGATCGCCCGGCGCACCGCGGTCATCACCTGCACGGCGAGCGAGCTCCCGGTCGTGGCGGTGACGGACGGCAGCGCGGGGGCCGGGGCCCCGGGGCGGCCGTCGGCCGGGGATCCGGCGACGGGGCGCGACGAGGTGGTCACGGGGTGATCGTCAGCTTGATGTCCCCGGGCCGGTGCTCCTCGGCCCGTTGCATGGCCTCCGCGATCCGCTCGAGGGGGAACTCGGGCCCGAGAC
The DNA here is from genome assembly GCF_042879215.1 of Kocuria arenosa. NCBI lineage: Bacteria > Bacillati > Actinomycetota > Actinomycetes > Micrococcales > Micrococcaceae > Kocuria > Kocuria arenosa. Next base: position 453,021 of record NZ_JBHZTA010000003.1, on the reverse strand, counting down.
AGTGCTCCACGTCGATCTCGCCCTCGCAGATCCGGCGCAGGGCCTCCCGGAAGGACGTCAGCCCGGGCTCGGCCTGCGCCGCCACGGAGCACTGCAGCCGCAGGTTCTTGCGGAACGCCGTCCACAGCGGGACCTCGGTGGGCCCGTGCCGCTCCGGCAGGCCGAAGAAGCCGACGATCCCCCGGTCGGCCGCGAGCTCGACGGCCTGGTCGCGCAGCACGTCGTGCCCCACGGCCTCGATCACGAGGTCGGCGCCGCGGCCCCCGGTGACGTCGGCCACGACCGCGGCGAGGTCCTGCTCCGGCACCCGCACGGGAACGGCGCCCAGTCTGCGGGCGACGTCGAGCCTGCCTGCGTCCAGGTCGGAGGCGACGACGTGCGCGAAGCCCAGTCGCCGGGCCTCCTCCACGAAGAACAGCCCGGCGGATCCCGCGCCCATCACCACGCACGTGTGCGGCCGGCGGGCGGGCGTCTCCACGGGCCAGAACTGGCGCATGGCATAGAGGCAGGTGCCGTACTGCTGGGCCATCATGAGCCGCCGCAGCTGCAGGGAGTCGTCCGGGTCCGTGCCGGCGGGCAGCTCGACGACGTGCAGGTCGTCCAGCAGCTGGAGCTCCGCGAAGCACCCGCCCATCTCGCCCTGGGGGACGGTCAGCACCAGCGTGCCCACCGGGACGCGCTCCGACCGGGACTCGACCACCACGCCGACCCCCTCGTGGCCGGGGTAGCCGGGGCGGCGGGGGCCCTCCGCGTGGAGCAGTCCGTGGAAGGCCGCGTGCAGGTCCGATCCGCAGATCGAGGCGTGCAGCATGCGCACCACCAGCTGACCGGGTTCCCGGGCCTGCGGATCGGGCCAGTCGGTGATCGCGACCGTGCCCGTGGTGGGGACGTGGGACCCTCGCATGCGCGCCTCCTGGTGTCGGGCGCGCCGGGCGCCGGTGGGTGACATGCTACCCATGGTTTGGCGCCCGGGACGGGCGTGACGCCGGATTAAACCGGCGGGCCGCCCGGCTCCGCGCCGACGGCCTCGGCGGGGACCGCGAAGACGGGACGGGGCGACTGCAGCCGGGCGGGCGTGGGCAGCTCGCGGCGCCGGACCCGGTCCCCGCGCTCGAGCTCGAGGGAGAACCCCGCGACGGCGTGGTGCACGCTCTCGCGCAGCACGGTCCGCTCCACGACCTGCTCCGGGCCGGCCGCCCCGTGCAGCAGCAGCACGGGCTCGCCCTCCCGCAGTTCCTGCTCGACGCGGGCCACCGCCTGCATCCAGTGGCTCTCCCGCACGCCGTCCGGGACGCGGAACGGCACGACGACGGCGCCGCCCGCCGCCTCGTGCGCGCCCGGAGCCAGGACCCACGCCCGCCGGCCGTGCGGCGGTTCGGCGGGGGGCGTGCGGCCCTCCGCGGGCACGGGCCACACGTAGTCGAGTCCGGCGGGGTCGTCGGGGAAGACCTCGCGGTAGAGCTCCTCGTCCTTGCGCAGCAGGTTCGACCGGTGCGAGCGGTGGAACGCCTCGTCGCCCAGCCAGGGCGGCCGCGCCGCGTCGTCGTCGGGCCAGCGGTCCCAGGTCTCGGGGGCGAACTCGCGGATCTGCCACCCCGTGCTGTCGGCCCCGCCGCGGGCGGTCCACTCGTCGACCATCGCGCGGCCGTAGGCGACCAGGGCGGGCACGTGCCCGGACCACATCGCCGTGGCCGGGTGGCGGTACCACCCGTAGCCGGGCACGGTGGCCGCGCGGAGCACCTGCAGGGTCTCCACTCGCTGCTTGCCGAGCCGCTTGCGGTCGAGGACGCGCGCGGAGCGGGCGAAGTCGGGGTAGGGGAGGAAGGTCTGCACCGCCCCAGTCTTCTACGGATCCGCGACCTCCACCACCGCACCGGCCCGTGCACGGGGCGCCGCGCCGGGGGACACTGGGAGCATGCCCCTGCCCCGTGCCCTGGAGCCGTTCCGGCTCGGCCGGTACCGTGTGCTCGCCTTCGCGATGTTCGTCAGCGTCTTCGGCACCGGGATGTGGGCGGTGGCCCTCGTGCACCAGGTCCTGCAGCTGGACGGGACGGCCGTGGACCTCTCGGCCGTGACGGCCGTGGGCGCGCTCGGCATGCTCGTCCTCGTGCTCGTCGGCGGGATCGCGGCCGACCGCTTCCCCCCGGCCCGGGCGCTGCGCCTCGTCGAGACCGCCAACCTCCTGACCGCGGGGACGGTCGCCGTCCTGGCCCTGACGGGCGGGCTGCGCATGTGGCACCTCGCCGTGGCGGCGTTCGTGTTCGGCGCGGGCTTCGGCGTCTTCTATCCGGCCTACTCGGCGTCACTGCCCCGGATCCTGCCCGCCCGGCAGCTGCTCGCGGCCAACGGGGTGGAGGGCACGGCGCGCCCGCTGCTGCAGCAGGCGGCGGGACCGGCCGTGGCCGGTCTGCTCGTCGGGCTGGCGGCGCCCGGCGCCGCGCTCGTCCTGATCGCGCTCTGCCACGCCGCCGCGCTCGTGCTGCTGCTGCGCCTGCACGTGCCGGGTTACGACGCCGGAGCGGGGCCGGCCACGGCAGTGGGAGCCACGGAGACCGGCTCGGCGTCGGGCGCCGGGGAGCCGCCCCCGCCGCAGGAGCCCGTGGGCGCCCTCCGGTCCGTGCGGCAGGACCTCATGGAGGGCGTGAACTACACGGTGCGCACCCCGTGGCTGCTGTGGACTCTCCTGTGGGCGGTGCTCGCGGTGTTCCTGCTGCTGGGGCCCCTGGAGGTCCTCGTCCCGTTCCTGGTCCGGGACCGGCTGGGCGGGGACGCTTCCACGTTCGGCTACCTGCTGGCGTGCTACGGCGGTGCCAGCGCGGCGGCCTCCCTGGTCGTCGCGTCGCTGCCCCTGCCCCGGCGCTACCTCAGCTGGATGATCGTGCTGTGGGGGTTCGGGACGCTGCCCTTCGGTCTCGTCGCGACCACCGACTCGTTCTGGGTCATGGCGCTGTGCCTGGCCTTCGTGGGCGCCGGGGACGGCGCGGGCATGGTGCTGTGGGGAACCCTCCTGCAGCGCCGGGTCCCGCGCCACATGCTGGGACGGGTCTCGAGCCTCGACTTCTTCGTCTCGATCGCTCTCATGCCGGTCTCCATGGCGGTCGCGGGGCCCGTGGCCCAGGTGGTGCCGCTGCCGGTGATCTTCTGGACCGTGGCCCTGCTGACCCCGGCGCTGGGGCTGGTGGCCCTGTGGGCCGGGCGGATGCGCGAGGACGAACTGGCACACCCGCTGGCCGGCTGAGCACCGCCGCAGCGTGCCCGGGGGACGGGGGGCAGGGCCGCGTCCGCGCAGGACGCGGCCCTGCCCGGTCACCGCACGAGCGGTGGACGGACTGCGGCTCAGTAGGCCTTGACGCGCTGCTCCACGATCAGGTGGATCAGGGCGAAGCGGCCCTCCTCGTCGATGGCCTTGAGGGCGGCCGCCAGGGCGCCCGGGATCTCGGCGTCGTGCTCCACCCGCACCCCGAACCCGCCGAAGGACTGGGCCATGAGGGCGAAGTCCGGGTTCTTGAGCTGGGTGCCCGAGACGCGGTCCGGGTAGTCGCGCTCCTGGTGGGTGCGGATCGTGCCGTACTCCTGGTTGTCCATCACGATCACCAGCGGCGTGGCCCCGTACTGGGCGGCGGTGGCCAGCTCCTGGCCGTTCATCAGGAACTCGCCGTCCCCGGCGATGGTCACCACCCGCCGTCCCGGGTAGCGCAGGGACGCGGCCACGGCCGAGGGCACGGAGTAGCCCATGGAGCCGTTGCGGGCCGAGATCATCGCCGCGTACCCGCGGGCGGGGAAGTAGCGGTGAGCCCAGTTGGTGTGCTCCCCGGCGCCGAAGGTGCACATGGCGTCGTCGGGAAGTTCCGCCACGAGGTGGGCCATCAGGGTGTCCATCCGCGCCGGGGCGCCGGCCGGGGTCTGGGCGGTGACCATCGGGGCGGGGGTGGAGAAGGCGACCTGCTGGGCCCGCAGGCGGGCGGTCCACTCCTTCCAGACCTCCTTGACGGGCAGGTCGATGCGCACCAGGTCCCGCACGAACACGTCGGGCTTGGCCACGATCTGGTAGGACACCGGCCCGGAGCGCCCGCGCAGGGACGGGTCGATGGTGACCAGGAAGTTCTTCTTCTTCCAGTCCTGGCGGACCAGGAACCCGTTGGTGATCACGTCCCCGGGGACGGTGCCCACGAAGACCAGCAGGTCGGTCTCCTCGAGCATCTCGAAGGTCGGCTGGGGGCGGCCGTAGCCGATCGGGCCCACGTAGGAGTCCGAGTCGAACGGGACGGTGCCCTGGGTGCGCCACTCGGCCGCGGCCGGCAGGTGGTGCTCCTCCAGCCACCGGGTGAGTCCTTCGGCGCCCTCACAGGTCCAGTCGTTGCCGCCGGTGACGAACAGCGGCTTGTCGGCTGCGGAGAGGGCCTCGCGCAGCGCCTTCCAGTCGTGGACCGTCATGCCGCCGGTGGCCACGGGGATCGGCGGGTGCAGGGTCGCGTCGATCTCGGCCTTGATGATGTCCTCGGGCAGACCCACGACCACGGGGCCGGGGCGGCCGGAGTTGGCGGCGAACATCGCCTCGGCCACGATCTCGGAGGCGCGCTCGGCGTGGTCGAGGACCATCACGCGCTTGGCCCCGGAGTCGAACCAGGCGTGCGGGTCGAACTCCTGGAACGCCTCCCGGTCGCGATGCTCGAAGGGGATCAGGCCCACGAACAGCACCATCGGGGTGGAGTCCTGCCAGGAGGTGTGCAGCCCCACGTGGGCGTTGGCCGCGCCGGGGCCGCGGGTCACCATGGCCACGCCGGGCACGGAGTTCATCTTGCCGTCGGCCTCGGCCATGTAGGCCGCCCCGCCCTCGTGCCGGCACACGACGGTCTCGATCGGGGAGGCGTGGAGGCCGTCGAGCACGTCCAGATAGGACTCGCCGGGCACCACGTAGGTGCGCTCGACGCCGTGCGCCACGAGCGTGTCCACGATGACGTGGCCCGCCGACTTGCGGGCGGTGGTCTGTGCGGGGGATGCGGGGTCCGCGGTGGTCTGGGTCAACGTGGGTCCTTTTCGCCGTTGAAATGGAGCGGTGGGTCTGGGCAGGGCGGAACCGGCTCGGGGGTCCGGGCCTCGCGCAGTTCATCCGAAAATACCCGATGCGGGCGGCGATCCGTGTCCTGGCGGTCACGGAGGAGTAAAGAAGGACGCACAGCGTCCGGGGTGCGCTGTGCGCTCCCGGCCGGCGCGGAGCCCCGGGCGCCGGGGTCCTGCCACGACGACGGCGGCGGTGGTCTCCCCGGGAGGGGGACCACCGCCGCCGTCGTGGACCTGCGCGGCGTTCAGTCCTGCATGTCCTCGAGCTCGATGCCGGTGGTCTCGCGGACCATCTTGATCGTGAAGATCAGGGAGACGAGGCCGAAGAACGCGTAGAGCCCGTACGCGACGCCGAGGGAGTATGCGGCCAGGGCCGGGAAGGTCACGGTGACCAGCCAGTTGGCGATCCACTGCACGAACCCGGCCACGGCCAGGGCGGCGCCGCGGATCCGGTTCGGGAACATCTCGCCCAGGAGGACCCACATCATGGGGCCCCACGAGACGCCGAAGAAGACCACGAACAGGTTGGCGGCGACGAGGGCGAGGGGGCCGGCGGTCGGGCCGAGCGCCGGGGCGCCGTCGACGACGTCCGCGGTGGCGAACAGGACGGCGAGCGTGGCCAGGGACAGGGTCATGCCGGCGGAGCCGACGAGCAGGAGCCGGCGCCGGCCGACCTTCTCGACGAGGGCGATCGCCACGATGGTGACTGCGACGTTGACCACGGACGTGATCACGGTGATGGTGAACGAGTCGGCCTCGGTGAAGCCCACGGACTGCCAGAGCACGTTCGAGTAGTAGAAGATCACGTTGATGCCCACGAACTGCTGCAGCGCTGCCAGGCCGATGCCCACCCACACGATGGGCTTGAGGCCGGCCGTCCGGCCCCTCAGGTCGGACAGCCGCGGCTTGTGCTCCATCTGGAGGGACTCCTTGATGAGGCGCACGCGCTCGGTCGCCGACGCGGAGCCCTGCAGGTTGGCCAGCACTGCCTGGGCCTCCTCCGGGCGGCCGTCCTCCACCAGGTAGCGGGGGGACTCGGGGATCGTGAACGCGCCGATCAGGTAGGCGACGGCCGGGATGGCCTCGGCCATGAACATCCACCGCCAGGCCTCCAGGCCGAGCCACAGCTCCTGGGTGGACCCGCCGGCCATGGCGGCGAGCCAGGCGTCCACGGCCAGCGAGATGAAGATGCCGAGCACGATGCCCATCTGCTGCAGCGAGCCCAGGCGACCGCGCACGGCGGCCGGGGCGACCTCCGCGATGTAGGCCGGGGCGATGACGGAGGCGACGCCCACGCCGACGCCCCCGACGATGCGCCAGAAGATCAGCCAGCCGAAGCTGTCGACCACGCCGCAGCCGATCGCGCTGACGAGGAAGAGGACCGCCGCGATCTTCATGACCGGGACGCGGCCCAGGGCGTCGGCCACCCGTCCGCCTAAGAACGCGCCGGCGGCGGCGCCCAGCAGGGCCGAGGCCACGGCGAAGCCGAGAGGTCCGGGGGCGACCCCGAACTCCTCCTGGATGGCGGAGACCGCGCCGTTGATGACGGCGGAGTCGTAGCCGAAGAGGAAGCCGCCGAAGGCGGCGACGATGCTGATCCGGAGGACCGCCGAGGTGTTCGGGTGCTCCGCGACCGTTGGGGTCGTGGCGTCTTGGCTCATCGGAGAGCTCCCTTGCTGGTGGAGAGATCGGCTGCTGGTAGAGGAAACGGGGGTGGACTTGGGACGTGCCGGCCGCCGCACCCCGGGGCGGACGCACCTGCCGACGCCGAAGGGTTGGTGTGACGCGGTCCACACTAAAACTCGGTGCGCTGAATGTCCATTAGTCGAAGACAGGAGTCGTCCGGCGCGTCATTCTCGCGGAACCGCCCCGGCGGGCAGCTCGGCGTGCTGCAGAGCGAGGATCACGGCGCCCACCACATGGGCCTCGATGCCCAGCAGGGCGGTCTCGATCCGCAGCTCCCGGACGCTGCCGCGGACCCCGTGACGGTAGACGACCTCGCGCAGCGGACCGAGCAGCAGCTCACCGGCCCGGGCGATCTCGCCGCCGACGACCACGAGCTCCGGGTTGAGGGTGTTGCACAGGTTGGCCACCGCCGTGCCGAGCAGGCGGCCGGTGTCGCCGACGACCCGCCCGCAGCCGACGTCGCCGGCGAGGGCCGCGGCCACGAGGTCGGGCACGGTCAGGCCGGCGCCGTGGGTGGCGGCCAGCAGGCCCGTGAGGTCCCCGGAGGACACGTAGGTCTCGAGGCACCCGCGGTTTCCGCACCGGCACACCCGCCCGTGCTCGTCGACGGTCGTGTGGCCGAGCTCCCCGGCGGAACCGGTGGCGCCGCGGAACAGGGACCCGTTGAGGATCAGGCCCGCGCCCACGCCGTGGCCGATCTTGAGGTAGGCCATGTGCTGGGCTCCGCGCCCGGCGCCCCAGGCGTGCTCGCCGAGGGCGCCCGCGTTGGCGTCGTTCTCGACGACGACGGGCAGCCCCAGCCGGCGGCCGGCCTCCTCACGCAGGTCGATCCCGCTCCAGGCCGGCATGATCGCGCTCGCACTGACCAGCCGGCCGTCGAGGTCCACGGGGGCCGGGAGGGTGAGACCGGCGGCGAGCAGTCCGGAGCGGGGAGTGCCGTGATCCCGGAGCAGGGCGTCGAGGGTCCGGCCGACCAGCTCGAGGTCCTCGGCGAAGCGGTGCTCGTCGGGCAGCTCGTGACGCCGCTGGGCGAGGATCCTCTGGTTCAGGTCCGCGACGGCCACCGTGACGTGGCGGTGTCCCACGTCGATGCCGACCACGTGGCCGGCCGACCCCCGGAAGCCGACGAGCTGACCGCGGCGCCCGGCGCCGTCCGTCTCCACGACGAGCAGCCCGGCGTCGATCAGCTGGTGCACGATGCTGGACACCGTCGACGGTGCCAGCGCGGTGCGCCGGGAGATCTGGGCCTGGGTGAGGTGCCCGTCGCGGCGCACCGTGTCGAGCACCCTGCGCTGGTTGGCGTTGCGCAGGGACGTCTGCGAACCGGGTTGCACGGGGGACGTCACGGACTCGGACATCATCGTCCTCTTTCACCGGTGAACGTGAACAGGGATCTCATCCTAATCCGCGTTCAGAGGTCGAAGACAGGCGAAGTGTCTCGGCGCTGCCGGCCGGTCCCGGAAGCCCGGCCGGCAGGCCTCAGAGGACCTTGCCGGCCTCGGTGATCAGACCCTTGGTGGCGGCGACCTGTGCGGGGGAGGCCGCGACGAAGTGCTCGGTGCGGGTCACGACCGTGGGCACCGTGGCGTTCCCGTCGTTGAGGGACTCGACGAACGCCAGGGCGTCCCGGTCCTCCCAGATGTTGGTCCACGCGGCCCGCTCGGCGTCTGGACCCAGCCCGCGCTCGAGCGTGCTGCAGAACGGGCACCCGGGCCGCCAGTAGATGGCCACCCCGCCCTCCTCGACGTGCTGCACGGCCTCGGCGTGGGAGAGGGCCGGGCGGCGGCTGCGGGACGGGTCCTTCTTGAACACGGGTGCTCCTCGCGGGTCGGGCGGCGGGGTGGAAGTGGCGGCCCAGTCTAGCCGGGCCGCCGATCGTCAATCACGGTCCCCTGTTGGGGGGACAAGGGGTGAGGGTGACGCGGGGACGGCGGCTTCCGCCGACCGCCCTCTCCCCCGCTGTCCACAGCCTGGGAACATTGATTTTCCCCGAACATCGTCGTGTTCCACGTGAAACCTCGGACGAGTGACGGCAGATCAGCCGTTTCGGGATGAGTGGAGGAGGAACGGGCCGCGAGGGACGCGGATCGTCACACAGGCGCACTCAGCGCGCCGTTTCCGGCTCGGAGCTTCATGAATTGTCATTCTCTGTACCGATTCGGGGAATTTTTCCGGAACTCTCTTGCCACCCGGTCGTTCAGGGATCCGCGGAACGTGGCGTGTGCCATGGTGGTGGACATGGCAATTCCGGCGCAGCATTCTTCCCCCCGGCCGGCCCGCTCCACCTGGTCCCTCCCCCAGCTGCACCAGTGGGTGGTCGTCCCCTTCATCGTCGTGCTGGTCACGGCGACCGTGGGACGGTTGCTGGTGTACTCCCCGGGAGTCGCGGCACAGGAGATCGAGGTCCTGCACCGGCTCGACGCGGCACGCCTCGGCGTCCTCGACGCGCTGGCACTCGTCCTGGACCACGCGTTCTCCACCCCGGGGGCGTTCGCGGTCATCGCCGCTCTCACCGCGTGGCTCGCACTCGCGCGCCGGCGCCCGTGGGACGCCGCCGGCTTCGCGGTCACGGCGCTCTCCGGCTGGGCAGCGGTCGGGATGGTGAAGGTCGCCGTCGGCCGTCCCCGGCCGGACAGCACGGCGTTCCCGGAGCCCCTCGTCCTCGTGGAGGGCCTCACGTCCTTCCCCTCCGGGCATGCCGGAGCCGCCCTGGCCATCGCGGCGGCGTTCTGCCTCGCGATGCGCCGGTCCAGGTACGCCTCCGCCGTCCTCGTCGCGGGGCTGGGCACGGCCGTGCTCGTCGGGCTGTCCCGCCTCTACCTCGGCGTGCACTATCCCCTCGACGTCCTCGCCTCGTTCCCCGTCGCGTGGGCGGGCCTGGCCGTGGGCTGCGGTCTCGCCAACCACCTCGTGCCCGCGCTCGCCTACGGTTTCGGCTGGCAGCAGGAGGACGCGGCGTGGCACGAGGTCGAACAGGGCACTGTCGCCGAGGAGCACCCCGCGGAGGAGGCTCGCCCCGACACCGCACGGATCCCGGTCGTCGCCCGGCGGACGGGCCAGCACGCCGCCTGACGCGCTGCCCGCACCGGCCGGGCAGGCCACGGGCGCGGAGGACCGCGGACCAGGTGGTCGGCACGAACCCGGCTCCGAAGATCTCCCAGGTCCGGCCGGGTGGGGGTGCCCGGAACCGTGGTTCCGGGCACTCCCACCGGGTCTCAGGGCTCGACCCGCCGGTGGAAGGGCCACCAGATGGCCCGGCCGATGTCATAGGTCAGTGCCGGCACCAGCAGCGACCGGACGATCAGCGCGTCCAGGAGCACGCCGAACGCCACGATGAAGGCCAGCTGCACCAGGAACATGATCGGGATGACGGCCAGCGCCGCGAACGTGGCCGCGAGCACGATGCCGGCCGAGGTGATCACCCCGCCGGTGAGGGTGAGCCCGCGGAGGACGCCCGCCCGGGTGCCGTGGACCAGCGACTCCTCCCGCACCCGGGACATCAGGAAGATGTTGTAGTCGATGCCCAGCGCCACGAGGAAGACGAAGCCGAAGAGCGGGACCGAGGGGTCCGCGCCGGGCAGGTCCAGGCCGTTGTTGAACACCAGGGCGGAGACGCCCAGGGCCGTGAAGAAGGAGACCACGGTCGTGAGAATCAGCAGCACCGGCGCCAGGACGGAGCGCAGCAGCAGCATGAGGATCAGGGTGATGACCACGAGGATCACCGGGATGATCAGCGTGCGGTCGGCGATCGAGGTCTCGTTGGTGTCGATGTTCGTCGCCGTGGTGCCGCCCACGAGGATCTCCGCGTCGGCCGCGCGCAGGTTCTGGCGCAGCTCCCGCACGGTCTGCTCCGCCTCGGGGGAGTCGGCGGCGTCGGACAGCGTGGCCTGGAGCTGGTAGAGACCCTGCGCCTCGGTCGGTTCGGCCCCGGCGAAGGGGCCGGCCGGCGGGGCGTTCTCCCCGAGGGGCAGGGTGCCGGACGGCGAGTCGTCGGAGACGGCGACGACGGCGGCGACCCCCTCGGTGCCCTCCACCGCCTCGACCGCGGCGTCCAGGGACCCGGTCGGGACCAGCAGGACCGCGGGGCTGCCGGAGCCGCCGGGGAAGTGCTGGGCGAGGGCCTCCTGGCCGTCCCGGGCCTGGGACTCGCCGAGCACGAGCTCGCTCTGCTCCACGCCCGAGGCCTGGAACTGGGTGCTGAACCCGGCGAGGGCGAGGAGCACCACCGTGGTCACCACCCAGATCGCCCGCGGCGCCCGGGTCACGAACCGGGCCACCGAGGCCCACACGCCCCGGCCCTCGACGGTCGGACGCGTCCCGGCCCTGTGCTCCAGCACGCGCACGCGCTCCGTGCCCGAGGCGTCGTACCGGGGCCGGAACGGCCAGAAGGCCCCCCGTCCCGTGGCGTAGAGGACGGCGGGCAGGAAGGTCAGGGCCGCCAGGACGGACATGACGATGCCGACGGAGGCCACCGGGCCCAGCGCCTTGTTCGAGGCGAGGTCGGAGAGCAGCAGGCACAGCAGACCCGCGACGACGGTGGCGCCGGAGGCGACGACCGGCTCGACGGAGCCCTTGAGGGCCGCGCGGGTGGCGTCCGCCCGTCGCCGGTGGTGCAGCAGGGCGTCCCGGTAGCGCGCCGTGTACAGCAGCGAGTAGTCGGTGGCGGCGCCGACCACGAGGATGAACAGGATGCCCTGCACCTGGCCGCTGATGGTCACGAGCTCGTTGGCCGCCAGCCAGTACACGACCAGGATGGCGGCGCTGAGGGCGAAGACCGAGGTCAGCAGCACCAGGACGGGCAGCACGGGGGACCGGTAGACCACGAGGAGGATCACGAAGACCACGGTCAGCGCCACACCCAGCAGGATTCCGTCGATGCCCTCGAAACCGGCCACGAGATCGGCCGTGAACCCGGCGGGGCCCGTGACGTAGCTCTGCAGCCCCTCGGGCCGGTCCTCCTCGAACTGGGCCGCGAGCGCCTCGACGTCGTCGACGACCTCGCCGTCGGGCAGGGGAACGACGAGCTGGAAGGCCTCTCCGTCCTCGGACGGGATCAGCGGCGAGGTCTGCCCCTCGGCCAGACCGCTCTCCTGCACGGACGCGACGGCCTCCTCGGCCCACGCCCGGTCGGCGGCGCTCAGCCCGCCCTCACGGGCGAGGAGGACGATGGCGGGGATCGCCTCCGAGTCCCGGAACTCGCCCTGCAGCAGGGTGACCTGCGTGGACTCGGTGGACTCGGGCAGGAAGCTGGACTGGTCGTTGGTGGAGACCTCGGAGATCTTCCCGAAGTACGGCCCGCCCACGCCTGCCACCGTGAGCCATCCGACGATCAGCAGCGCCGGCAGCAGGATCCGCAGCAGTCCGGCCCAGCGGGGTCGTCGTGGGGGCTCGGGGGTCTCGGCCCAGGGGGCAGGGCGGTAGGTGGCGGGGACCGGGGTGGTCATGGCTGGCCTTTCAGGTGCGGCAGGATCGAGTCGGAGCCGCGGGGACCGACGGACCCCGGCGCGGGACCGGAGGCGACGGGGTCTGGGACCAGACTAATATTTCGAAAACAGAAATAAAATCCCGGGCTCAGTCGTAGACGGCCTTGACGCACAGCACCGGGCAGGGGCTCTCGAGCAGCACGCGCTGCGCCGTGCTCGCCATGATGATCTTGCCCACGGGCGAGCGCCGCCGGATGCCCAGCACGATGAGCTCGGCCTCGCGGTCACGGGCGGTGTCGAGGATGACGTCGGCCGGGTCGCTGTCGTGGTCGGGCTCGCGCAGCTCGTAGCGCACCCCGGAGCGGGTGAGCTTCTGCTGCTCCACGTCGACGTCCGCGTCGACCTCCGGGGGCTGGTGGCGCTTGGGCCGAGGCTGCACCACCACCAGGTCGGTGCCGCGGCGCTCGGCCTCCGAGATGGCGGCGTCCAGGGCCGCGTGTCCGGGGGCGGTGGGCATGTATCCGACGACGACGGTCACGGGTTCTCCTCGGGTAGCGGCGCGGCAGGGGTGCGGGGGACCGTCGGGTCAGGGGCCGCGGTGCGGGTCCTGGTCCCGGGGCTCGTCCTCCATGCGGGCGAGGGCCTCGGGGTGCTCGAACCGCACCTTGCGGCCGAGGAACAGGCGGTCGTAGAGGAAGTTGAGGATCCACAGGCCGAGCCCGATCAGCAGCAGGACCACGGCGATCTGGTACTCGATGAGGTCCTGCGCCCACGGCCCCACGAGGTAGGCGCAGGTGACCGCGCCCAGATAGGGCAGCACCCGGGGGGCGTGGAAGTAGTCGTGGGTGGGGCTGTGGTCCTTGCGCAGGATGATCGCCGCGATGTTGACGATGGTGAACACGCCCAGGAGGAGGAGGGCCGTGGTGCCGCCGAGGGCGCTCGCCGTGCCGCTGCCGAGGATGTTGTTGATGACGACGATCAGGCCCATCGCCAGGAGGGTCGTGAACACGATGGCCGACCAGGGGGTGCGCCGGCCCTGCAGGACGTGGCCCAGGAAGTCCGGCAGCACGCCCTGACGGGCCATGCCGTAGAGCAGCCGGGAGGCCATGAGCATGTTGATCAGGGCGGTGTTGGCCACGGCGAAGATCGTCAGGAACGGGTAGATCGTGTCGATGGGGATGTTGGGGGCGCCGATGCGCACCATGTCCAGCAGGGGCGTGGTGGACTCGCCGAGCACGCCGATGGGCACGACCGCCACGGTGAAGAGCGAGACCAGGATGTAGACGACGCCCGTCAGGCCGAGGCCGAAGAGCATCACGCGCGGGAAGTCGCGGCTGGGGTCCTTGGTCTCCTCGACCATGTTGACGGAGTCCTCGAAGCCCACGAAGGAGAAGAACGCGAGCGAGGTCACCGCGGTGAGTGCCAGGAAGATGCCCTTGTCCTCGGAGGTCTCGAAGATCATGGTCTGGCTGAAGTCGGCCCGGCCCTGGAAGGACGCCCAGAACCCCACGAGGATGACGATGAGCAGGCCGGTGAGCTCGATGGAGGTCAGCACCACGTTGAAGGCCAGGCCCTCGGTGACGCCGCGGATGTTGATGGCGGCGAGGATCGCGATGAAGACGACGGCGATCACGGTGATGCCGGTGGTGCCCACCTCCAGGCCGAAGCCGCGGGCGAAGTTCGAGGCCACGGCCGAGGCCGCCGTCGAGGCGGACGTGAGACCCGAGCTGAGCACCGCGAAGGTCACCAGGAAGGTGATGAAGTGGATGCCGAAGGCCTTGTGCGTGTACAGCGCCGCGCCCGAGGCGCCGGGGTACTTGGTCACGAGCTCGAGGTAGGAGAACGCCGTGATGGTGGCCACCACGAACGCCACGAGGATGGGGGCCCACGCGGCGCCGCCGATCTCGCCGGCGATGTTGCCGGTGAGGGCGTACACGCCGGTGCCGAGGATGTCGCCCACGATGAACAGCAGGAGCAGGCCGGGGCCCATCACGCGCTTGAGCTCCGGCTGCGGACGGGACCGGGTCTTGGAGTCGGCGGACTGGGTCATCGGATGCCTCGAATCGGTGGTGACGGGCTGCGGACCCCGGGCGGACGGTGATCGTGGCCACAGCCTATGCCACGTCCTGCGGCCGGCCCAGGTGGTGGCGGGGGACCCCCCGTGTTCCTAGCCTGGGACCATGACGAGCACAGGGACCCGCTTCCGGCTGACCGACCTCCGCCTCCCGTTCCTGGGGGCCCCCATGGCCGGCGGCCCGTCGACCCCGGCGCTGGCCGCGGCGGTCACGGCCGCCGGTGGTCTGGGCTTCCTGGCCGCCGGCAACCGGCCCGCGGCGGGTGTCCGCGCGGACGTCGAGGAGGTCCGCGCGCTGACCGACGGTCCGTTCGGGGTGAACCTCTTCGTCCCGCAGGCCGCGAACACCGCGGCCCCCGGCACTGCGGTCGACCCCGCCGTCCACCTGTCGGTCGCGGCCTACCGGGAGGCGCTGCGGGACACGGCCCGCCGGTACGGGGTGGAGCTGCCGGACACGGACCCCGCCGACGACGACGGATGGGCGGCCAAGCTCGAGCTCGTCGAGGAGCTGCGGGTGCCGGTCGTCTCGTTCACCTTCGGGCTCCCCGCGGCCTCCGTGCTGGCGCGGCTCGCGGCGGTGGGCACCACGACGTCGGTCACGGTGACCTCGGTCCCGGAGGCCGAGGCCGCGGTGCGGGCCGGCGCCCACCTGCTGACGGTCCAGGGCCCCGCGGCCGGCGGGCACCGGGGCACCCACCGCGCGGAGGACGTCCCCGGCGAGGAGCACCTGGTGGAGCTCGTCGCCGCGGTCCGCGCCGCCGTGGCCGTCCCGGTCGTGGCCGCCGGCGGCATCGCCTCCGCGGCCGAGGCGGACACGGTCCTGGCCGCCGGTGCGGACGCCGTCCAGATCGGCACGCTCCTGCTGCGCACGCACGAGGCGGGGACCTCCGCCGCGTACCGGGAGGCTCTCGGCTCGGGGCGCTACACGGAGACGGCCGTGACCCGGGCGTTCTCGGGCCGGCTGGCGCGCGGCGTGCGCAATGGTTTCATCGACCGCTTCACGAATATTGCTCCCGCGGCATATCCCCAGGTCAACCAATTGACGAAGCCCATCAGGGCGGCCGCGGCGCAGGCCGGGGACCCCGAGGCCATCGCCCTGTGGGCAGGCCCGTCCTTCGCGTCCGCCCGGGAGGTCCCCGCCGCCGAGGTGGTGCGCGGCATCCTCCGCGCCCCGTCCGGTCCCTGAGGGCGGGGGCGCGACCCGGCCGTCAGCGCACCCCGCGCATCATCCGCCGGATCCAGGGGGACAGCACGAGCAGGGCGGCGCCGATGACGATCGTCACAGCGCCCAGTGCGCCGAAGTAGGCGGCCTCCGTCTGCTCGCTGTAGTAGCCCGCCAGCGATCCGGAGAGGGCGGTGCCCAGCGACACCGAGAGGTAGAAGAGGGCGACCATCAGCACGGGATAGGCCCGCGGCGCCAGCCGGGTGGACAGGGACAGTCCCACCGGTGAGACCAGCAGCTCGCCCAGGGTGGCGACCAGCAGGATCAGCGCGGCCCACAGGACGGGCACGGAGCCCACCCCCACCATGGGCAGGAATATCAGGAACGCCGACCCCATCAGCACGATGCCCAGGCCGAACTTGGTGGGCGTGGCGGGCTGTCGGTCGCCGAGCCTCGTCCACAGCACCGCGAACACCGGGGCGAGCAGGATGATGAAGAGGGGGTTGAAGGACTGGACCCACGAGATCGGCATGGTCCAGTCGCCCAGCACGCGGTCCAGGCGGGTGTCGGAGTAGATCGTGATCACCGTGAACTGCTGCTGGAACAGCGCCCAGAACGCGGCCGAGCCGATGAACAGCGGGATGAACGCCCGCACGCGGGAGCGCTCGTCGTCGTCGACCTTCTTGCTGGTGAGCAGGAGGACGAACAGCGCCACGGCCGCCACCACGATCACCCCCACGACGACGTCGGCCAGGTTCTCCGCGTCGAGCACGCCCGTGAGGACGGCGGTCACGACGACGGCGACCGCGGCCACGGCGATCCCGATCCACTTCCCGTACTGCTCGCGGGGCAGGGGGTTGGGCACGTGGTGGACCTCGTCGGGGAGCTTCCTGCGCCCGAGCGCGTACTGGGTCAGGCCGAAGGCCATGCCGATCGCGGCCAGGCCGAAGCCGAGGTGGAAGCCCCAGGTCTTCTGCGCGAAGCCCGTCAGGAGCGGCCCCAGGAGGCCGCCGATGTTGACGCCCATGTAGAAGATCGAGAAGCCGGCGTCACGGCGGGGGTCCTGTCGGTTGTACAGGGCGCCCACGAGATTGGTGATCGTGGCCTTGAGCCCGCCCGAGCCGATCGCGATGAGGACCAGGCCGATCGTGAGGCCGGCGATCGCGGGGATGAGCGCCAGCGAGACGTGGCCGGCCATGATGAGCACCCCGCTGACGAACATCGTCCGCTCGGAGCCCAGGAGCCGGTCGGCCACCCACCCGCCCAGGATGGCGAACAGGTAGACCGCGCCGCCGTAGGCGCCCACGATGCCGGCGGCGGTCGCCTGGTCGATGCCCAGTCCGCCGTCGGCCGTGGCGAAGTACATGTACAGCAGGACGATGCCCTGCATGCCGTAGAAGGAGAAGCGCTCCCACAGCTCGACGCTGAACAGGTTCGCCAGCATGCGGGGCTGACCGAAGAAGCTCTTCCCCTCCGTGCGGGGAAGAGCCGCACCGGGGACGTTGTCGGGGTTGTTGCGCAAGTCGGGGGCGCTCGTGGCGCCCTCCGCCGCGCGGGGGGTCCGGAAGGTCATGCGCACCATGATTTACCTGCCGGCCGGTCGAGCACCAATCGGTGCCTGCGCCCGGTCCGGCGGCCGCGCCGCGCTCACCCCGGTCGTGGTGCCGTGGGACGCACGGGCGACGCCCGGGACCGTGGTGGGTTCACCGCGGTCCCGGGCGTCGCCAGGCAGGGGTCAGGACTCAGTTGAAGTCCTTCGGGTCGGAGCCGATCCGCCCGCCGTTGTCCAGGCCGCTGATCGCCTGCACGTCCTCGTCGTCCAGCCGGACGTCGAGAGCCGCGTAGTTCTCGCGGATCCGCTCCGGCGTGACGGTCTTGGGGAAGACCACGTTGCCGATCGCCAGGTGCCACGCGATGATGACCTGCCCCGGGGTGGCGCCGTGCTTGCGGGCGATCGAGCCGATGGCCGGGTCCTTCAGCAGGTCGCCGCCCTGGCCCAGGGGGGACCACGCCTCGGTCAGGATGCCGTGGGAGGCGTTGAAGTCCCGCAGCGCGGACTGGTTGAAGTAGGGGTGCAGCTCCACCTGGTTCACCACGGGGACCACGCCGGTCGCGTCGATGATCTCCTGGAGCTCCTCGCGCGGGAAGTTGGAGACGCCGATGGACCGGGCCTTGCCGCTGTCGCGGATCTCCTGGAACGCCCTCCAGGTCTCCACGTACTTCCCGTGCTTCGGGGTGGGCCAGTGGATGAGGTACAGGTCGACGTACTCCAGGCCGAGACGCTCCAGGGAGGCATCGATGGCCTTCAATGCGGAGTCGTGGCCGTGGTCGCCGTTCCACAGCTTGGTGGTCACGAAGATCTCGTCGCGCGGGATCCCACTGTTTGCGATCGCGCGGCCCACGCCCTCCTCGTTGCCGTAGATCATGGCGGTGTCGATGTGGCGGTAGCCGGCCTCGAGCGCCTGGCCGACCACGTCCTCCGCGATGTCGGCGTCGACCTGCCACACGCCGTAGCCGAGCTGCGGGATGGTCCTGCCGTCGTGCAGGGTGAGGGTCGGGGACTGCGTCGTGGACTGGGTCATGGACCGTGCCTTTCGTGGGGAGACAGCCCGGGGGCCGTCGGGGAGAGGCCGGGAAGAAGTCACCCCGGCCCGGTGTCCGTCGATCAGTCTCCAACCGTCGCCGCGCGCTGACAAGAAGGACAGCGTGCTTTCTGCTCTCAGCAATCGGCATCCGGTGCTCCAGCCGCTCCGGGAGTCGGCCGGCGGCGGCAACCGACAGCCGGCATCCGGTGCTCCCACCGCGCGGGGAGTCGGCCGGCAGCCGACAGCCGGCCATCCGCGACCGGCAGCCGACGGTCGGTCGGCAGTCAGCCGTCGGCGCCCGCCGACCGGGCCCGCGGGCGCCGGTCGTCCTGCGGGGGCAGGAGGCGGGGCAGCGCCTCGGCGGCGCCGGCCCGCACGGTCCGGTCCGCGTGCGGGGTGAGGGCGGTGTCCTCGGGATTGATCTCGACCACGGGCGTCCCGCGGCCGGCGGCGATGAGCGGCAGGGAGGCGGCGGGCTGCACGAGCCCGGACGTGCCCACGACGAGCACGAGGTCCGCCTCGGCCACGGCCGCGGCGGCCCGTTCCACGGCGCCCTCGGGCAGCAGCTCCCCGAACCACACGACCGCGGGCCGCACCGCTCCGCCGCAGGAGGAGCACACCGGGGGGCGCTCGCGGTCCGGCTCCTCGCGGGCGGGCTCCTGGGGAGCGGGCGGTGCCTCCGGACCGGCCTCCGCTGCCAGGCCCGGGACGAGGCGTTCCGGGAACGGGGCGCCGCAGCCCGAGCAGCGGAACGCGAACAGGCTGCCGTGCAGGTGGGCGAGGACCGCGGAGCCCGCCCGCTCGTGGAGGTCGTCGACGTTCTGGGTGACCACGTGGACGCGGGCGCGGTCCGCCCACCGGGCGATCGCCCGGTGTCCGGCGTTGGGGCGGAGCCGGCGCACCTGGCGAGCCCGCCAGAGGTACCAGGACCAGACGAGCCCGGGGTCGGCGTCCCACGCCTCGGGGGTGGCCAGCTCCTCGGGGGACCAGCGGGCCCACAGCCCGCTGCCGGCGTCCCGGAAGGTGGGCACCCCGCTCTCCGCCGACATCCCGGCGCCGGAGAGCACGGTCACCGTGCGGGCGGAGCGCGCCAGCTCGAGCAGCTCGGGGTCGAGGTCGTCCATGCCGCCGACGGTATACGCACTGAGGCTCCCGGACCAGGGTGCCCGTGCCGGTGCGGGGAAACGCCCGGGCGCGTTGGTCGATCCGCACGCGCGCGTGGTGGAATGGAAACCATGAAGTTCAACGTCCAGCGCGTGCTGACCCCCGCCTACCTGACCTCCGTCGCCCTCGTCGTGGTCGGAGTGGTCCTCGGTCTGGCGTGGTACCCCGTCGCGGCGTGGCTGTTCGTGCTCGCCGGTCTCGCGCTCAACGCGATGGCCGTGTCCGTCACCGAGATCAACGACGCCCCGCGCCGGCGTTCCTCCCTCTCCCCGCACGACGGTGCCCGCGCTGGTGGCCGGGACGGCGAGCTCGGCGGGGACGGCGCCGACGATCCCGGTGACGTGCTGTCTCGGGACGGGTCAGGGCGCGGGACGGTCGTCGAGCCGGACGCCGAGACCGCCGCCACCCCCACCGTCCCGCACTCCGGCTCGAGCACCCTGCGGAAGCGGCGTTGACGCCGTCACCGGCGGGGACGGCGGCCGGACCGTGCGCCGGGCCGCCGCGGGCCCCGGTGCAGCTCTCCCGGAGCTGTGGCGGCCGTCATGATAAATTCGGGGCGATGACCAGCCCCGGGAACCACGCCGACGACCTCGGCCGCGCCGTGCCGCCGGGCCGCGTGCGGCCCACGGTGGACCGTGGCGTGTCCAACGGCACGAACGGCTACCTCAGCTCCTGGGGACCGCAGCTCTCCGGATGCCCCCGGGACGCCTGAGCACTCCGGCCGGGAGACCGGCCGCCGCGGCCGGGCAGTCGACGGCCGACTCCACCTCGTTCCCATCCCACCGACCGGACGGTTGCCAGGCGTGTCCCTTCTGATCATTCTCGCTCTCACCACACTGCTGTGCCCCGTGGCCGCCGTCCTGGGCCGCAAGGCGGGCCGCGAGGCCGGCTGGCCGCTCGCCGCGGCGCTGCTCGTGCTCGCCGGCGCGCTGGTCGCGGTGTGGAACGGCCGGGGGGACAGCGCCGAGGTCTCCCAGCAGGTCCCGTGGCTGCCGACCCTGGGCGTTCCCTTCCACCTGCGGCTCGACGGACTGGGCCTGTTCTTCGGCCTCATCGTCCTGGTCATCGGCGCGGTGGTCATCGGCTACTCGCCCCGCTATCTCGCCAAGGGCTCGCACAGCGCCTTCTACACCCTCATGACGTTCTTCGCGGCGGCGATGCTCGGTCTGGTCCTGGCCGACGACGTGGTCCTCCTGTTCGTCATGTGGGAGTTCACCACGCTGTGCTCCTTCCTGCTCATCGCCCGCTCGGGCCCGCACGCCAAGGACCCGGCGATCCGGGTGTTCCTGGTGACCGTGGCCGGCGGGCTGTGCCTGCTCGCGGCGGTGATCGCGATGTGGGTGGCCACCGGGACCACACGCCTCAGCGAGATCCTCGTCGACGACGTGTGGTCCACGTCCCCGGGGTTCGCGGCGTTCGTGGCGGTGCTGATCGCCCTGGCGGCCTTCACCAAGTCCGCGCAGTTCCCCTTCCACGCATGGCTGCCCGACGCCATGGTCGCGATCATCCCCGTGAGCGCCTACCTGCACGCCGCGGCCATGGTCAAGGCCGGCATCTACCTGTTGCTGCGCTTCTCCACCGCCCTCAGCGAGGTGCCGGTGTGGAACGTTCTGCTCATCTCGGTGGGCCTGTTCACCGCCCTGATGGGTGCGGTGTTCGCGCTGCAGCGCCACGACCTCAAGGAGCTGCTCGCCTACTCCACGGTCAGCCAGCTGGGCTTCCTGACGGCGACCATCGGCATCGGCACCTCCTACGCCGTGGTGGGGGCCGTGGTGCACGTGGCGGCCCACGCGCTGTTCAAGTCGGCGCTGTTCATGTCCGTCGGGGTGATCGACCACCAGGCCGGCACCCGGGACATCCGCAAGCTCTCCGGACTGGCACGGACGATGCCCGTCACGGCCGTCGTGATGACCCTCGCCGCGGTCTCGATGGCGGGAGTCCCCCTGCTGTTCGGCTTCATCTCCAAGGAGGCCATGTTCAAGGCCATGGCGGAGAACCCGGGGCCCCCGATCGCCGTGTGGCTCGTGGGCGCCGTGGCGGTCCTGGCCGCGTCCTTCACCTTCGCCTACTCGGCCCGGATGATCATCACGATCTTCCCCGGCCGCCCCGCCCAGGACCCGCCGAAGGAGGCCTCCGGCGCCTTCCTGGCACCCGTGGTGCTGGTCTCCGTGGCCGGTCTGGTGCTGGGCGTGGCGGGCGTGCTGGCCGAGCCGCTGCTCGGTTCCGCCTCCGCGGCCGTCGCCGGTCCCGACGCCGAACCCCACCTGGGCCTGTGGCACGGCTTCGCCCCCGAGCTGTACATGTCCCTGGCGGTCTTCGCCCTCGGCGGCGCCCTCGTGCTGGCCCGGGGGAGGGTGGACCGGCTCCTGGACCGGCAGCTGTCGCCCATCACCGGGGTGGGCGCCGTCGAGGCGTTCCGGAACGGCTCCACCGCCCTGGGCGAGCGGATCGGTGGCCTGACCCGCGCCGACGCTCCCTACCGGCACCTGGTCCCGCCCGTGGCCGTGCTGGTGCTGCTGACGGTGGTGGGCCTGTTCACGGTCGACGTCCCGCCGCTGCAGGGGAACGTGACGAAGCCGCTGGACTGGGTCCTGCTCGGCGTGGTCCTGGTCGGGGTGGTCCTGGCCGTGGGCGTGCGCAGCCGGATCGCCCTGGTGACCATCATCGGCGTGGTCGGCTTCGCCGTCGCGCTGTGGTTCTACGAGCTCGGCGCGGCCGACGTGGCGCTGACCCAGCTGCTCGTCGAGATCCTCACCGTGGTGGTGATCGTCCTGCTGCTCAACCGGCTGCCGTCCACCTTCCACCGCACGGGGAAGCGGCGGACGACCACGGCGGTCGTCGTCGCGGTCCTCGCGGGCGCCTCCGCAGCGGTGGCCACGTGGGCGCTCACCGGTCGTCGGGGGCTCTCCGACGCGGGCCAGTACTTCCTGACGGAGGGCGAGACGGAGACCGGTGGCACGAACGTGGTGAACACGATCCTCGTGGACTTCCGTGCCCTGGACACGCTCGGCGAGCTCACCGTGCTGGGCGTGGCCGGCATCGCGATCGTCGTGGCCCTGGAGTCGCGGGGCCTGCTGCCCAAGCTGCACAGCCCCATCACGGAGCCGCCGGGCTCGCCGATCAGCGGCGCGGAGGACAACACGATGACCCTGCGGGTCACCGACCGCCTGCTGGGACCCGTGATCATCGCCCTGTCCCTCTTCTTCCTGCTCCGCGGGCACAACGACCCCGGAGGCGGCTTCATCTCCGCCCTCATCGGCGCCGCCGGGATCTCCCTGGTCTACTTCGCGGCCCAGGACGACCGGGTCAGCCGCCTCGGCCTGCCCTACGTGAAGCTCATCGGCGCCGGGGTGGTCGTGGCGGTGGGCGTGGGCCTGCTGGGTCTGGTCGAGGGGTCCTTCCTCCGCCCGCTGCACTTCTACGTGTTCGGCGTCCACATCACCACGGCGCTGATCTTCGACGTCGGCGTGTACCTCGCGGTGGTCGGCGTGATCCTCGCCGCGATCAGCCGACTGGGCGTCGAGGAGAAGGAACCACCGCCCCTTCGGCGGGTGGGCTCCACCGCGGTGCGGTCCCCGGGCCCCCATGTGACCCCCACCACGGCCGAGCCTCACCACCCCAGCACGGCGCCCCTGGACCTCAGCAGGATCCGGGTCCTCGACCGGGGATCCGGGCGTCCTTCCGGATCCTCCACCGATCACACCGACCGAGTTCGAGGAGACGATTCCTGATGGCACTCGCACTGACCGTGGGCGTGCTCATCGGGGGCGGCGTGTTCATGATGCTCCGGCGCGGCATGGTCCGCCTGATCATCGGCTTCGCCCTGCTCAGCCACGGCGTGAACCTGCTGATCATGGCGGCCGGCGGCGTGGACCGGCGGGGTGAGCCCCTGGGCGCCTCCCCGGACCTCTCGACCACGGCGGACCCCCTGCCGCAGGCGTTCGTGCTGACGGCGATCGTCATCGCGTTCGCCATCACCATGTACATGCTCGTGCTCGCCGTGACCGGCGACGACGACGACGACACCGATCTCGAGCTCACCGGCCGGGAGATGGAGACCCCTGACCTGATGGACGACCCGGCAGACGGCACCGAGAGGCACGGCGGCGCACCCGAGGGCCTGGACCCGGCGGGCACCCGCCCCGTGCAGGGCCCGGGGCGGGGTGGTCGCGCATGAGCGCGGACCTGATTGCGTTCTTCGTCATCGTCCCCCTGCTGGCCGCCGGTGTGCTGGTGCTGGCCGGCAGCTCCCGGCAGGTCGGCAAGGCAGGGCTGCTGGTCGTCCTGGGAGCGGACGTGGTGTGGGCGGCGTGGCTCCTGGCCACCCTCGTGGACGGCGACACCGTGCTGGTCCACCGCATCGGCCTCTGGCCCTCCGGCGTCGCCATCCCGTTCGCCGCGGACCTCTTCACCGCGCTGATGCTCACCGTGACCGGCTTCGTGACACTGGTCAGCTCCTGGTTCGGGGTGGTCTCCGGGCAGGCGGAGAAGCGCTACTTCGGCCCCCTGGTGCTCGTGCTCACCGCGGGCTTCAACGGGGCCCTGCTCACGGCGGACCTGTTCAACCTCTTCGTGTTCATCGAGGTCATGCTCCTGCCGTCCTACGCGCTCATCATCCTGGCCCACCGCGGCCGGGGACGGCTGATGCAGGTCACGTCCTCGCGCATCTACGTGAGCGTCAACCTGCTGGCATCCACGATCCTCCTGGCGGGCGTGGGGCTGGTCTACGCCACGGCGGGCACTGTGAACCTGGGCGAGCTGGCGGGCGTGGCCGCGGAGTCCACCCCGGTGGCGGTGTCGGTCGCGGTGGTCCTCACCGCCCTGGCGGTCAAGGCGGCCGTGGTGCCCGTGCACGGGTGGCTGACGCGCACGTATCCCTTCATGTCGCCCACCGTCACCGCGCTGTTCTCGGGACTGCACACGAAGGTCGCGATCTACGCGATCTACCGGATCTACGCCGTGGTCTTCGACGGCACGGAGCGGTACCTGTGGATCGGTATCGTGGTGTTCTCCGCGTCCATGGTGATCGGTGTCCTCGGTGCGGTGGGGGAGCGGGACGCGCGCGCGATCCTCGCCTACTCCACGGTGAGCCAGGTCGGCTACATCCTGTTGGGCGTCGCCCTGTTCGGGACCCTGGGACTCACGGCGGGCATCTTCTACCTCCTGCACCACACGGTGGTGAAGGTGTCCCTGTTCCTGTCCACCGGCGCGGTGGAGATCGCCTACGGGCGGCAGCCGCTGGGCGAGGTCACGGGCCTGCTCCGGCGGGAACCGCTCACCGCCGTGGTGTTCTTCGCCGCCGCCATGTCCCTGACCGGCATCCCGCCGTTCTCCGGGTTCGTGGCCAAGCTGGCGCTGGTCCTGGCCGCGTTCGAGGAGCAGCAGGTCGCGGTCGCCCTCGTGGCGGTCGGCGTCAGCCTCTTCACGCTGCTGTACACGCTCAAGATCTGGGGGAAGATGTTCCTGGGGAAACCGGAAGAGTCCTCGAGCGAGGTCGTCGCCGCCGTGGGCACGAAGGAGCGCCGCATCTCGCTGGGTCTCATCGCTCCCGCCCTCGTCCTGGCGGTCATCACCCTCACCTTCGGTGTGGGCGGTGAGCTGCTGCTCGGCGTCTCGGCCACGGCCGCGGACGGCCTCGTGGACACCAGCGCGTTCGTGGAGGCGGTGACCTCCTCGTGAAGTGGTTGACCTGGCCGTTCCGGCTGCTCGGCTTCCTGCTCTGGTACGCGTGGGAGCTGATCCTCTCCAACATCGCGGTGACGCAGGACGTGTTCACGCTCCGTCACCGCTCCTCGCCCATCGTCGTGCGCTACCGCACCCGGTGCCGCAGCGAGTTCGAGACCGTCCTGCTCAGCGTGCTCATCTCGCTGACGCCGGGCACGCTGACCCTGTCCACCGTGGCCCGGCCCCGCGACGGCGTGGACGGCGCCGCGCCCGAGGGCGACGACCGTGACGCCGGCACGGACGAGTACGACATCTTCGTGCACGCCATGTACTCGGACGGACCGCAGGACGCCCGGTCGAGCCTGCAGGAGATGGAGACCCACATGCTGAACGGCATCCGAGCGGACGGGGCACCCCGATGATCGGCATCTTCTTCGGCGTGCTGGTGCTCGCCGCCTCCGTCGTCGTCGCCGGGGTGCGGATGTTCCGCGGCCCCAACGACGCCAACCGGGCCATCGCCTCCGACCTGCTGTTCTTCGCCGTGGTGGGGTTGATCGCCCTGTTCGGCGTCCTGGCGATGAGCCCCACGGTCTTCGACCTGGTCCTCATCGCGACCCTCGTGGGCTTCCTGGCGACGCTGTCCCTGTCCCGCGCACTGACCAAGGGGAGGCGATGAACGTGGACTTCGACCCGATCATGCACGACACCCTGTGGATGAGCGTCGTGGGGCAGGCGTTCATCGTCCTGGGCTCACTGGTCTTCCTCACCGCCACGGTGGGACTCATCCGACTCCCGGACCTCTACACCCGGTCCTCGGCGATCGCCACCGCCGCGGGCATCGGCGTCTCGTTCGTCCTCACCGGGGCGTTCTTCTTCCTGCCCGGCGTGGAGAACGCGGTGAAGCTGCTCGCCGCGGTGCTCCTGCAGCTCGTGACGTCGGCCGTGGGCAGCATGGCGCTGGCCCGCTCCGGGTACCTCATCGGCTCCGCGGTGTACTCCCCGACCCACCACAACGAGCTGGGCGAGAGCTCCGGGGACGAGGTCGGCCCCTCCGACGGGGACGACCGGCCGTGACCGCCCGCGTGCGCAGCGTCAACGTGGGACGGCCCGAGGCCAATGCGGCCAAGCTGAACCGGCCCACGGGCATCCGCAAGCGCCCCGTGGACGGTCCCGTGGAGGTCCGCGAACCGGGTCGGCGCAAGGGCGGCCTCGGCTCGGGCCTGGCCGGGGACTTCATCGGGGACGGCAAGTACCACGGCGGGACGGACCAGGCGGTGTACGCCTTCGCGCGCGAGGAGCTGGACTTCTGGGAGCAGGAGCTGGGGCGGGAGATCCCCGACGGCTTCTTCGGGGAGAACCTCACGCTCTCGGGCTTCGACGTCGACGACGCGCGGCTGGGCGACGTCTGGCGCATCGGCGAGGTGCTGCTGCAGGTCACGGACGCCCGCATCCCCTGCGGCACGTTCCGCGCGAGCATGGAGGTGCGCGGCTGGCTGCGCCGCTTCACGGAGCGGGGCCGCTCCGGGGCGTACCTCAAGGTCCTCTCGCCGGGCACCGTGCGGGCCGGGCTGCCGGTCGAGCTCACCCGCCGCGCCGGGCACGGGGTGGGCGTGGCGGACGCCTTCCGGGCGCAGACCACGGAGCGGGACCGGATGCCGGAGCTGCTGCGGGCGGGGGAGGACCTGTGCGAGCAGCTCCGGCTGCGGATCGAGAAGGAGCAGCGGGCGTCCGACCGGCGCGCGGGGTGAACCGCCGCGCCCTGCCGGGACGGCGCGGACGCGCTGCGGGACCGCACGGCGCGGGCACGCCGCCGCCACGCATCCGGAGTGATCGTCCCCGCAGGCCGTCACCGGATGGACTGCGGAGCCGGCTCTACCGTCAGTTGAGGGCGGCGCCCCGGTAGATCTGTGCGACCTGCTCCTCGGAGAGCCGGGTGTCGATCACGGTGGTCCCCTCCGGGTCGTCGCGCAGGAACCGGACGGGCCCGTGCGAGCCGGCCTCCAGGAGGAGCGCGGCGTCGGCGTCGTAGAGGGCCTCCACGGAGGTGCTGAACCGGTCCCCCCGCACCGGGGTCACGGACAGCTCGAGCCGGGCACGGACACGGCCGCCGCTCGTCGCGGCGTCCCCGGCCGTGCCCTCGGCGGTGGCGGCGGTGCTGCCGGCGGTCTCCGCGTCCTCGGCGACCGGCTCGAGGGTGATCTCCCGGACGACGCCCACGCCGTGCTCCACCACGTTGGCCAGGCGTGCGCCCAGCCGGCCCTGCGCGGTCGTGAAGGCGCGCTTGAGCCGGGCCGTCCACCACAGGGCCGTGGCCACGAGCACCACGGCGATGAGGGCGAGGAAGAGCGCCGAGCCGGACCGGGACCACTGCTGCCACAGCAGGACCACGGCGAGCGCGGTCAGCACCGGCACCACGAGCAGCAGCGACGTGCCCAGACGCTCGCCCAGGGAGGGTCGGTCGGGCGCCCCGTGGGCGCCGCCGGCGGTGCGCAGCCGCCGCATGACCTGGACGTCGAAGTCGCGATCGTCCGCGGGGACGGGCCGGGGCCAGGTGCCGAGGGAATCCATGGGTTCCATTATGGGGCGCGCTCAGCGGACGCGTTCCCATGATGCGTCAAGGACCGGCTCGTAGAATCGGGCTCATGACCGAGACCCGATGGCTGTCCCCCGAGGAGCGCGAGGCCTGGCTGGCGCTCGTCTCCATCATGTTCACGCTGCCCGGCAGCATCGAGTCCCAGCTGCAGGCGGAGGCGGACCTCAGCCTG
This sequence comes from Kocuria arenosa, assembly GCF_042879215.1. Taxonomy (NCBI): domain Bacteria; kingdom Bacillati; phylum Actinomycetota; class Actinomycetes; order Micrococcales; family Micrococcaceae; genus Kocuria; species Kocuria arenosa. The sequence goes on along the minus strand of NZ_JBHZTA010000003.1, from coordinate 425,437 downwards.
GCCGAGTACCTGGTGCTCGCGATGCTCTCCGAGGCCCCCGACCGGCGGCGGCGCATGTCGGACCTCGCGGCGGCCACCAACACCTCCCAGTCCCGGTTGTCCCGGATCGTCGCGCGCCTCGAGCGCGACGGCCTGGTGGTGCGCGCCGGCGGTGAGCAGGACAAGCGGGTGGTGCTCGCGGAGATCACCGACCGCGGACTGGAGCGGGTCCAGCAGGTCGCCCCGGGTCACGTGGAGCACGTCCGGCGGACGGTGATCGACCGGCTGACGCCCGTCCAGGTCCAGCAGCTCGCGCTGATCGGCCGCATGGTCGACGACGCCGCGGCAGGGCCCACGGCCCGGGGACTGGCCTCGGACGAGCCGTGACACCGGGCTCCCGCCGCCAAGAAGCTTGACAAGGAAAGTAAACGAGCCCTACGCTGGTGACATGTCCACAACACAGCTGCCGCAGCCCATGTCCACCGTCCGTTCCTCCGCCCCCACCGCTCCCGTCGGCGACTCCTCCGCCGCGACCCTCGGCCTGACCGTGCTGCGCGTCGTCCTCGGCGTCACGTTCCTCCTGCACGGCTGGCAGAAGTTCACCGAGTGGACCATCGCCGGCACCCAGGCGTCCTTCGCCCAGATGGGCATCCCCGCGGCCGAGCTCGCCGCGCCCGTCGCCGCCGTCCTCGAGCTCGTGGGCGGGCTGATGCTGCTCCTGGGCCTCGGCACCCGCGTGGTCGCCGCCCTGCTGGCCCTGAGCATGCTGACCGCCCTCGTGCTCGTGCACCTTCCGGCGGGCTTCTTCGCCGCCGACGGCGGGGTCGAGCTCGTCCTGCTGCTCGCCGCCGCGTCCGTCCTCTTCGTCCTGACCGGTGCCGGCCGCTGGTCGCTGGACCACGCCGTCGCGGTGAAGCGCCGCGCTGCCGCCCGCGCCTGACCCTTCCCGCGCCCGACCTCTCCCGCGCCGTCGTCCCGGGTGCCCCGCGGCGCCGGGGCGACCAGCCCCCGACCGCAGCGTGCTGCGGGCGGGGGCTCGTCGCCGTCGGCCGGTGGAGCCCCGTCGGCGACCGGCGCGTGCGGACGTGTCGGCGCGGACGCGTAAAATCGTCCCCGGCGCGGCGCGCACGACCTCCACGGTGCCGCGCCGGATCCAGCGCGGGTGATCCCCGCAGATCGGGGTTGGCGCATGAGCATGCAGAACTCGCCGTACATGGTGCTGTGGCGCACCGTCCAGGGCCAGGAGGTCAAGGGCCGGAAGATCGACCGGGGCACGCTCCGGCGCATCGTCGCCTTCGCGCGCCCGCACAAGGCGCGGCTCACGGTGTTCCTGGTCGTCTCCGTGCTCACGGCCCTGCTCGGCGTGGTCACCCCCATCCTGGCCGGTGACGTGGTCCGTGCGATCAACGCCGGGGACGAGGTCTCCGTGGTGGTCTGGCTCGCGGTGGCCATCGCCGTCGTGGCGGTCGTGGACGCCGGGCTGAACGTCCTCAACCGCTGGCTCTCCTCCCTGATCGGCGAGGGACTCATCCTGGACCTGCGCACCGCCGTCTACGACCACGTGCAACGGATGCCGATCGCCTTCTTCACCCGCACGCGCACCGGGGCCCTGGTCTCCCGGCTCAACAACGACGTCATCGGCGCCCAGCGGGCGTTCGCCAACACGCTCTCCGGCGTGGTGAGCAACATCGTCTCCCTGATCCTGACCGTGGTCGTCATGGTCTCGATCTCGTGGCAGGTCACCGCGCTGTCCGTGCTCCTGCTGCCGATCTTCCTGGTCCCGGCCCGGGCCATGGGCGGGCGCCTGGCGAACCTCCAGCGCGAGGCGGCCCAGCACAACGCGTCCATGTCCACGCAGATGACCGAACGGTTCTCCGCCGGCGGCGCCACCCTGGTCAAGCTCTTCGGCCGGCCGGACGCCGAGGCCGCGGAGTTCGCCCGCCGCGCCGGCCGCGTCCGGGACATCGGTGTGCGGGTGGCGATGCTGCAGACCGTGTTCGTCACGGCCCTGACGCTGGTCTCCGCGCTCGCCCTGGCCCTCGTCTACGGGCTCGGCGGCGCGCAGGCGATCCTCGGCAACCTGGACGCGGGCGCGGTGGTGACCCTCGCCCTGCTGCTCACCCGGCTGTACACCCCGCTGACGATGCTCGCGAACGCCCGGATGGACGTCATGAGCGCCGTGGTGAGCTTCGAGCGGGTCTTCGAGATCCTCGATCTCGTCCCCCTGATCCAGGAGCGGCCCGGGGCCCGGACGCTGCCCTCCGGGCCCGCGTCGGTGGAGTTCGACGACGTCCGGTTCGCCTACCCCTCCGCCGAGGAGGTCTCACTGGCCTCGCTCGAGGACGTCGCGGTGCTCGACTCCCGGGGTGGCGATGAGGTGCTGCACGGCGTGAGCTTCACCGTCCTGCCGGGGCGGACGGTGGCCCTCGTGGGGTCCTCCGGCGCGGGGAAGTCGACCATCGCCCAGCTCGTGGCCCGGCTCTACGACGTCACCTCGGGAGCCGTCCGGATCGGGGGAACGGACGTGCGGGACGCCACCTTCGCCTCGCTGCGGGAGACCATCGGGATGGTGACCCAGGACGGGCACCTGTTCCACGAGTCGATCCGGGACAACCTCGCCCTGGTGAAGCCGGAGGCCACGGACGAGCAGCTGTGGGACGCCCTGGCCCGGGCCCGCATGGAGCACGTGATCCGCGCCCTCCCCGACGGGCTGGACACCGTGGTGGGCGAGCGCGGCTACCGGCTCTCCGGCGGCGAGCGGCAGCGGCTGACCATCGCCCGACTGCTGCTCGCGGCCCCGCGCGTGGTGATCCTCGACGAGGCCACGTCGGCGCTGGACTCAACCAACGAGGCCTACGTCCAGGCGGCCCTGGGCGAGGCGATGGAGGGGCGCACCGCCCTGGTCATCGCCCACCGGCTCTCGACCATCCGCTCCGCCGACCAGATCCTGGTGGTCGAGGACGGCCGGATCGTGGAGCGCGGCCGGCACGCCGAGCTCCTCGCCGAGAGCGGGCGCTACGCGGAGCTCTACGAGACGCAGTTCGCGGACCAGGAGGTCTGACCCGTGCTCGACGACGCCGTGGCCCGCCTCGGCGTGGACGCCCCCGGGGCGCTGGCGGTGGTGGCCTCGGCCGTGGGGATCTACCTGGCGTTCCTGCTCATGGTGCGGCTCCTCGGTCAGCGCGTGCTGTCCCGGCTGTCGACCTTCGACGCGGTCGTGGTGGTCATGCTCGGCGCCGTGGCCGGGCGCGCGGTCCTGGGGGACACGCCCACGCTCGCCGCGGGCGTGCTCGGGCTCGGCACGCTGTTCGCGCTCGAGGCGGGCTTCGGCCGGCTCCGCGCGGGGATCCGCGTGTCGGCGCTGATGAACAACCGGGCGGTGCTGCTGATGGCCGGCGAGCGGGTGCTCGAGGCCAACCTCCGCCGGGTCCACGTGGTGGAGTCCGAGCTCTTCGGCGCCCTGCGGAGCGCGGGCGTGCGCGGCCCCGACGAGGTCGCGTGCGTGGTCTTCGAGGCCTCCGGCACGATCAGCGTCCTCCGGCGCGGCACGCCGGTCGACCCCCGGCTGCTCGAGGGCGTCCGGGACGCCCACCTGGTCCCGGCGGACCTCCTGCGGGAGCCGGGCAGGGGCTGAGGACCGCCTCAGCCCCTGTCCGGTGCACCTCCTCGTGGGGAAAGCGCGCCGTGCGGGCCTCGAGGGCGCCCGCGCAGCAGCCGCAGGAGTCGCACGGGCCCGTACACGGCGTACAGGACGGTCCGCGCCGCCATGGGGACGGGACTGGGGGTCCGGTGGGCGCGGTAGGTGCGCCGATAGCGTCCGACGTACTCGCGGAACTGCGCGGGGGAGTCGTCCATGCGCCGGGCTGAGACGCCCGCGACCATGGCCGGCAGGTAGGCGATCCTCAGTCCGTGCTCGCTCAGGTGCAGGGACAGGTCGATGTCCTCGTGCATCCGGTCGTTCTCGTCCCGGCAGGTCGCGCACCGGATCCGCTCCCAGGCGGTGCGGCGGATGGCCATGTTGGAGCCGTAGAGGAACGGGTGCCGGTGTGCGACCAGCGACATCACCAGCTGCCGCCCCGCGTTGTCGATGCGCAGCCCCAGTCGGCGCAGCGGCAGGTCGTAGTAGAGCACCGGGCCGGTCGCGGCGGCGAGCTCGGGGTCCCGGAACGCTCGCTGCACCTGCGCCACCCAGTCCGGGGCCGGCACGGAGTCCGCGTCGATCCGGCCCAGGACGTCTGTGCGGGCGGCGTCGAGACCGGCGTTGCGGGTGGGGACCAGTCCTCGTTCCGCGCTCTGCCGCAGGAGCACGAGCGGGGCCTCCGGGTGCGCGGCCTGCAGACGGGTCACCACGGAACGGGTGCCGTCCGTGGAGCCGTTGTCGACCACGACGATCTGCGCGGCGGCCACGGTCTGGTCCAGCACCGCCTGCAGGCAGCGCTGGAGGACCGCTTCCTCGTTGAACGCCGGGACCACCACGCCGACACTGGGCCCGCCGGGACGCTGACTGGGGAACATGCCTCCATGGTAGAGACCGGCGCGGACCTCCTTCCCGGCACGGGGCGTCCTGCCCGCGCACCGCGGGCGGACGCCCGGGCGCGCACGGCGTCACGGGGCGGCCGGAGCGGGTTCCGTCACCACCTCGCCGGTCGCGGTCGAGTCGTCGCGCAGCATCCAGCCCATGCGCTTGTGGGTCCGCACGCCCACGTCGGACTCGACCACCTGGACCCCCGGCGCGGCGGCCTGCAGCTCGGCCTCGACGTCGAAGATGTCCCCGGGGTTGCGCAGCCAGAGCAGGAAGGTGAGGTTGGTGTCGCCCGTGGTGGAGGCGCACAGGCGCAGCGTCCGGTGGGAGCGCAGGCAGCGCACGGCCGCCTCGAGCTGCGCCGGCGGCACCCGGACGTACCACTGGCAGGACACCGGGTAGCCGGAGTACTGCTGGGCCAGTTCGCAGCGGAGGGCGACGAGGCCGGTCTCGAGCGCCTGGCGCAGGTGCCGGGCCGCCGTCGTCGGGTGCGTGCCCGTCGCGGCGGCGATCTCCGCGGCGGTGGCGCGCCCGTCGGCCTGGAGCACGGCCGTCATCTCCTCGAGGCGGGCGGGAGTGGCGCCGTGCGGGCGGTGCACCTCCGGCCGCAGGGCGCCCACGCGGCGCTGCTGCTCCGGGGACAGCACGTCCAGGCGCCAGTTGTTGCCGATCGCGTGGAGCCGTGTGGCCACCGTGAGCTGGGCCCGCAGGATCGCCGGATCAGCCCGCACCAGCGGCAGCACGTCCCGGGTCATCTGCTCCCAGCTGCGGGTAAGGACGGTGAGCCGGAGGTCCCAGGCGCGTGCGGACTCCTCGACGGTGCCGATCTCCGGCACGGCGCACAGCCGCTCCAGCACCTCGGCCCGGCGGCCCGGGCGGCACTCGAGGCCGATGAAGGTGGCGCAGCCCTGCGTGCCGGAGGTGCCGAGGTGGGCGGTGACCCAGGTGCGGCCGTCGGTCCGGAGCCGGTCCCAGCGAGCGGCCAGGGTGGTGGGGTGGCGGCCGAGCGCGGCCCCCAGCTGGGTCCACGTCGCCCGCGGCGCGATCTGCAGGGCGTGGACGAGCTCGAGGTCCTCCACAGGCAATTCCATGCTGGTTCCTTCGGTCCGGCGCACGTGTGATGCAGGTTTTCGAGGATATCTCCCCGTGGTGATTGACGTCACGTCACGCTCGGAGCAGATGCCTGCCGGCGACGGCCAGCTCGTGGCCCCGCCGCTCCTTTCCTGCCGACCCCACCACCTCCGGGAGTTCCCATGAACCTGCGCACCGTTGTCGACGGCGCCTCCACCGACATCCTGTCCGTGGCCAACCTGCCCGTGCTGTGGATCTGCGCCCTCGGCGTCTTCGCCGTCATCGTCGTCCAGACCGTCATCTACGTCCGGGCCGCCCGCGTGGCGGCCCCCGCCGCCGGGGTGAGCTCGGCCGAGCTGAGGACCTCCTTCCGCGCCGGGGCGGTCTCCGCCATCGGGCCGTCCCTGGCCGTGGCCCTGGTGGCCGTCGCCCTGCTGACGGTCTTCGGCGCTCCCGCCGTGCTGGTGCGGATCGGGCTGATCGGCTCGGTGTCCTTCGAGACCGGTGCGGCCGGCATCGCCGCGGGCACGATGGGTGCCGACCTGGGCGGTCCGACCTACACGCAGAGCGTGTTCGCCGTGGCGTTCATGGCCATGAGCCTGGGCGGGGCCATGTGGATGCTCGCCACCCTGATCCTCACGCCCTTGCTGAAGAAGGGCGATGTCAGTCTGCGCAAGATCAATCCCGCCGTGATGACGGTGGTCCCCGGGGCGGCCCTGCTCGGGGCGTTCTTCGCCCTCGGGCTCGGGGAGCTGCCGAAGTCGGGCAACCACGTGGTGGCCTTCCTCGCCTCGGCGGCCGTGATGGCGGCGTGCCTGGGAATCGCCAAGGCGCTCCGGGCCCAGTGGCTCCGCGAGTGGGCCCTGGGCATCGCCATCCTGACCGCACTGGTCGTCACCTACCTCACCGTCGGCGCCGGCGTCTTCCCCACCGCCTGAGCCTGCGCCCGAGACCACCGAAGGACTTCTGCCATGACCACTGTGAACTCCGTCGTTCCTGCCCTCGAGCAGTTCGACACGACGACCGCCCGATGGGGCCGGCTGACGATGATCGCCGGGCTGCTCTTCGCCCTGGCCGGCCCCACCTACCTCGTGCTCTTCAGCGGCCTCGACGTGGACCACGCCAGGATCTGGACCGCCCTGCTGGCCATCGCCGGCACCTTCGGAGTGCTGTGGATAGTGGAACCGCTCACCTACTACCCGATCCTGGGCCAGGCCTCGATGTACCAGGCGTTCATGATCGGCAACATCTCCAACAAGCTGCTGCCCGCGGCACTGATCGCCCAGGCCTCCATCGGCGCCAGGCCCGGCACCCGGCGCGGGGAGCTGGCGGCCGTGATGGCCATCAGCGGCGCGGCCATGGTCCACCTGGTCTCCCTGCTCGTCCTCGTCGGCCTCCTGGGCTCCTGGCTGGTCAGCGTCGTCCCGGCCGAGGTCGTCGCCGTGGTCCAGACCTACATCCTGCCGTCGGTGCTGGGCGCCGTGCTCGTGCAGGCGATCGTCTCCACGCGTAGCCTGCGGATGACGGTCATCGCCGGCGTCGTCGCCGCCGCCGTCGTGTTCCTCCTCGTGCCCGCCGTCCCGGCCCTCGCCTTCTTCGGCACCGCGATCGCGGTGATCAGCACCGCCGTGCTGGCGTGGTTCCTGCGTGACCGGTCGGCCCCGGCCGATCCCGTGGCGAGCAAGGTGCAGGACCCCCAGGACGAATTCCCCATCGACTAGGACCGTTCCCCCGAAAGGACGCCACGCCATGAGCCCCACCACGGATCTGCAGCTGACCGACGAGCTGCGCCGGCAGATGCACCAGCTGTACCGCGAGCTGCACGCGAGCCCGGAGCTGTCCATGCAGGAGCACGCCACCGCGGCCCTGATCGAGCAGCGCCTCACCGCCCTGGGCATCGAGACCTTCCGGTGCGGCGGCACCGGCGTCGTCGGGGTGCTGCGCAACGGCGACGGACCCACGGTGGCCTTCCGCGCCGACACCGACGGCCTGCCGCTGGCCGAGGACACGGGGCTGGACTACGCCAGCACGGCCACCGGACGGCTGGAGGACGGGACCGAGGTCCCCGTGATGCACGGGTGCGGCCACGACACGCACGTGGCCGTGCTGCTGACGGCCGCCGTGCTGCTGACCGGAGCCCGCGAGGCGTGGGCCGGGACCGTGGTGCTGATCTTCCAGCCGGGGGAGGAGACCGCGGCCGGCGCCCGGGCCATGCTCGAGGACGGGCTGTGGGAGAAGGCCCCGGTGCCCGAGGTGGTCTACGGTCAGCACGTGATGCCGGTCCGGGCCGGGACCATCACGTACGCGCCGGGGGACACCATGGCGATGGCCGACTCGTGGAAGGTGACTCTGCACGGCAAGGGCTCCCATGGATCCCAGCCGCAGGACTCCACCGACCCAATCGTGCTGGGGGCGCACATCATCACCCGCATCCAGACCATCGTCTCCCGGGAGATCGATCCGCGCCGACCGGCCGTGGTCACCGTCGGCACCTTCCACGGCGGGCTGAAGGAGAACATCATCCCGGCCACCGCCGAGTTCACGCTCAACGTGCGCACCTTGGACCCCGTGGTCCGCGACCACGTCCTGGAGGCGCTGCGGCGGATCATCTCGGCGGAGGCGGCCGCCTCCGGGGCCCCCGAGCCGACCGTCGAGGTGCTCTCGACCTTCCCCCGCAACTACAACGACCCCGACGCCACCGCCGCCCTCGTCGAGCGGTTCCGGCAGGTGCTGGGGGAGGACGACGTGACGGAGATCGAGCCGCTGATGGGCTCGGAGGACTTCGGCGCCCTCGGCGCGGCGATCGGGGTGCCCTCGATCTTCTGGATGTTCGGCGGCCACGACGCGGCCACCCTCGAGGGGGAGGGGCCCGTGCCGGTGAACCACTCCCCGTTCTTCGCCCCGGCGATCGAGCCGACGCTGTCCACCGGGGTGCGGGCCGCCCTCACCGCGATCCTCTCCCGCGTGGGCCGCTGACCCCTCCCCGGCGACCCTCTCTCGTCGTCACGGCGAGCACGACGGTCCGGTTCCGTCGGGAACAGGACCGTCGTCGTCCGTGCGCCGGCGGAGCCGGGCCGGGGCGGGGGCCCGCCCGCTCGGCCGGTCCGGCCGGAGCCGCGCTCCGGCACCGCCGGGGACATCAGGGGATGATGCGCTCGGCGCGGTAGCGCTCGAACAGGGCCGTGAAGCAGTCCTGGGTGCGGCGGTAGCCGGGGAACCCGGCCAGCCGGCTCTTGCTCATGTCGGCGACCACCTCGATGGGCCGGCCGAGGTCGGCGTCGGTGTGCCACCAGGAGGCCACGCGCGCGAGGTCCGGCTCCACGAGCCCGTGCTCGGCGACGATCCGGGACCAGACGTCCTCGGCGCCGCGCATCTGCTCCTGAAGGGGCCGCGGCTGCCCGGCGAAGCCCTCCCACTCGAGGCCGAACCAGACGGCCAGGGCCGGCCACATCCGGCGCCAGCGGAAGACGTCGCCGTTGACCACGTTGTAGGCCTCGTTCCCGGCGTCCTCCGTGGTCGCGGCCCAGACCATGTGCTCGGCCAGCAGGGACCCGTCGGTCATGTCGGTCAGGCTGTTCCACTGGGTCTCGGAGCCGGGGAACACGAACGGGCGGCCCGTCTGGCGGCAGATCGCCGCCTGCACGGCCAGGGTCAGGCCCATGTTCATGGCGTTGCCCACCGCGTGGCCGATGACCGTGTGCGCCCGGTGCACGGACCAGCGGAAGCCCTGGCGTCCGGCGGCCGCCCACAGCTCGTCCTCCTGGGCGTAGTAGAAGTTCTCCACCGGCAGCCGCGGCTCCTCCTCCCGGAAGGGGGTGTCCGGCATGGTCCCCCGGCCGTAGGCCTCGAACGGGCCCAGGTAGTGCTTGAGCCCGGTCATCAGCGCCACGTGCTGCAGCGGGGCGTGGTCCAGGGCGGCCAGGAGGTGGCGCAGCATCCCGGCGTTGACCTCGATGTTCTCCTTCTCGGTGGCCTGGCGGGACCAGGCGGTGAAGAACACGTGCGTGGGCCGCTCCCCGGCCAGGGCGGCGGCCAGGCTCTGCGGGGACCGGAGGTCGGCGCCGATGTGCCGGGCCGTGCTGCCGGGGACCGGGTTCCGGGAGAGGCCGAGCACGTCCCAGCCCCCGGTGCGGGTCAGCTGCTCGACGATCGCCGAACCGGCGATGCCGCTGGCCCCCACCACCAGGGCGGTTCGGCGCGGGCGGGAACGGGGGGCCTGGGCGGGGGCTGTCACGGTGCTGTCTCGTCTCCTCGGTGGGTGCGGGTGGTGCTTGCCGGTCCGCAGGGGCAGGACCGTCCGGGCCGACGGGCTCAGCGTCTCACGGTCAGCACTCCACGACGTTGACGGCGAGCCCGCCCAGGGCGGTCTCCTTGTACTTGTGGCTCATGTCCCTGCCGGTCTCGCGCATGGTCACGATGACCTCGTCGAGGCTGACCCGGTGGGTGCCGTCGCCCCACATCGCCATCTTGGCGGCGTTGATCGCCTTGGCCGCGGCGATCGCGTTGCGCTCGATGCAGGGGATCTGCACCAGCCCGCCGATCGGATCGCAGGTCAGCCCGAGATTGTGCTCCATGGCGATCTCCGCGGCGTTCTCCACCTGGGCCGGTGTCCCGCCCAGGATCTCGGCGAGACCGCCGGCGGCCATCGAGGACGCGGAGCCGACCTCGCCCTGGCAGCCGACCTCGGCCCCGGAGATCGAGGCCTGCTCCTTGTAGAGCACCCCGACCGCCCCGGCCGTGAGCAGGAAGCGGACCACGATGTCCTGCCTGGCCGCCTCGAGGGCTTCCGGACCCTCCGCGGCGGCGGCGCGGGCCGCGGGGGAGTAGTGGGTGGCGTAGAACAGCACCGCAGGGATGATGCCGGCCGCCCCGTTGGTAGGGGCGGTGACCACGCGCCCGCCGGAGGCGTTCTCCTCGTTGACCGCCAGGGCCACGAGGTTCACCCACTCCGGCCAGAACCCCGGGTCTCGGTCCGGGTCCTCGGTGCGCAGCCGCCGGTGCCACTCGGGGGCGCGGCGGGCGACCTTCAGCCCGCCCGGCAGCGGACCGGTGCGCTGCAGGCTGGAGTCCTTGCACTCCTCCATCACGGCCCAGATGTGCAGCAGCTGCTGCCGGATCTCCTCCTCGTCGCGCCAGGTCCGCTCGTTGGCCAGCATCACCGCGCTGATCGGCATGCCGGTGCTCTTGCAGTGGGCCAGCAGCTGCTCCGCGGTGCGGAAGGGATGGGGCACCTGGGCGCTGGCGGCGTCCAGTTCGGCCGCGGCCGCGCCCTCCTCGCCCTCCTGGACGATGAACCCGCCGCCGACGGAGAACCAGGTCTCGTCGGCCAGCACGGCGCCGGAGGCGTCCAGCGCCTGGAAGCGCAGGCCGTTGGTGTGCCGCTCCAGGACGGTCAGCGGGTGCTGCACCATGTCCTCGACCCGGTACGGGATGTCCTTGCGGTGTCCGAGGGCGGCGCACAGCCGCAGCGTGCCGGTCGCGGCGATGTCGGCGAGCCGCTCCTCGATCTCGTCGGGGAGGACCTCCTCGGGGTCGTAGCCCTCCAGACCGAGCAGGATCGCGGTGAAGGTGCCGTGGCCGCGGCCGGTCGCGGCCAGCGACCCGTAGACGTCCACGCGCAGGTCCGCGGTGCGCTCCAGCAGGTCGCCCCCGGTCAGGGTCTCGGCGAAGCGCCGTGCGGCGCGCATGGGGCCGACGGTGTGGGAGCTCGAGGGGCCGATGCCCACGGTGAACAGTTCGAAGACGCTGATGGCCATGACGGTGATGCTCCAAAGGAGGGTGGTGCCCCGGTGCGGGGCGGGGTGGGTGGAAGGGTGGTGGTGCGGGCCGGTGCCCGGCCCGCACCACGGTCCTCGACGGTGCCCGGGTGCGGCTCGTGCTCAGTCCTCGCCCAGCGGGGCCAGCCCCGAGTACAGCGGGTGGTCCGCGGCCAGCTGCTGGACGCGTGCCCTGAGGCCGGACAGCACGGCCGGGTCGGCGCTCGCGGCTTCGGTGCCCTCGGCCCCGGAGCTCTCGGCCGCGGCGTCCGCCCCGGCGATGAGGGTCTCGGCGATGATGTCGGCGACCTCGGCGAAGGCCTCCGCGTCGAAGCCGCGGGTGGCCAGGGCCGGGGTGCCGATGCGCAGCCCCGAGGTCACCATCGGCGGGCGCGGGTCGAAGGGCACGGCGTTGCGGTTGACGGTGATCTCGACCTGGGCGAGCAGGTCCTCGCCCTGCCGTCCGTCCAGCGCCGAGCCCCGGAGGTCCACGAGCACCAGGTGCACGTCGGTGCCGCCGCTGACCACCGTGATCCCCCGGGACTGCACGTCCGGGGAGAGCAGCCGGTGGGCGAGGATCGAGGCGCCCTCGAGGGTGCGCTCCTGCCGCCGGCGGAAGTCCTCTCCGGCGGCGATCTTGAACGCCACGGCCTTGCCCGCGATCACGTGCTCGAGCGGACCGCCCTGCTGGCCCGGGAAGACCGCGGAGTCGAGCTTCTTGGCGATGTCGGCCTCGTTGCTGAGGATCAGGCCGCCCCGGGGGCCGGCCAGGGTCTTGTGCGTCGTGGAGGTGACCACGTGCGCGTGCGGCACCGGGTTGGGGTGCAGCCCGGCGGCGACCAGCCCGGCGAAGTGGGCCATGTCGACCATGAGCCACGCCCCGACCTCGTCGGCGATCGCGCGGAAGGCGGCGAAGTCGAGCTGCCGGGGATAGGCGGACCAGCCGGCGATGATCAGCTGCGGGCGGTGCTCCCGGGCGAGCCGGGCGACCTCCTCCATGTCCACCGTGCAGCTCGTCTCCTCCACGCCGTAGGGCACGACCTGGTAGAGCTTGCCGGAGAAGTTCAGCTTCATGCCGTGGGTCAGGTGCCCGCCGTGGGCGAGGTTCAGGCCCAGGACGGTGTCCCCGGGCTTGATCAGCGCGTGCATGACCGCGGCGTTCGCCTGCGCCCCGGAGTGCGGCTGGACGTTCGCGAAACCGGCGCCGAACAGGGCCTTGGCCCGGTCGATGGCCAGCTGCTCGATGACGTCCACGTGCTCGCAGCCGCCGTAGTAGCGGCGCCCCGGGTAGCCCTCGGCGTACTTGTTGGTCAGCACCGAGCCCTGGGCCTGCATCACGGCCACGGCGGTGTGGTTCTCGGAGGCGATCATCTCCAGGCCCTCGCGCTGCCGGCCGAGCTCCTGGTCGATCTGCGCGGCGACCTCGGGGTCGAGCTCGGCGAGGTCCGCGTTCAGGGTCTCGAGGTCCTGCTGCGTGCCCGGGTGCGTGCTCATGCCTGCTCCTCCTGGGCCTGCTCGTACTCCTCGGCGGTGAGCAGGTCGCCCTCCTCGGTGACCTCGACGGTGAACAGCCAGCCGTCCCCGTACGGGTCGGAGTTCACCAGGCCGGGCTCGTCGACGACGGCCGCGTTGACCTCCGCGACCGTGCCGGAGACCGGGGAGAAGAGCTCGGAGACGGACTTGGTGGACTCCACCTCGCCGCAGACCTCGCCGGCGGTGACGGTGGAGCCGGCCTCGGGCAGGTCGAGGTAGACGACGTCGCCGAGGGCGTCGACGGCGACCGCGGACAGGCCGACCTTCACGGGGGAGGACTCGTCCACCCACTCGTGCTCGGCGGAGTAGCGCAGGTGGGAGGGGATGGTGCTCATGGTCGGGGGCCTTTCAGCAGGAGGGACGACGACGGGTGGCGGAACGGGCTGGACGGCGGGGGCCGGGTCAGGCGCGGGTCACTGCCCGCGCTGGTAGAACGGCAGGGACACGACCTCGAAGGGCACCGGCTTGCCGCGCAGGTCGACCTGCACCTGCGTGCCGGGCTCGGCGTGCGCGTTGTCGAGGTAGGCCAGGGCGATGGGGTAGCCCAGGGTCGGGCTCAGCGCCCCCGAGGTGACCTCCCCGACGACCTCGCCGTCCACGCTGATCGGGTAGTGGCCGCGCGCCGCGCGCCGCCCCTCGCCGCGCAGGCCGACCAGCGTACGGCCCACGCCCGCGGCCTTGCAGGCCTCCAGGGCCGCGCGGCCCACGAAGTCCTCCTCCTTCTTCAGGGAGACGACCCGGCCGAACCCGGCCTCGTAGGGGGTGATGTCCCGGGTGAGCTCCTGGCCGTAGAGCGGCATCCCGGCCTCCAGGCGCAGGGAGTCGCGGCAGGCGAGCCCGCAGGGCACGAGTCCGAGGCCCGGCCCGGTCTCCAGGAGCGTCTTCCACAGCGGCGCGGCCTGGGCGTTGGGCACGTAGAGCTCGAAGCCGTCCTCCCCGGTGTAGCCGGTCCGGGCGAGCAGCACGTCGATCCCGGCGACGGTGGCCGGCGCGGCGGAGTAGTACTTCAGCTCGGCGATCAGCTCCTGCTGCTCTGCGGGCACCAGTTCCTGCAGGATCGCCTGCGCGGCCGGCCCCTGGACGGCGACCAGCGAGGTGTCGGCGGACTCGTCGGCCACGATGACGTCGAAGCCGGCGGCCCGCTCCTGCAGGGCGGCGAGCACGTCCGGGGCGTTGCCGGCGTTGGGCACCACCAGGTACTCGTGCTCGGCCAGCCGGTAGCTGATCAGGTCGTCGATGATCCCGCCCTCGGGGGTGCAGATCAGGGAGTACTTGGCCCGGCCCACGGCGACGGCGGCGAGGTTGCCCACCAGCGCCGTGTTCAGGAAGGCCGCCGTGTCCGGGCCGGTCACCCGGATCTCACCCATGTGGGAGAGGTCGAACAGGCCGGCGGCCGTGCGCACGGCGCGGTGCTCGGCCAGCTCGGAGCCGTACTTCAGGGGCATGTCCCAGCCGCCGAAGTCGGTGAAGGAGGCCCCCAGCGCGGCGTGCTCGTCGTGCAGGGCGGTGTGTCGGGAGGTGGTGCTGACGCTCATGTCGAGCCTTTCGTGGCAGTGCGGTCCGTGTCGGGGCGATCCGGTGCGGTGTCGGATCAGTTCTCGAAGGCCTCGGGGGCCGGGCAGGAGCAGATGAGGTTGCGGTCCCCGGCGGCGCCGTCGATGCGGCCGACCGGCGGGAAGTACTTGTCCTGGCGCAGCTCCGGGACGGGGAAGGCGCCCTGCTCGCGGGGATAGCGGCGGTCCCAGTCGCTCGCGGCCACGACCTCGGCGGTGTGCGGGGCGTGGCGCAGCGGGCTGTCCTCGGCGCTGAGCTCGCCGCGGGCGACCTGCTCGATCTCCTCGCGGATGGTGGTCATCGCGGTGATGAACCGGTCGATCTCGGCGAGGTCCTCGGACTCGGTCGGCTCCACCATCAGCGTCCCGGCCACCGGGAAGGACAGGGTGGGGGCGTGGAAGCCGAAGTCGATCAGCCGCTTGGCCACGTCCTCGGCGGTCACCTTGGTGCGGGCCGTGAGGGCCCGCAGGTCCAGGATGCACTCGTGGGCGACCAGCCCCTCGTTGCCGGTGTAGAGCACCGGGTAGTGCTCGTTCAGCGCGGTGGCGACGTAGTTCGCCGTGAGGAGCGCCGTCTGCGTGGCCCGGGTGAGGCCGTCGCCGCCCATCATCGCGATGTAGGCCCAGGAGATCGGCAGCACTCCGGCCGACCCGAACATCGTGGCCGAGATCGGCGCGCCGGCCGCCCCGTCCGCCTCGGCGCGGGTGGCGTCGCCGGGCAGGAAGGGGGCCAGGTGCGCGGCCACCGCCACGGGCCCGACGCCGGGCCCGCCGCCGCCGTGGGGGATGCAGAAGGTCTTGTGCAGGTTCAGGTGGGACACGTCCCCGCCGAACTGCCCGGGCTGGGCCAGGCCGACCAGGGCGTTGAGGTTGGCCCCGTCGATGTACACCTGACCGCCGGCGGCGTGGACGGCGTCGCAGACCTGGCGCACGTCGGCGTCGTAGACCCCGTGGGTGGAGGGGTAGGTGATCATGATGGCGGCCAGCTGCTCGCGGTGGGCCTCGATCTTGGCGTCGAGGTCGGCGTGGTCGATGGTGCCGTCGGTGGCCGTCTTCACGACGACGACCTTCATGCCGGCCAGGACCGCGGAGGCGGCGTTGGTGCCGTGGGCCGAGGCCGGGATGAGGCAGACGGTGCGCTGCTCCTCGCCGCGGGACCGGTGGTAGCCGCGGATGGCCAGCAGACCGGCCAGCTCGCCCTGGGAGCCGGCGTTGGGCTGGAGGGACACGGCCGCGTAGCCGGTGATCGCCTCCAGGCGGTTCTCCAGGTCGGCGATCAGCTCGCGCCAGCCGGTGGTCTGGTGGGCCGGGGCCAGCGGGTGGATCGAGGCGAACTCGGGCCAGCTCATGGCGGCCATCTCGGCGGTCGCGTTGAGCTTCATGGTGCAGGAGCCCAGCGGGATCATCGTCCGGTCCAGGGCCAGGTCCCGGTTCTCCAGGCGAGTCAGGTAGCGCAGCATCTGCGTCTCGGACCGGTGGGTGGAGAACACGGGGTGGGTGAGGAACTCCGTGGTGCGCCGCAGCCCCGCGTCCAGCTCGAGGCCGCGCGGCCCGGCGGCGACGGCCGCGGCCGCGTCGGCCACGCCGAAGGCCTCGGCGACGAGCAGCAGGTGCTGCTCCGTGGTCGCCTCGTCGCAGGAGATCCCCACGTGGTCGGCGTCGACGTGCCGCAGGTTCACGCCTCGGTTCTCGGCCGCGCGGGCCACCTGCTCCGCCCGCCCGGGGACCCGCACGGTGAGGGTGTCGAAGAACTGCTCCGCGACGAGCTCATGACCGGCGCCCTGCAGCACGGTGGCCAGGGTCCGGGCGCGGTCGTGCACGCGCCGGGCGATGGCCTTCAGCCCCTCGGGGCCGTGATAGACGGCGTACATGCCGGCCACGACGGCCAGCAGCGCCTGGGCGGTGCAGATGTTGGAGGTGGCCTTCTCGCGGCGGATGTGCTGCTCGCGCGTCTGCAGCGCCAGGCGGTAGGCCGCCCGCCCCGTGGCGTCCTTGGAGACGCCCACCAGGCGGCCGGGCAGGTTCCGCTCCAGGCCGGAGCGCACCGCCATGTAGGCCGCGTGGGGACCGCCGAAGAACAGGGGGACCCCGAAGCGCTGGGAGGACCCCACCGCGATGTCCGCGCCCTGCTCGCCGGGCGGGGTGATGAGGGTCAGGGCCAGCAGGTCGGCCGCGACCGTGACCATCGCCCCGCGCTCCTTGGCCTCCGCGATCACCGCGGCGTGGTCGACGACGCGCCCCGAGACCCCGGGCTGCTGCAGGACCACGCCGGTGATCTCGCCCTCGGGCAGGCCCGCCGTCAGGTCGGCGACCTGCACGGCGAAGCCCAGCGCCTCGGCGCGGGCCAGCACCACGGCCAGGGTCTGCGGCAGCGTGTCGGCGTCGATGACGATCACCCCGTTGCCGCGGGCCTTGTTGGCCCGGCGCATCAGCAGCACCGCCTCGACCACCGCCGTGGCCTCGTCCAGCAGCGAGGCGTTCGCCACCGGCAGCCCGGTGAGGTCGGCGACCATGGTCTGGAAGTTCAGCAGCGCCTCCAGGCGCCCCTGGGAGATCTCGGGCTGGTAGGGGGTGTAGGCGGTGTACCAGCCCGGGGACTCCAGCACGTTGCGCAGGATGACCGGGGGCGTGTGGGTGTCGTAGTAGCCCTGGCCGATCATCTGCACGGCCGTGGTGTTGCGGTTCGCGAAGGTGCGCAGCCGCTCGAGCACCTCCTGCTCGCTGAGGGCCTCCGGCAGGTCCAGCGGGGTGCTCTGACGGATGTCGGCGGGCACGGCGGCGTCCGACAGGTCGTCGAGGCTGGCGCGGCCCACACGGGCGAGCATGGTCTGCACGGCGTCGGAGCCGGCACCGATGTGCCGGTCGGCGAAGACCGTCGTGGGGGTCGTGGTGGTGAGCTGGGTCGTCATGAGGAACTCCCGGGTGCTGCACGCCAGGTCGGCGTGGATCGGTTCGAGTTCCTCCCCGCTCTGTCTGGGACCTGAGAGATTCCGCGGCCGTGGGGCCGCTTGCACCGTCGGTGAGACCGGCGACGCGCGCCGGGCTGCTTTCCAGAGTTGCCGAACCGTGGTGGTACAGGGGCCTGAGAGTTTCCTGGGGAGGAATTGCTCCTACGGCGCCCGCCGGGCTGGGTGCACCCGCGGGACTCTCCCACCACGGTTCATGGGCGTCTGCTGCTCCCAGGATAGCCGGATCGGGAAAGGAGTGTCCACCGTCACGCGGAAGGACCGGCCGCGCTCGGGAGTCGGCACCGCTCCGGAGCGCGCGTTGACCGTGTGCTCTGGGTCACATACGATGTCTGACGTCTTACAGGGCGGGCGTTCGCCTCCGGAGCTCATCGAGGACTTCATGACCACCACCACTCTCGTCCTGCTGGGCCTGGCCGCTGTCGTGGTCATTCTGGGTCTCATCATCAAGGGCAAGGTGCACCCGTTCCTGGCCCTGATGATCGCGGCCGCGGCGCTCGCCCTCGCCGCCGGGATCCCGCTCGCCGAGGTCGTCCCCACGCTGACCACGGGCATGGGCAACACCCTGGGCAGCGTCGCCCTCATCGTCACACTGGGGGCCATGCTCGGCCGCATCATCGAGGTCTCCGGCGGCGCCGACGTCCTGGCCCGCTGGCTGCTCGACAAGTTCGGGGAGAAGCGCGCCCCCTTCGCGCTCGGCGCCACCGGCTTCATCTTCGGCATCCCGGTCTTCGTGGACGTCGGGCTGATCGTGCTCATCCCCATCGTCTTCGGCGTCGCCCGCCGGCTGGGCGGGAACATGCTCGCCTATGCCCTGCCGATCGTCATCGCCATGCTGACGGTGCACGTCATCGTCCCGCCCCACCCGGGCATCGTGGGCGGCTCCGAGCTGCTCGGCGCCGACATCGGCCTCGTCCTGCTGCTGTCCTTCATCCCGGCGATCCCGATGTGGTTGTTCGGGCACTGGCTGGCCATGCGCCTCTCCCGCACCGCCCACGTGGAGATCTCGCGGGACGACGTCCTGCAGAGCGTCGGCGGCACGGGCCACACCGGCGTGGTGCAGACCAAGGCGCCCAGCACCGGTCTCGTGCTCGCCATGATCGCCGTGCCTCTCGTGCTCATCATGCTCCAGACCACCAGCGCACTGGTGCTGCCGGAGGGCAATGCGATCCGCACCGTGCTGTCCATGGTCGGCGCCTCGCCGATGGCGCTGCTGATCGGCGTGATCCTCGCCTCGATCCTGCTGGGCTACCGGCGCGGCTGGGGCCGCGAGGAGACCGAGCACGTCATCAACTCCGCGCTGCCCCCCGTGGCCGCGGTCATCCTCATCACCGGAGCCGGCGGCATGTTCGGCTACGTGCTGCGCGAGACCGGCGTCTCCGAGGCCGTCGCGGACGTCCTGGGCGGGACCGGCCTGCCCATCATCCTGCTGGCCTACATCATGGCCGCGCTCATCCGGGCGGCCCAGGGCTCGGCAACCGTCGCGATCCTCACCACGGCGCCCCTCATCGCCCCGCTGGCCGCGGCGCAGAGCCTCACCCCCGTCCAGATGGCCATGCTCGCGCTGTCCATCGGTGTGGGCTCCATGGCCCTGAGCCACGTCAACGACTCCCTGTTCTGGGTGTGGAGCCGCTACTTCCGGGTCCCGACCGGGACCGCTCTGCGCACCTACTCCGTGCTGTGCACCGCCACCTCGCTGGTCGGGTTCCTGGTGGTGGCCGTCCTGTGGATCGCCCTCTCCGGCCTGTCCTGATGTCCCGCCGAAAGGAGTCCTGCGCATGACCACCCCGCGCACCCTGCTCGTGCTCGACGACGACCCCACCGGGTCGCAGTGCGTCCACGACGTCGACGTCGTCCTCGAGCTCGACCCCGAGCCCGTGCTGGACGTCGTCCGGCACTCCGGGCGCACCTGCTTCGTGCTCACCAACAGCCGGGCCCGGCCCGAGGCCGAGGCCGTGGCGCTCAGCACCGGGCTCGTCTCGGCGGTGCTGGAGAGCCTCCTCGCGGAGCGCCTGCCCCTGCCCCACCTCGTCTCCCGCAGCGACTCCACGCTGCGCGGGCACGTCATCGCCGAGCCCACGGCCCTGGCGGACGTCCTCGAGCGGCACGGGGTGCCGGTCGACGGGTTCCTCTTCGCCCCGGCCATGATCGAGGCCGGGCGCTACACCGAGGACGACGTCCACTACGCGGTCCTGCAGGGCCGCCCGATGCCCGTGGGGGAGACCGACTTCGCCGCGGACGCGACGTTCGGCTACTCCTCCTCGGACCTCAAGGACTTCCTCGTGGAGCGCTCCGGCGGGACGCTGGAGCGCTCGAGGATCCTCTCGATCGGTCTCGACGACATCCGGTCCGGGGGCGTGCCGGCCGTCGCGGAGGTCCTGCGCCGGGCACGGGACCGGGCCTGGGTGGTCGTCAACGCCACGAGCTACGCGGACCTCGACACCGTGGCGGAGGCGCTGTCGACCCTCGAGGCGGAGGGCCGCACGTTCGTCACCCGGTGCGGGCCCTCCTTCGTCCGCCCGCTGGCCGGGCTCACGGACTCGCGGGTGCTGGGCCCGGAGGACATCACGGTGGGCCCCGGGCGCCTGCCGCACGGGCTCGTGGCCGTCGGGTCCCACGTGGGGCTCACCAACCGCCAGCTCGCCGAGCTGCGGACCCGGCGCGACCTCTTCGAGGTCGAGCTGCACGTGCCCACCCTGCTCGACGACGACGCCCGCCCCGGCTGCGTGGCCGACGCCGTCGCGCGGATCACCGAGGCGCTCGGGACCAGCGACGCGGTCGTGTGGACGAGCCGCGAGCTCGTGCGCACGGACGACCCCGACGGGTCGCTGGCCATCGCCCGGTCCGTCTCCGACGCGCTCGTGGAGGTCGTGCACGGGGTGGCGCAGGCGCGCCCGGCGTGGGTCGTGGCCAAGGGCGGCATCACCTCCCACGAGGTGGCCCACCGGGGTCTCGGGATCCGCCGGGCCACCGTGGCCGGCCAGTTCTTCCCGGGCCAGATCTCGATGTTCCAGCCCACCGACGCCCCGGACACCACGCGGGGCGGGCCCTACGTGGTCTTCCCCGGCAACGTCGGCGGGGAGAGCGCCCTCGCCGACGTCGTGGGGGTCCTCGACCGGGCGGCCGAGCTGGCCCGGTCGCTGGACCTGCGGCGCGCCCCCGGTGCGGCGCGCGACTCCGGTCCGAACAACTCCGGTCCGGGCCGCACCGGCCCGAACGACTCCGAGGAGAACCTGTCATGAGCACACCGCTGTCCGTCGGCTTCCTGGGCCTGGGCGCCATGGGCGCTCCCATGGCCCTCACCCTGGCCCGCGCCGGCTTCCCCGTCCGCGGCTTCGACGTCTCGCCCCGCGCCGAGGAGGTCGTGGGCGACGCCCTGGAGCTGCTGGCCGACCCCCGGGAGGCGGCGGCAGGCGCCGATGTCGTCGTCGTCATGGTCGCGACCGGGGCGCAGCTGCACGACGTCCTGTTCGGCGAGCGCGGCATCACCGACGCCCTGGACGCGGACACGGTCCTGCTCGTCATGGCGACCGTCGGCCCGCAGTCCGTGGAGTCCTGCGCGCAGGGCCTCGAGGGCCGCGGCGTGCGGATCGTCGACGCGCCGGTGTCCGGCGGGACGGCGCGCGCCGCCACCGGGGACCTGCTCGTGATGGTCGGCGGCGCGGAGGAGGACGTCGCCGCGGTCCGGCCGCTGCTCGACGCGATGGCCGGCAACGCCCCGGTCGTCGGCTCCCGGGTGGGCGACGGGCAGCGCTTCAAGGTGGTCAACCAGCTGCTGTGCGGGGTGCACATCGCCGTGGCGGGCGAGGCGCTGGCCCTGGCGGACTCCATGGGCCTGGACCCGGCGCAGTGCCTCGAGGTCCTCTCGACCGGGGCCGCCACGTCCTTCATGTTCGAGGACCGCGGTCCCCGGATGCTGCAGGGCGATCAGGCCGCGGTCCGCTCCGCCCTGGACATCTTCGTCAAGGACATGGGACTGGTCACCGACGCGGCCCGGGCGGTCGAGCAGCCGGTGCCGCTGGCCTCGGCGGCCGAGCAGCTCTACGTGCGCGGCCGCCGGGAGGGGCACGGCCGGCACGACGACTCCGTGGTCTTCGACGTCCTCCGCTCCCGCTGACCGGGGCCCGGGCCGGGCGGTGCGCCGCGCGGCGGATCAGCTCCTGAGGGACCAGAAGCGGCGGTCGCGGTCCCACTGCACCGTGCCGCCGTGGGCCTTGCGGAACTCCGCGAGGACCTCCTTGCTGATCCCGGTGTGCCCGTTCTCCAGGGTCCGGACCCACTCCGGGCCGAAGGCGGCGGGGATGTCCTGGACGGCCTGGTCCTGGGACAGCCGTCCCTCGGTGCGGATGCGGTCGATCATCCAGGTGGCGATGTCCTGTGCGCTCGTCATGCCCCGAGCCTACGCGGCTCCGCGCCCGCCGGATCACGGCGGCGGGATGACGGTGCGGGTGGATCACGGTGCGGGTGGAGCCGGGGTCCCGGGAGCGGCCACGGGCGTGCCCTCCGCGGGGCCGGCGCTCAGGCCAGGTGCACCACGGTGCGGGCGTCCGCGTCCCAGCGGCGCAGGGCCACGGCCCGCAGCGGCTCGGGGTGCGGGGCCAGGACGCCGAGTGCGGCGGCCACCTGGTCCGGGCGCATCCGGCGCGCCAGGGTGACGTGCGGCGTCCAGGCCCCGGGGAACGAGGTGCGCGCCTGCCCGGGGACCGCGCCCACGGCGTCGCAGACCCGCCGGTGCAGCTCGAGCAGCTCGGGGGTGGTCACGACCTGGCGGACCACCACGTAGCCGCCCCGGCCCGGGCCGAACAGCAGCACGCCCGCACTGATCAGCGGCAGGTCCACGAACCCGGCGGCCGCGGCGACCCGCTCGTCGATCCCCGGCACGGTCTCCGGGGCCAGGGACGGGGCGGCCACCAGGGTGATGTGGGGGCGGTTGGACTCGGAGCGGTGCCGGCCGGAGCTGGGCAGTCCCGCCTCGGCCAGCCGGTCCCAGTCGGCGCGCACGGCCGCCTCGGCGTCCTCGCCGAGCAGCAGCTCCAGGCTGTGCACCGTCCACCTCCTTGCGCGTTCGGCCGGCGGTCCCGCGGGAGCCGCTTCCGGTGGACGCGAGTCTAGCGGGGCGTCCGCCGTGCTTGCCTATACTGGCCGGACGGCAACGGGAGGATCTCCATGACCGACATCGCGATCCGTTTCGAGGGCGCCGGCAAGACGTACCCGGACGGGACCACCGCCGTCGAGGCTCTCGACCTCGAGATCCCCCGCGGGTCCCTCACCGTGTTCGTGGGGCCCTCGGGCTGCGGGAAGACCACGTCCCTGCGGATGATCAACCGCATGGTGGAGCCCACCTCCGGGACCGTCACGGTGGAGGGCCGCGACGTCACGTCCGTGCCCGCCCACGAGCTGCGCCGCTCCATGGGCTACGTCATGCAGCAGTCGGGCCTCCTGCCGCACCGGACCGTGGTGGACAACATCGCCACCGTCCCGCGGCTCAACGGCGTGCCGAAGAAGCAGGCCCGGGAACGGGCCCGCGAGCTGCTGACCACCGTGGGGCTCGACGAGGCCCTGGGCTCCCGCTACCCGTCCCAGCTCTCGGGCGGGCAGCAGCAGCGCGTGGGCGTGGCCCGGGCGCTCGCCGCCGACCCGCCGGTCCTGCTGATGGACGAACCGTTCTCCGCCGTGGACCCCGTGGTGCGCCAGGACCTGCAGTGCGAGCTGCTGGACCTGCAGCGCCGGCTGCACCGCACCATCGTGTTCGTCACCCACGACATCGACGAGGCGATCCTGCTCGGCAACCGGGTGGCCGTCTTCGCCACCGGCGGGCGGCTGGCGCAGTACGCCACCCCGGAGGAGCTGCTGCGCGCGCCCGCCGACGACTTCGTGGCGGACTTCGTGGGCCGGGACCGCGGCTTCCGCTCCCTGACCTTCGACTCGGCCCACGACATCCCCGTGCACCCCGTGGCCGCCCTGCGTCCGGACGGCAGCCAGGGCGTGGTCGGCACCGGGGACGGGCCCGTCCCCGACGGGTGGACGCTGCGGGTCGACGACGACGGCGCCCCCCGAGGCTGGGTGCGGCCCGGCGCGGAGGACGACCCCGTGGTCGGCGGCACCCTGCACCGGCCCGGCAGCTCCCTGCGCAGCGCCCTGGACGCGGCCCTGTCCTCGCCGTCGGGGCTCGCCGTGGTCGTCGACGACCACGGCCGGGCGGTCGGGATCATGCAGCCGGGCGAGATCATCGCGGCCATCGAGGACGCGCGCCTCGGCGGACGGACGCCCCGATGACCTGGACGAGCCGGAACTGGCCCTCCGTCCTGGAGCTCACGGGCACGCACCTCGTCCAGTCGGTGCTGCCCCTGCTGCTCGGCGCCCTGATCGCGGTCCCGGTGGCCCGGCTCGCGGCCCGAAACCGCACGCTGCGCCCGGTGTTCGTCACGGGCTCCTCCCTGCTCTACACCATCCCGTCCCTGACCCTGTTCGTGGTGCTGCCCCTGCTCCTCGGCACGCAGATCACCTCGGTGGTGAACGTGGTCGTGGCGCTGACCATCTATGTGGTGGCCATCCTGGTGCGCTCCTCCGTGGACGCCTTCGAGTCCGTGGACCGCGACATTTTGCAGGCCTCCACCGCGATGGGCTACCGCCCGCTGCGGCGCTTCTTCGCGGTCGAGCTGCCCCTCTCGGTGCCGGTGCTGGTCGCCGGGCTGCGGGTCGCCTCCGTCAGCAACATCTCCATGGTCAGTGTGGGCGCCGTGATCGGCGTGCAGTCCCTCGGCACCCTGTTCACCGACGGGCTGCGCCGGTCCATCCTCGAGGAGATCGCGGTGGGCATCGTCCTGACCGTGATCCTGGCGGTGCTCCTCGACCTCGTGCTGCGGGGGGCCGGCCACGCGCTGACGCGCTGGCAGCGGGTGGGCGCGACTCCGGTGCCGCGGGTGCGGAGAGGGGCGGTCGCATGAGTCTCGTGGGCGCCGCCCTGGCGTGGCTGACCGATCCCGAGAACTGGTCCGGGGCCGGCGGCATCCCCGCCCGGCTCCTGGAGCACCTGACGTACAGCGGCGTGACGATGGCCGTGGCCCTGGCCGTGGCGGTCCCGCTGGGCCTGTGGGTGGGGCACACGGGGCGCGGGTCCGGCGTCGTCGTCGGCCTGGCGGGTGCGCTGCGCGCCCTGCCCACGCTGGGCCTGCTCACCCTCTTCACCCTGCTGCTCGGGCTCGGGCTGGTGCCGCCGATCATCGCGCTCGTCCTGCTGGCGATCCCGCCGATCCTGTCGGGGACCTACGCCGGGGTCGCGAACGTCTCCCCGGCCCTCAAGGACGCCGGGGCGGCGATGGGGATGACCGGGAGCCAGGTGCTGACCCGCGTGGAGGTGCCCAACGCCCTGCCCGTGATCCTGGGCGGGATCCGCAACGCCGCCCTGCAGGTCGTGGCGACCGTGACCGTGGTCGCCTACATCAACCTCGGCGGCCTCGGCCGCTACCTCATCGACGGCCTCGCGGTGCGCGACTACGACCGGATGCTCGGCTCCGTGGTGCTCGTGGCGGTCCTGGCGCTCGCCGTGGACGCCGTCCTGGCGCTGGCCCAGCGGCTGTCCACGTCGCCGGGCCTGCGCCTCGCCGCGCCCTGACCCGCCGCTGTCCATGACCCACCGTCCTCCCGCGACCCACCGTCTTCCCGTGCCACCGACCGACAGGAGAACCACCATGACCACCGCTCCCGTGCTCCGCCGTGCCACCGCACCCGCCCTGGGCGCCGCCCTGCTGCTGGGCCTGACCGCCTGCGGAGGCGGCGGCGACCCCCTCGCCGAGGAGGACGGGTCCGCGACCGCGTCCTCGGAGACCGTGACCGTGGGCTCCGCCGACTTCCCGGAGAGCCAGGTCGTGGCCGAGCTCTACGCCGGGGCGCTCGAGTCCGCCGGGGTCGAGACGGAGACGTCGCTGGGCATCGGCGCCCGCGAGGCCTACGTGGGGGCCGTGCAGGACGGGTCCGTGGACGTGGTCCCGGACTACTCCGGCAACCTCCTGCTCTTCGTGGACCCCGAGGCCACGGCGAGCTCGGCCGAGGAGATCATGACGGCCCTGCCGGAGGCCCTGCCCGAGGGCCTGACCGTGCTGGAGGCCTCCGAGGCGGAGAACAAGGACGCCATGGTGGTCACCTCCGGGACCGCGGAGCAGTACGGGCTCACGAGCATCGCGGACCTGGCCGGGGTGTGCGGCGAGCTGGTGATCGCCGGACCGCCCGAGTTCGCCGAGCGCGCCTACGGCCTCGACGGCCTGGAGGAGAAGTACGGCTGCGTGCCGGAGTCCTTCGAGCCGATCAACGACGGCGGTGGCCCGCTCACCGTCCAGGCCCTCCTGAACGGTGACGTGGACGTCGCCGACATCTTCACGACCACCCCGGCGATCGCCGACAACGACCTCGTGGTGCTGGAGGACCCGGAGAACAACTTCATCGCCCAGCAGGTCCTGCCGCTGGCCGCGGCGGACCGGCTGCCCCAGGAGGCGGTGGACGCCCTGAACGAGCTGTCCGGGAAGCTCACCACGGAGGACCTCATCGACCTGAACCGCCGGGTCAGCGGCGAGGACCAGGTCAGCCCGGCCGACGCGGCGCAGGAGTGGCTCTCCGCCAACGGGTACTGAGCCCGGCACCGGGTCCCGGGGGGGGTCCGCGCTCCCGGGACCCGGCGTCCGCCCTGCACAGGGTTCTCCACATGCGTGGCGGCATCCCCCCGGGACCGGCAGCCCCGCCGGCCCGCTCCCGCAGGGCGGCGGCGGGCCTTCCTCCACGGTGTCCCCAGGACTCGTCCACACCTGTGGACAACTCTGTGCACAGGGATGTGGAGGAACGCCCGGGTCATCCGCTGAAAAGCCGGGGGCGCATCAGTATGCTGAGGGGCGGACCGCTCCCGCCGACCGGCGGAAGCAGGTCCCTGACCATCCGAGGGCTCGTCGTCAAGGAGGATCTCGAGTTCGGAGACCGCCCCGCCCCCGGGGTGGACGACCGAAGGAGCAGTGTGCCCACCACCAGTACGCCCGGGATCCCGGGCCTGTCGCCGGAGAACCAGGCACGCGTGATCACCGCGTGCGTACGCCAGAAGGTGCAGGAACGTCGCCCGGCGGACCTGCCGGGCACCGGATGGGCCGACTTCGACCGCCGGTTCGACGAGCACTTCCCCCGGTTGACGCTGCTCTTCGCCGAGATCTACGGCCACCGCGAGGACTTCCTCGAACAGCTCAGCGAGCTCGGGCTGCAGCTGGCGCGCTCCTGGGCCGAGCGCCCCGACGACCTCAAGGCCCTGGACGCCCGGCGCGAGCAGGACCCCGCGTGGTTCGGCGCGCGGCAGATGCTCGGCGGGGTCTGCTACGTGGACCGGTACGCGGGGAACCTGCAGGGGATCCGGGAGCAGATCCCCTACTTCCGGGAACTGGGCCTGACCTACCTCCACCTCATGCCCCTGTTCGAGGCGCCGGAGGGCAACTCGGACGGCGGCTACGCGGTGTCGTCGTACCGCCGCGTGGCGCCGGAGCTGGGGACCATGGAGGAGCTCGCCGAGCTGAGCCGCGAGCTGCGCCGGAACGGGATCAGCCTGGTCCTCGACTTCGTCTTCAACCACACTTCCAACGAGCACGAGTGGGCGCGCCGGGCCGCCGCGGGGGAGCAGGAGTACGAGGACTACTACTGGATCTTCCCGGACCGCACCGTCCCGGAGCAGTTCGAGCGCACCACGCGGGAGATCTTCCCGGACGACCACCCCGGCTCCTTCACGCGGGTCCGCGCCACCGAGGAGGACCCCCGGTGGGTGTGGAGCACCTTCTACTCCTTCCAGTGGGACCTCAACTACACCAATCCCGCCGTCTTCCGGGCGATGGCCGCGGAACTGCTCTTCCTCGCCGCCCAGGGCGTCGAGGTGCTCCGCATGGACGCCGTCGCGTTCATCTGGAAGCAGCTGGGCACCACGTGCGAGTCGCTGCCCCAGGCCCACGTGCTGCTGCGCGCGTACAACGCGCTGTGCCGGATCGCCGCGCCGGCCGTGCTGTTCAAGTCCGAGGCGATCGTCCACCCGGACGAGGTCGCCCGGTACATCGAGCCCGGACAGTGCCAGCTGTCCTACAACCCGCTGCAGATGGCCCTGACGTGGGAGGCGATGGCCACTCGCGAGCCGAAGCTCCTGGCGCAGGCCCTCGAGGAGCGCCACGCCCTCCCGCCCGGCACGGCGTGGGTGGACTACGTGCGCGGCCACGACGACATCGGCTGGACGTTCTCGGACGAGGACGCCGCCCGGCTGGGCGTGCACGGCCACGACCACCGCCGCTTCCTCAACGCCTTCTACACCGGGCGCCACCCCGGCAGCTTCGCGGACGGCGTCCCGTTCCAGGAGAACCCCCGCACGGGGGACTGCCGAGTGTGCGGGACCACGGCGTCGCTGCTCGGCCTCGCGGAGGACCCGGCGTCCGCGGTGGACCGGGTCCTGCTCGCGCACTCCGTGGCGATGAGCACCGGCGGCATCCCCCTGCTGTACCTCGGCGACGAGGTCGGCCAGCTCAACGACCCCGCGTGGAACGAGGACCCGGACCACGCCGGTGACGCCCGGTGGGTGCACCGCCCGCCGCGGCCCGTCCAGGACTACGAGCGCCGCCACGAGCTGTTCTCCGTGCAGGGCCGGATCTTCGGGGGCATCCGCCGGATGGTCGAGCTGCGCCGGAACTCCCCGGAGTTCGACGGCAACACGCTCGTCCCGTTCGACGCGCGCAACCCCCACGTGCTGGGCTACCAGCGCCCCGGCGGCAACACGGTGGTGCTGTGCCTGGCGAACTTCTCCGACTGGTCCCAGTTCGTCACCGGCGAGACCCTCTCCGGGTTCCTGCCCCAGGCCGTCGAGCTGCACGGCAACACCGAGCTCGACCTGCGCCACGGTCTGCTGATCGACGCCCACGGGTTCCTCTGGCTCCGCGTGCTCCCGAAGCGCTGACCCCGTGGGTGCGTGGACGGTGCTGGTGCTCTCGGGCGTCCTCGAGGCGGTGTGGGCGTCCGCGCTCGCGGCCTCGGACGGCCTCCGCCGGCCCGTGCCGACCGCGGTGTTCGCGGTGACGGCCGCCCTGAGCCTGGCCGGGCTGGCCTACGCCATGACCGATCTGCCCACGGGCACGGCCTACGCCGTCTGGGTGGGCATCGGCGCGGCCCTGACCGTGGCCTGGTCCATGCTGACCGGCCGCGAGTCGGCGACGCCCCTCAGGATCCTGCTGGTGCTCGGCATCGTGGGCTGCGTGATCGGGCTCAAGGTTGCCGTCTGAGGCCGGGGCGGCGCAGGCCGTGCGGGACCGGCGCACCCGTGCCTGGGCGCTGCTGGTGGTCAGCGGGGTCCTGGAGGCCGTCTGGGCCACGGCCCTGGGCGCGTCCGAGGGCTTCTCGCGGCCGGGCCCCGGCCTGCTCTTCGCCGTGTCCCTGGCGCTGAGCATGCTCACCCTGGCGCGCGCCGCACGGGTGATCCCGATGGGCACCGCCTACGCCGTGTGGACGGGCATCGGCGCCGTGCTCACGGTCGCGTGGGCGGCCGGCACGGGGCAGGAGCACCTCTCGTGGGCGAAGGCCCTCTTCCTGGCGGGGATCGTCGCGTGCGTGCTCGGCCTGCACGCCGCCGACCGGGCGTCCCCGGGGAAGGACCGGTGACCCGGGACCGCAGACCGGGCGCGCACCTCATGCTCGTGCTCACCGCCACCATGGCGGTGGGGCCGCTGCTCACCCACAGCCTCTCGGCGATGAGCCCCCTCGTGATCGCGGATCTGGAGCTCACGGAGACGCAGTTCGGGCTGCTCGCCACCACCACCTTCTTCGTCGCGGCCCTCACCGCGGTGCGCACGGGCCGCTGGGCGGACCGGCTGAGCGCCCGCACCCTGCTGGTCGTGATGTTCGGCGGGGCCGCACTGGCGATGCTGCTGACCGCCGCCGCGCCGGGCTACGCCGTGCTGCTCGTGGCCATGGTGCTCTCGGGGCTCGGACAGGTCATGGCCAATCCCGCGACCAACCGGCTCATCCGCCTGCACGTGCCCGCCGCGCGGCGCGCGAGCTGGCTCGGGATCAAGCAGGCCGGCGTGCAGGCCTCCCAGCTCGTGGCGGGCCTGACCTTCCCCGCGCTGGGCCTGCTGCTCGGCTGGCGCACCGCCGTCCTGGTGGCCGCGGGCGCGGTGCTGCTCCTGCTCGTGCACGGCTGGTGGACGGTCCCGGACAACCACCCCGGCGCCCCGGCGGGACTCCCGTCCCCCACGGCGTCCCGGTCCTGGACGACGCTGCCGGCCCGGTCCTGGGCGGCCCTCCGGTCCCGGACCGCCCCCCGGTCCCGGAGGGCGCAGACGCCCTCGTCCCGGGCGGCACGCGCCGCCGCACGGCCCCCGATGCCCGGTGTCGTCCGGGCGTACGCCGCGGCCGCGGCACTGACCGGACTGGGGGCGCAGGCCGCCAACGTCTACCTCCCGCTCTACGCCCACCGGGAGCTGGGCCTCGACGTCGTCACCGCCGGGACCACCGTGTCCGTCTCCGCGCTCGTGGGCATCGCCTCCCGGGTGCTGTGGGCGCGCGTGATGGACCGGCCGCGCGCGGACGGCTTCGTCCTGCTGGCCGGCATGGCCCTGGGGGCGGCCGCGAGTGCCGTGCTGCTGATCCTGGCGCCCCTGCACCCCGGCCTCGCGTGGGCGGTCTGGCCGGCGGCCGTCCTGCACGGGGGTGCAGCGCTCGCGGTGAGCGTGGTGGTGATGTCCGCGGCGATGCGCGCCGTGCCCGCCGACCGGGTGGGGGCCTCCACCGGGGTGGTGACCATGGGGCTGTACGCGGGGTTCTGCGCCGGTCCGCTCGTCCTCGGCGGTCTGCTCCAGCTCACGGGGTCCTTCGCGGTGGGCTGGGCGGTGGTGCTCGTGTGCTACCTGGCCTGCGCGGGGCTCGCCGTCCTCGTGCGCTCGCGCGCGCGCCGCTCGTAGGTCCCCCGTCCGGGGCGCTGCCGGCCGGCCGGTCGCGGAGCCGTGCCGTCCCCCGTCCGGGGGGACCACCGAGACCCTGTGCGACGCTCCATGACGTCCGGGCGCGGTCTTCTCAACAGCTTCTCCACAGGCGTTGTCCACAGCGTGGATAACTTCCACCCGTGGAATTACGGCGCCGCCCACTCCGTCGATCGCCCGCTGACCTGCGACGGCGCCGCCTCTTGGGAACAGAGCGTCCCGATGCTCGCTCTCTGCCCGTGCTCCTCCACACCTGTGGACAACTTTCTCCACCCCCTGTGCACCCGGAGGGCGGGCGCCGTGCCGGCCGATCGCTAGAGTAGTTGTGTGCACATGCGAATTGCTCCCGTCCGTGCGCGACGTCCGTCCGCCCCGGGCGCAGACCCGACCGGGGAGCGGAGGACACGATGCTGAAGGGCACCACGACGTTCCGGCTGGTGGACACCGCCGTGGTCGCGGCGGATCCGCCGCTGGTGGAGCGCTTCCTGCTCGACCCCGGCTGCCTGCGCCGCTGGAACCCCATCCCGGAGCGCAACTACCAGGTCAGCACGGCCGTGCTGCAGCTCGGCACGTCGATCGAGTCCACGGTCCGCGTGGGGCCCCTCCACTTCTCCTTCGTCAACATCGTCTCCGACCACGTCCCGGGCCGGCGCCTGGGGATGCGCACCACCAAGGGCGTGGTGGATCTGCTGGTGACCATCACCTGGGAACAGGTGGAGGGGGGCACCCGGATCGAGAAGATCGTGGACGGGCGGTTCACGGAGTCCAAGGCCTGGCTCTGGCACCTGCTCGAACCGGCCGCCCGCCGGAGCGCCCGGCACGCTCTCGAGACGCTCAGGCGGATGATCGAGACGGGCGACTACGAGTTCACGGCCCCGTCCCAGCTGACCCCCCACCCGCCCCGCTGCCCGCTCGAGAGCCCGCCCGACTTCTTCTGAGGCCCTCGGCGCAGCCCGGCCGGGGGCGCACCGTACGCTGGTGGCGGAACCTCCTTGACCCCTGCTCGCGCGCGGGACGAGGGTGGAACCACACGACAGCAATCGAAAGGATTCTCCTATGGCCGAGAAGTACACCCTTCCCGATCTTCCCTACGACTACGCGGCGCTCGAGCCCCACATCTCCGCGAAGATCATGGAGCTGCACCACGACAAGCACCACGCCACCTACGTGGCCGGTGCCAACACCGCCCTGGAGAAGATGGCGGAGGCCCGCGCGAACGGTGACGGCGCCGCGGCGGCCAAGCTGTCCAAGGACCTGCAGTTCAACCTCGGTGGCCACGTGAACCACTCGGTGTTCTGGCAGAACCTCTCCCCGGAGGGCGGCGACAAGCCGACCGGTGAGATCGCCGCGGCGATCGAGGACCACTTCGGGTCCTTCGACGCCTTCCGCGACCACTTCACGGCCGCGGCCACCACGATCCAGGGCTCCGGCTGGGCGATCCTGGCCTACGAGCCCATCGGCGGCAACCTGGTCATCGAGCAGATGTACGACCAGCAGAACGGCGTGCCGGTCGCCACGATCCCGCTGCTCCAGCTGGACATGTGGGAGCACGCGTTCTACCTCGACTACCAGAACGTCAAGGCGGACTACGTCAAGGCCTTCTGGAACATCGTGAACTGGGTCGACGTCCAGGAGCGCTTCGAGAAGGCGCGCAGCGGCGGCCGGTCCATCATCTGATCCTCGCCCCGCACCGTCGGCGCCGCGCGCGTGCGACCTCGCGGGCAGAGCCCCCGGACCACGCGGTCCGGGGGTTCTGTGCGGTCCGGGGCTCCGTGCTGTGTGGGGGCTCCGTGCCGTCCGGGTCCGGAGCACCGTGGAGGTCCCGGGGCGTCATCCGGGACGGGACGGGGTTCCCGCCGTGGGGCACAATGGCCGGGACCCTGTTCGCACTCGACGACGAGAGCACGAGGACCCCGCATGAGCGACGAGAACCTCCAGCCCGGCCCGATTCCGCACGAGGAGATCCTCCGCGCCCACGAGGGCGGCAAGCTCTCCGTGGTCACGAAGTCCCCGCTGGCCACCCGCCGTGACCTGTCCATCGCCTACACCCCCGGGGTCGCCCAGGTGTCCCGGGCCGTCCACCAGGACCCGGGCATGGCGAACACCCACACCTGGGCCGGCCGGCTGGTGGCCGTGGTCTCCGACGGCTCCGCCGTGCTGGGGCTGGGCGACATCGGCCCGGCCGCGTCCCTGCCGGTGATGGAGGGCAAGGCCGCCCTGTTCAAGACCTTCGCCGACCTGGACTCCATCCCGATCGTGCTCGACACCCAGGACGTCGAGGAGATCGTGCGCACGGTCAAGATCCTGCGCCCGTCCTTCGGGGCGGTGAACCTCGAGGACATCTCCGCCCCGCGCTGCTTCGAGATCGAGCAGCGTCTGATCGAGGAGCTCGACATCCCGGTAATGCACGACGACCAGCACGGCACCGCCGTGGTCGTCCTGGCCGCCCTGCTCAACGCGGCGACGGTGGTGGGCAAGGACCTGGCGGGCCTGAAGGTGGTGATCGCCGGGGCCGGTGCGGCCGGGATCGCGATCACCGAGATCCTGCTGGCCCAGGGCATCGCCGACGTGGTGCTGATGGATTCGCGTGGCATCGTCTCGAGGGAGCGCGACGACCTGAACGCGATCAAGGCCGGCTACGCGGCGCGCACCAACCCGCGCGGGCTGATCGGCGGGCCCAAGGACGCCCTCGAGGGCGCGGACGTGTTCGTGGGGGTCTCCGGGGGCACGGTCCCCGAGGAGTACCTCACCGAGCTGGCCGAGAATGCGGTCGTGTTCGCCCTGGCCAACCCTGATCCGGAGATCATGCCCGACGCCGCCGCCCGCCACGCCACGGTGGTGGCCACGGGGCGCAGCGATTTCCCGAACCAGATCAACAACGTGCTGGCCTTCCCCGGCATCTTCCGCGGCGCCCTGGACGCAGGGGCGCGGCGGATCACCCCGGTCATGAAGCTGGAGGCCGCCCGGGCGATCGCGGCGATCGCCGCCGCGGACGGGCTGACCGCGGACCACATCGTGCCCTCCGTCCTGGACCCGAGGGTGGCCCCGGCCGTGGCGGAGGCCGTGGCGGCCTGCGCGCGGGCCGAGGCTGCCGTCTGACCCTGTCGGCACCCCCGGACCCTCGACGGCCCGGGAGACCACGGAATTCTGTGGTCTTCCGGGCCGTCGAGGGTCAGGAGGCGGCGCGCTCAGGCGTAGAAGCGGTTGAGGAAGGTCGCGACGACGGCGGGCCGCCCCTCGCCCTCGATCTCGATGGTGCCGTCGGCCACGAGGTGCAGGCCGTTGCCCTTGACCTCCTGCACGTCGGTGATCGTCACGGTCATGCGGATCCGCGAACCGACCGTGACGGGAGAGGTGAAGCGGACCTTGTCGAGGCCGTAGTTGACCTTGGTCCTCACGCCGGTGACGTCGAAGAGCTCGGACCACATCGGGATGAGCAGGGACAGGGTCAGGAAGCCGTGGGCGATCGGGGCGCCGAAGGGCCCCTCCTTGGCCCGCTCGGGGTCCACGTGGATCCACTGGTGGTCGTCGGTGGCGTCGGCGAAGGTGTTCACCTGGTCCTGGGTGATCTCCCGCCAGGCAGAGTGCCCGAGGCTCTTGCCGACGAGGTTCTTGACCTCGTCGAAGGCGACGACGGTCTGGGGCTGGGTCTGTGCTTCGGTCATGGCGTGTCCTTGCGTCGTGGTGGTGCGGGTGGCGTCGGGCGAGCGGCTCAGACGAACGCGCTCCGGCCGGTGATCGACCGGCCGACCACGAGCGCGTTGATCTCGTGGGTGCCCTCGTAGGAGTAGACGGCCTCGGCGTCGGCGTGGAAGCGGGCGACGTCGTGGGCCAGGGTGATGCCGTTGCCGCCGACCAGCTCGCGGGCCAGCGCCACGGTTTCGCGCATGTGCAGGCTGATCCACATCTTCGCCAGGGCGGAGTCCTCGTCCCGGTAGACGCCGTCCTGCTGCCGCTCGGCGAGTCCGGCGACCATGGTCAGGGACGCGGTGACGTTGCCGAGCATGCGGGCCAGCTTTTCCTGCACGAGCTGGAAGCTGCCGATCGGGCGGCCGAACTGCTCCCGCTCCCGAACGTAGCGCAGCGCGGCCTCGTAGGCGCCGGCCTGGAGCCCGGTGGCGATCCAGGCGACGTCGGAGCGCATGGCGCGCAGCATCGCGGCGACGTCCTTGAACGAGTTCACGTTCCCCAGCCGCATCGACTCGGGCACCCGGGCCCCGTCGAGGTGGATGTCGGCGTTCTGCATCATCCGCAGGGACGTCTTGCCGTGGATCTTCTCCAGCCGCACGCCCGGGGCCTGCCGGTCCACGAGGAAGCCCTTGACCTGCCCGTCGGCCTCGTCGCGGGCGAAGACGGCGAGGAGGTCGGCGGTGACGGCGCCGCCGATCCAGCGCTTGGCGCCGGTCAGGACCCACTCGTCGCCCTCGCGCCGGGCCGTGGTGGCGAGCCCGCCGGCGATGTCGGAGCC
Organism: Kocuria arenosa; assembly: GCF_042879215.1. NCBI lineage: Bacteria > Bacillati > Actinomycetota > Actinomycetes > Micrococcales > Micrococcaceae > Kocuria > Kocuria arenosa. The sequence continues at coordinate 390,615 of NZ_JBHZTA010000003.1, read as the reverse complement.
GTGCTCGGGCTCGGTCAGGCAGAACACCCCGGTCATCTCGAAGGACGTGATCCGGGGGTCCCACGCGGCGAACTGTTCCGGCGTGCCGCCCACCCGGCAGGCCGTGCGGAACAGCCCGGCCTGGGCGGTGTAGAACGTCGCGATCGAGGCATCGGTGCGGGCCAGCTCGAAGATCCGGAACCCGTGGTACAGGGACCGGGGCTGCGCGCCGTCGGCCGTGAGCTCGGGCGGGGTCATGAGGTCGAGGCCGTGCAGGGAGGGGGCGACCTGGTAGGGGAACTCCCCGGCCTCCCAGTACTCGGCCAGCAGGGGTCGCACCTCGTCCTCGAGCACCCGGCGCAGCCGGCGCAGCGGGGCCTTCTCGGCCTCGGTCAGTCTCGCCTCGATCCCGTACGGGTCGCAGTCGGGGTAGAGGCGCTCGGTGTCCGTGCTCACGGCCGTGCTCCGTCCAGGCCGAGCAGGCGCACGGCGTTGTGCTTGAGGATCTTGGGGCGGACCTCGTCCGTGAAGGACTGCTCCTCGAAGGCGCCGAGCCACTTCTGCGGGGTGATCAGCGGGTAGTCGGTGCCGAAGAGGACCTTGTCCTGGAGCATCCGGTTGGAGGCCTTGACCAGGGACTCGGGGAAGTACTTGGGCGACCAGCCGGAGAGGTCGATCCACACGTTGGCCTTGTGGGTGGCGATGGAGTTGGCCTCCTCCTGCCACGGCACCGAGGGGTGGGCCATGATGACCTGCAGCTCGGGGAAGTCCGCGGCCACCGCGTCCAGCAGCAGCGGGTTCGAGTACGCCAGCTTGATCCCGCCCCCGCCGGGCAGCCCGGCGCCCATGCCGTTCTGCCCGGTGTGGAACAGGGCCGGCACGCCCAGGGCCTGGATCGCCGCATAGAGCGGGTAGAACCGCTCGTCCGAGGGGTCGAAGCCCTGCAGGGACGGGTGGAACTTGAAGCCCTTCACGCCGTGCTCCTCGACGAGCATCCGAGCGCGCTCCACCGCCGCGGAGCCCTGGAGCGGGTCCACGGAGCCGAACGGGATGAGCACGTCGTTGTTGCGGGCCGCGCCCTCGGCGATCTCCTCGATGGAGTTCGGCTCGTGGCCCAGGGCCGTGGTCGCGTCGACGGTGAAGACGACGGCGGCCATCCGCCACTCGCGGTAGCGCTCGGCGATGGTGTCCAGGGACGGGGAGCGGTCCTCGGACTTGAAGTACTTGGCCGAGGCCTCGGTCAGCGCCGTGGGCAGGGACGGGTGCCCGTGGTCGGAGCACTCGATGTGCACGTGCATGTCGATCGCGTCCAGGGACGCGAGGTCGAGACCGTATTCGTAGCGCACAGTGGTCCTCCTAGGACTGCTGGGTCGCGGACTCGGGCGCAAGCTCCTCCGGCGGCGGGGGCAGGGTCTCGCCGACCGGCTGGAGGCTGCCCTCGAGGATCGCGGGGAGCTGCTCGCGCAGCGCCTCGAAGGTCCAGCCGCCGTCGCGGTACTCGGTGGCCACGGGGCGGGGGTGGCTGAAGACCTGGAGGCGGTCCCCGCCGGCGCCGATGGCCTGACCGGTGATGCCCGCGGCGTCGTCGGAGGCGAGCCAGGCGATCAGGCCCGCGACGTCGGCGGCGTTGCCGAAGCCGAGGTCCTTGCGGAAGAAGTCCGGCATGGGCTCGCCGCGGCGGTCGGCCTGCACGGCGGAGGCGAAGTAGGGGATGGTCTCGGTCATGGCGGTGGCGGCCACGGGGATGACGGCGTTGGCGGTGACGCCGGCCTTCTTCATCTCCAGCGCCCAGGTGCGGACCATGCCCACGATCCCGGCCTTCGCCGCGGCGTAGTTGGTCTGGCCGAAGTTGCCGTACTGGCCGGTGGGGGAGCCGATGGTGATGATCCGCCCGGGAACCCCGTTGTCCTTGAAGTACCGGTAGGCCTCACGGGCGCAGGTGAAGGTGCCGCGCAGGTGCACCTGGATGACCAGGTCGAAGTCCTCGTCGGTCATCTTAAGCAACGACTTGTCGCGCAGCACCCCGGCGTTGGTGACGAGGACGTCGAGGCGGCCGAAGGCCTCCACGGCCCCGGTCACGAGCGCGGTGGCGGTCTCGGTGGAGCCCACCGGCGCCACGACGGCCACGGCCTGCCCGCCGGCCTCGGTGATGGAGGCGACGGCACGATCGGCGATCGCCTGGTCGACGTCGTTGATCACGACGGCGGCACCCTGGCGGGCGAGCTCCTGGGCGTAGGCCAGGCCCAGGCCCTGCCCGGAGCCGGTGACGACGGCGACCTTGCCGGTCAGAGGGGCGGTGCTCGCGGATGCGGTGCTGTCCTGTGCCATGGAGTGGCTCCTTCGCTGGGGATCGGGGCGGTGGATCTCCGCCCGAGAACGGGCGGACGGGGTGACGCCCGTCACTGCTTCGGTGTCGTTCCCATTCCACCGCTATTCGTTGAAAATGTCAATGGTTAAGAACCTCCATCTATGCTGGAGGCACGGATTCCGTAGAATGGGGTCCCCGGCCCCAGGAGAGACGCTATGACCATGCCCACCGACCCGTCCGCCGGCCTCGAGCGCCTCCTCGAGGCCGAGCTGACGACGGAGCCGGTCTTCCTGATGGCCCGCGCCGCCTCGACCGGCTCCTCCGCGGCCAACAGGAAGCTGGCGCAGCTGGAGCTGAAGGTGCGCCACTACTCGGTCCTGGCGCTGGCCTGCGGCGAGGAGCAGCTGACCCAGCGCGAGCTCAGCCAGTTCCTGGTGCTGGACCCCAGTCAGATCGTGGCCATCCTCGACGACCTGGAGCGGCGCGGCGCGGTGGAGCGCCGGACCGACCCGCGGGACCGCCGCTCGAAGATCATCGCCCCCACCGCGGCCGGCCGGAAGCTGTACGCCCAGGCCAGGGTCCTGGTGGAGAACTCCACCGCGGAGTCGCTGTCCCCGCTCTCCCCGGCGGAGCGCGAGGAGCTGTCCCGGCTGCTGAAGAAAGTGGCCTTCTGACCGCAGGAGCACCCGGACGCTTGCAGGCCCCCCTGACGGATCAGGGTGGCCCGCGAGTGTCCGGGGCCGCGGTGCCGGTGGCGGCCCGGGCCCGGGTCAGTGCTCGTGGGTCTCCAGGTCGAAGTCCTTGGACTCGGGGGTGAGCAGGATGAACACCGCGCTGACCACCGCCATCCCCGCCAGGTACCAGACCACGGGGGCGATGGCCTGCCCCGAGGACGCGTAGATCGAGGCGAGGATCGTGGGGGTGAAGCCCGCCCCGATCAGGGTGGCGAACTGGTAGCCCAGCGAGGCGCCGGTGTAGCGCGACGACGTGCCGAACTGCTCGGAGATGAAGGCCGCCAGCGGCCCGTAGATCGCGGCGTGGCAGGCCAGCCCGATGGTGAAGGTCGCGAAGATCAGCAGCACGTTGCCCGTGGCCAGCCACGAGAACATCGGGAAGATGAGGGCGATGAACAGCGCCAGCCCGACGACCATGACCGGGCGCCGGCCCAGCTGGTCGGACAGGCGTCCCATGCCGACCACGAAGAACACGCTAAGCACGGAGGCGAGGGCGAAGGCGTAGAGGACCGGCTGCCGGTCGGCGCCGCGCTCGACCGCGTAGGCGACCGCGAAGGTGGCCAGGAAGACCTGCAGGGCGAACCCGGAGGCTCCCGCCAGCATCGTGAAGATCAGGGCGCGGGGGCGGCGCAGCACCTCGACGATGGGCACCTTGCGCCTGACGGCGGGGCCCTCCGCGGCCTCCTTGGCCAGGGCGGCCTGGAAGATCGGGCTCTCGGACACCTGGGAGCGCACGAAGACGCCCACGGCCAGCAGCAGGACGGACAGCAGGAACGGGACGCGCCAGCCCCACGAGAGGAACTGCTCCTCGGGCATGGCTGCGAACAGGCCCAGGACGAAGGTGCCCAGTGCGGCGCCGGTTGGGGCGCCGGCGTTGGTGAAGGACGCGGCGAACCCGCGCTTTCCCTTCGCGGAGTGCTCCAGCGCCATCAGCGCGGCTCCGCCCCACTCGCCGCCCACGGCGATGCCCTGGCACACCCGCAGGGCGATCAGGACGACCGCCCCCCAGGAGCCGATGACGGCGGCGCTGGGGATGAGGCCGATGAGCGTCGAGGCGATGCCCATGATCAGCATCGAGATGATGCGCATCTTCTTGCGGCCCAGGCGGTCGCCGAAGTGGCCGAAGACCGCTCCGCCCAGCGGGCGGGCCAGGTAGCCGGCGGCGAAGGTGCCGTACGCGGCGATCGTGCCGGCCAGCGGGTCGAGGTCGGTGAAGAACACGTACGGGAAGACCAGGGCGGAGGCCGAGGCGTAGAGCAGGAAGTCGTAGAACTCGATGGTGGAGCCGAGGTAGCTCGAGAAGATGACCTTGCGCGCCTCTTTGTTCCTGGCGCGGGCGTCCAGGGACGCCAGGGTGTCGGGTGCTGCTGACATGGCGGTTCCTTGCTCTGGGGCGGAAAGAGTGGGCGCGGCGCCGGGAACGGGCGCCGAGACGGTGGACGGGTCGGCCCCGGTCGTCGGATGCGTCGTGACGAGCATGTGGGCCGACTCACAATGCGACCATTGGAACAGCAATCAATTGAGAAAGTAAACCATTGAAAACATGTCTTAAATGGGGAGGTGTCGTGGGCTCCGGTTCGCGCACGGGTCTGGACAATGTGACCCAGCTCTCTCTACGCTGGAGGCCAAATAATGGATATTCTCAACTATTGACTTTGGCGACTGCCTGAGGAGACGATCGCATGCGCAATCAGGGACTGGGATCCTGGCTCGTCCGGAGGCTCGAGAAGTCGGAGCCGAGGACGGCCGTGGTCCACGGCGAGCGCACGCTGACCTACCGGGAGCTGCACGACCGGTCCCGGCGCCTGGCGACGGCCCTCTCCGCCCGCGGCGTGGGTCCCGGGGACCGCGTGGCCTTCCTCGGGGAGAACAGCCCGGCCTTCCTCGAGACGATGTTCGCGGCGGGCACGCTCGGCGCGGTGCTCGTCCCCCTCAACACGCGCCTGGCCGTCCCCGAGATCCGCTACCAGCTCGAGGACGCGGACGTCTCGGTGCTGATCCACGACGCCGCCCTGACCGGACTGGCCGGGCCCGCCGCCCGGGAGCTGACGGACGTGGTGCGCTGGGTCGTGGCCGAGGAGGACGTGGACGGGATCCCCGCCGTCGAGACGGTGATCGCGGCGGCCGAGCCCTGGACGGAGGACGTCCCGGTGGACCTGGACGACCTCGCCGTGATCCTCTACACCTCCGGGACCACCGGGCGGCCCAAGGGCGCCTGCCTGACCCACGGCAACTTCACCTGGAACTGCTTCAACGTCCTGGTCGACTACGACGTGGCGGCCGACGACGTCGCGCTCATGATCTCGCCGATGTTCCACGTGGCCTCGCTCGGGATGGGGGTGCTGCCGACGCTGCTCAAGGGCGCCACGCTGGTGCTCGAGTCCAAGTTCGTGCCCGGCCGGGTGCTGGAGCTCATCGAGCGGCACCGCGTCACCTGGCTGTCGGGGGTGCCGACCACCTACCAGCTGCTGTGCGAGCACCCGGACTGGGACGCCACGGACCTGTCCTCGCTGCGCAAGCTCACCTGCGGCGGCTCCGCGGTGCCCATGCGGGTCCTGGACGCCTACGAGAACCGGGGTCTGGCCTTCACCGCCAGCTACGGCATGACGGAGACCTCCCCGGGGGCCACCAACCTGCCCGCGGCCAAGTCGCGCGAGAAGGCGGGCTCCTCCGGGCTGCCGCACTTCTTCTCCGACGTGCGGATCGTGGACGCGGCGGGGGAGCCCGCAGCTCCCGGCGAAGCGGGGGAGATCCTGCTCTCGGGGCCCAACGTCATCCGGGAGTACTGGAACCGCCCCGACGCGGCGGCCTCCTTCGAGGGGGAGTGGTTCCACTCCGGGGACCTGGGCTACCTCGACGAGGACGGCTACCTGTTCGTCTCGGACCGGATCAAGGACATGATCATCTCCGGCGGGGAGAACATCTATCCGGCGGAGGTCGAGGCGGCCATCCTCGAGCTGCCGGAGGTGGCCGCCGTGGCGGTCATCGGCGTGCCCGACGAGAAGTGGGGCGAGGTGCCGCACGCCGTCGTCGTCCCCCGGGAGGGCCGGGAGCTCACCGCGGGCACGATCCAGGAGCACCTGGCCGGGCGGCTGGCCCGCTACAAGGTGCCCAAGACGCTGAGCCTCGTGGACGAGATGCCCCGCACCGCGTCCGGCAAGATCCGCAAGAACGTCCTGCGCGAGCAGGCCGCCGGCTGAGGCGCGGAACCCGTCGCGCGATCCGCATGGCGCCCCGCTGACCGGGACGCGTGCCGCAGGACTGGACGCACCCACGACTTTTCATTAGCCTCCCCAGCACGGCCTGATGGCCGGACTCCTGTCGGGGGACAGGAGGACCTGGGGGGAGCTCGAGTGGGAAAGAGACTGCTGGTCGGCGCGATGACGGCCGCGACGGCCGCCTCCATCGGGCTGACCGTGCCGGCCGCGGCGGACGTGACGCTGCGCGCCGACGGCACGGGCTCTGTGGGGCGGGAGGACGTCCTGCGGGCCGTGGGCTGGACCAACGACCGGCTGCAGACCTCCGCCGCGGAGCTGCACCTCGTCGCGGAGACGGTCACCGTGGCCACGGCCACGTGGGAGTGCGCGGAGGAGTCCACCGGCGCCGTGGCCGTGCGGCAGCGGCGGACGACGACGACGGCCCGGGCGGAGCTGGTCGCCGCCGTGCAGCGGAGCTCCGTGACGGGTGCGGTCACGGGCTTCGAGCTGCAGGGCTTCGCCGAGGACGCGGTGTCCGTCTCCGTGGTCGAGGGCCCCGACCTCGACGCCTGCCCCGCGAGCGAGGGCGAGGCCTGGTCGAGGGTGCCGCGGTCCACCGAGCGGGCGCAGTCGCACGAGGGGCCTGCTCTCGAGGTGGTCCACGAGGGCGTGGCGCACCGGGTGCCCACCGAGGGGAATGCCGCGGCCTGAGGGCCGCACTGCGCGACACGGCATGTGTCGTCGCAGGTCGGACCGGGGGTCACAGAAGGGTCACGCCGTTGGATCCGACCCTGCGCCTGCATTAGCGTTCGGAAAGAAGGCCCGGGAGATCGCCCCGGCGCCGGGGGGACAGGGGAACGGGGAAGCACATGCACAAGCTCATCGTGGTACTGGCGGCTCTCGCGGCGGCGGGGGTGTCGATCGGGCTGGTGGCGCCGGCCTGGGCGGCCACGCAGCTCCACGAGGACGGCACCGGCTTCGTGACGGGCGCCGACGCCAGGGCCGCGCTCGGCTGGGACGACGAGACGCTGCAGGCCAACGCGGCCTCCCTCGAGTTCGTGGCCGAGTCCGAGTCGGTGACCGAGATCTCGTGGGAGTGCGCCAAGCCGGGGACCTCCGAGGTCCTGGCGCGGCGGACGGACCTGGTGATCACCGAGACCCGGGGGATCGCGAGCACGCCGAGCACGCTGTGGGGGCGGACCGTCGTCGGCTTCCGGCTGGAGGGCTTCGACGGCCGGGGCGCCTCGAGCGCGTCCCCTGAAGGGCCCGCCCCCCACTCCTGCCCGGACCCCTCGTGGCTCCTGGTGCCGGAGAGCTCGCGGACCGTGGAGGAGAAGGGCGAACCGGTCCTGGCGGTCGTGCACAGCGGCGTGCAGCACCCGGTGCCGGTCCCGGTGCCGGTCCCGGTGCCGGTCGGCTGAGCGTGCTCAGCCGCGGGCCGCGCCCAGCCGCTCGACGACGTCCCGGGTCGCCGTCACGATCCCGTCCACCTGCTCCGGGGTGACCTCGGCGGACAGCGTGAACCGGACCGCGGTGGTGGCGACCTCGGGCGGGAACCCCATGGCGGTCAGCACGTGGGAGGGCTCGGTGTCCCCGGCCGAGCAGGCCGAGCCCGAGGAGACGAGCAGTCCGCGCGCCTCCAGGTCCACCAGGACCGTCTCGCCGTTGACGCCGGGGAAGCAGAACGAGGCGTTGCCGGGCAGCCGTGCCGCCGGCCGCTCCCGCGGGTCCGGGCCGGTCAGCACCGCCGAGGGCACGGCGGACAGGATCCCGGTGATCAGCCGGTCCCGCAGGGCGGCGAGCCGGGCCGCCCGGTCCGGGCGCTCCTCCGCGGCGAGCCGCAGGGCCGTGGCGAGCCCCACGGTGCCGGCCACGTTCGAGGTCCCGGAGCGCCGGCCGCGCTCGTGCCCGCCGCCGCTCAGCAGCGGCCGCAAGGGCGTCCCTCGGCGCAGGAACAGCACCCCCACGCCCTTGGGCCCCCCGATCTTGTGCCCGGCGAGGCTCAGCGCCGCCACGTCGAGCGCTTGTACGTCCAGCTCCAGCGACCCGGCCGCCTGGACCGCATCCGTATGGAACGGGACGTCCCGCGCCCGAACCACCGCAGCCAGTTCGGCGATCGCCTGGACCGTGCCCGTCTCGTTGTTCGCATGCATCACGGATACCACCGCGGTGCTCCGACGAACAGTCCCCTCCAGGGAGGCGGGGTCCACGAACCCCTCGGCGGACACGCCCAGCTCCGTGACGTCAAAGCCGTCCCAGCGGGCCAGGTCCCGGGCCGAGTCGAGCACGGCGGAGTGCTCGACCGCGCTCGTCACCACGTGCGTGCACGCGGGGTCCCGGTCCCGGCGGCCCAGGGCGATGCCCTTGACGGCCAGGTTGTCCGCCTCGGTCCCGCCGGACGTGAACACGACCTCGGCGGGCCGGCAGTTCAGCACCTGCGCGACCGTCCCGCGGGCCCGGTCGAGCCCGGCCAGCGCCCGCCGTCCCACCTCGTGGTGGCTCGAGGCGTTGCCGAACTCCTGCGTGAGGTAGGGCCACATGGCCTCCAGGACCTCCCGCCGGACGGGGGTGGTCGCGGCCGAGTCGAGGTACAGCACCGTCATCCCGTCCCGGTGCCGCGGCCGGTGCCGAGCCCGATGTCGAGACCCAGGTCCAGGTTCCGGGCGGAGTGGGTGAGCGCGCCCACCGAGATGACGTCCACCCCGGTGGCCGCGATGTCCCCGATGGTCTCCAGGCTCACGCCGCCGGAGGCCTCGACGGTGGCCCGGCCGTCGATGATGGCCACGCCGCTCACGAGGTCGTCCACCGAGAAGTTGTCCAGCAGGATCGTGTCCGCGCCCCCGGCCAGGACCGCCTCGATCTGGTCGAGCCGGTCCACCTCCACCTCGAGGTGCACCGTGTGGGGGAGACGACGGCGCAGCTGCCGCAGGGCGCCGGTCAGGTCGGTGCCGTCGGCCGTGAGCAGGGCCAGGTGGTTGTCCTTGGCCATCACGGCGTCCGAGAGGGAGTGCCGGTGGTTGTGCCCGCCCCCGCTGAGCACGGCGTGCTTCTCGAGCGCGCGCAGCCCCGGGGTGGTCTTTCGGGTGTCGGCCACCCGGGTGCGGGTGATCGTGCCGGGCGGGAGGTTCGCGGCCTGCTCCACGCGGGCCACCGTCTCCTCGACGGCGGCGACGTAGCGGGCGGTCAGCGTGGCGACCCCGCACATCCGCTGGGTCAGGTTCAGGGCCACGCGCTCGCCGGTCAGCACGGCACGGGCGGGACCGGTCACCACGGCCAGGGTGTCCCCGGCCTCGAAGCGGTCGCCGTCGGCGCGGACCAGCTCGACGGCCACCGCGGGGTCCGCGGCGGCGAACGTCGCGGCGAACACCTGACCGCCGGAGAAGACCCCGGCCTCGCGCGCCACGAGCTCGGTCCGGGCGGTGGTGCCGGCGGGGATGAGGTGCTCGGAGGTGATGTCGCCCCAGGGGGCGTCCTCGGCGAGCCCCCGCTCCACGACCTCGGTGATGGCGGCTCGGGTCAGCATGCGGGGATCCTCTCCGGGATGTCGAACATGTCGATGACGGTATGTGAACTGGTCGGCGCGTGGTCGCTGACGGCAAGCCGGGGTGCGTCCGGACGCCAGAACGTGCGCCGCGCGCGGGCGGGATCGGGCGCGGGGAAGTCCTCCCGGTAGTGGGCCCCCCGGGACTCGGTGCGGTGCAGGGCCGCGGCGGTGACGGCGCGTCCCACGGTCAGCAGGTTGCGGTCCTCGACCGCGCGGCGGGAGAGGCCCGCGGGTGGGCGGAAGCCGGCCAGCCGCCGGGCCAGTGCCTCGAGCCGCGAGCGGTCGCGCAGGACACCGGCGCCCGTCCACATGGCGGCCTGGAACTGCGCACGGTCGAACGGCACGATGTCCTCCGCGGCCGGCCCGGCCGCCCGGTCGAACGGCGCTGTGTCCCTGGCGAACGGCACAGGGCTCCCGGGACGGCCGCCCGCCGGCAGGAACTCGGTGCCGCGGGGCAGGACGAGACGCGCCGGGGCGTCGTCGTCCGCGCGGTCGTCCCGCAGGGCGTCCGCCCGCAGCGCGTCTGCCACACGGGCCCCGAAGACGGCGCCCTCCAGCAGCGAGTTGGAGGCCAGCCGGTTCGCGCCGTGCACGCCCGTGGCCGCGCACTCGCCCACGGCGTAGAGCCCCGGGACGGTCGTGCGGCCGAGACCGTCGGTGGCGACACCGCCCATCAGGTAGTGGGCCGCCGGGGTGACCGGGACCGGCTCGCGGGACCAGTCGAGGCCGTGCGCCCGCAGGGCCGCGTCGATGGTGGGGAGGCGCTGGGCGAGGAACTCGGCGGTCGAGCCGCCCTCGTGCGTGCCGCCCCCGTGCGTGCCGGGGACGGGTGGGGTCAGCCGGGTGCAGTCGAGCAGGACCGGCCGGCCGCCCTGGGCCAGGGACCGGCGGACGTTCTCGCGGGCCACGACGTCCCGGGGGGCGAGTTCCGCGCGCGGGTGCACGTCCTCGAGGTAGCGCCGGCCCGTGCCGTCCCGCAGCACCGCGCCCTCGCCGCGGACGGCCTCGGACACCAGGAAGCAGCCCGGGGCCGCCAGTGCCGTCGGGTGGAACTGCACGAACTCGAGGTCCGCCACGGCGGCGCCGGCGCGCAGGGCGGCGGCGATGCCGTCGCCGGTGGCCACGGCGGGGTTGGTGGTGTGCGGATAGAGCTGTCCGGCCCCACCGGTCGCGAGCACCACGGCGTCGGCGGCCAGCTCGTGGAGCCGGTCCCCGGGGCCCGTCAGGACGAGGGCCCCCGCCGCGCGGCCGCCGGGGCCGAGCACGAGGTCGACCAGCATGGTGTGCCGGGAGATGGTCAGGCGGCCCGCGGCCTCGGCTTCCAGCGCGGCGTCCAGGAGGGCGCGCTGGATCTCGCGGCCGGTCGCGTCCCCGCCGGCGTGCAGGATCCGGGGCACGGAGTGGGCTCCCTCGAGGCCCTCCAGCCAGGGGGAGTCCGGTCCGGCCGCGCGGTCGAGGACGACACCGCGCGCCACGAGCTCGTCGATCGCGGCCGCCGAGTCGCGCACGAGGACGCGCACGGCGTCGTCGTCGCACGTCCCGGCCCCGGCGGCGAGGGTGTCCTGGACGTGCAGCTCCTCGGAGTCGCGGGGCTGGCCGGCCGGGAGCGCGGCCGTCATGGCCGCGATCCCGCCCTGGGCGCGGGAGGTGCTGGTCTCGTCGAGGGCGTCCTTGCTCAGCAGCGTCACGTCGAGCCCGTGGCGGACGGCGCCCAGGGCCGCGGTGAGACCGGCGATGCCGCTGCCCACCACGAGCACGCGCGGTGCCGGGTGCGTGCTCACCGCGGCAGCGCCGCCAGCATCCGCTCGAGCGCCACCTCGGCGTCCCGGGCGGTGGCGGGGTCCACGGAGATCTGGTTGATCACGCGCCCGGCCACGAGCTCCTCGAGCACCCACGCGAGGTAGCCGGGGTGGATCCGGTACATCGTGGAGCACGGGCAGATGACGGGGTCCAGGCAGAAGATCGTGTGCTCGGGGTGCTGGTCGGCGAGCCGGTTGACCATGTTGATCTCGGTGCCGATCGCGAAGGTGCTGCCGGGCTCGGCGGTCTCGATCGCCTTGCGGATGTAGTCGGTGGACCCGTTCTCGTCGGCGGCGTCGACCACGGGCATGGGGCACTCGGGGTGCACGATCACCCGCACCCCGGGGTGCTCGGCGCGGGCCTTCTTGATCTGGGCCACGGTGAAGCGGCGGTGCACGGAGCAGAAGCCGTGCCAGAGGATCACGCGTGCGTCCTGCAGGTCCTGCGCGGTGTTCCCGCCGAGGTCCTGGTGCGGGTTCCACATCGGCATCTGCTCGAGGGGGATCCCCATCGCCTTGGCGGTGTTGCGGCCCAGGTGCTGGTCGGGGAAGAACAGCACCCGCTGCCCCCGCTCGAAGGCCCACTCCAGGACGGTCGCGGCATTGGAGGAGGTGCACACGATGCCGCCGTGCCGGCCGCAGAACGCCTTGAGCGCCGCGGAGGAGTTCATGTAGGTCACGGGGACCACGGTCTGCCGGCCGTCCTCGCCGGTCTGCCCGAGGACGTCCATGAGCTGCTCCCACGCCTCCTCGACGGAGTCCTCGTCGGCCATGTCCGCCATGGAGCAGCCGGCGGCGAGGTTGGGCAGGATCACGGACTGGTGGTCGCCGGAGAGGATGTCGGCGGTCTCGGCCATGAAGTGCACGCCGCAGAACACGATGGCCTCGGCTTCCGGCCTGCTCCCGGCGGCGCGGGCCAGCTGGAAGGAGTCGCCGAGGAAGTCGGCGTGCTTCACGATCTCGTCGCGCTGGTAGAAGTGGCCGAGCACCACCGCGCGCTCGCCGAGGGTCTCCTTGGCGGCGGCGATCCGCCGGTCGAGCTCCTCGGCGGAGGCGTGCTGGTACTCCTCGGGGATCACGGGCTGGGCGGGGGCGCCGGCGGGCACCGTGTCGGCCTCGGACGCCCCGGGGCCGTAGCCGGCGGCGACGGTGGGCGCGAAGTCCCACGGGCTCGCCGCGAGGTCGGTGCTGCAGGTGCTCGTGGCCGGGACGGTGCCCGGGAGATCGGCCGGCTTCCCGGTCAGCAGGTCGATGCGGGTGGCGACGGAGGTCATGTCTGCTCCTGGGTGCTGCGGCCGGCCGGGGTGCGGTCGGCGAGGTCGAGGTCGTGGTTGTAGCGGTAGAGCCGGGGCGGGCGATGTCGCGTGCCCTCCAGGCGGGTGCCGGTGTCGAGGACGGCGCCGGACGCGAGCATTTGGCGCCGGAAGTTGGCCGGGTCCAGGGGGGTGCCGAGGATCGCCTCGTGGACCTCCCGCAGTGCGGCGAGGGTGAAGGTCTCGCCGAGGAAGGAGTGGGCCACGCGGCTGTAGGTGATCTTGTTGCGCAGTCGGTAGAGGGCGTAGGCCACGATGTCGCTGTGGTCGAACGCGAGAGGCGGCAGCTCGGTGGTGCGCATCCACGTGACGTTGAGGTCGGCGTGGAGGTCGGAGGCCTGGTCGGCGCGGATCGAGGCCCAGTAGACGATCGAGACGACGCGCTCCTCGGCGTTCGCCGAGCGGGTCAGGCCGCCGAAGGCGTAGAGCTGCTCGAGGTAGCCGGGCTGCAGGCCGGTGGTGAGCTGCAGGGACCGGGCGGCGGAGTCCTCGAGGTCCTCGTGCGGCTGGAGCGGTCCGCCAGGAAGGGCCCACATGCCCCGGAAGGGATCGCGGATGCGGCGGACCAGCGGCAGCCAGAGCTCCTTGCGGCCGTCGGGGCCGGTGTCCCGGGCGGCGAAGATGACGGTCGACACGGCCAGGGCCACGTTCTGCGCGGTCATCGTCACCTCCATCGCGTCGTCTGTCTTCTGGTTGCAGTGACTATAACACTGTTCGAGTCAGAGTGACATTAACGAAGTCGTGATCATGGTGCCGCTGACCTGGCCCCATGAAAACGCGGGTTTCCCGGTGTCCACAGGGCTTGCTGTCGCACAGCGGAGGGCACTTACCATCTGATCCATCCAGCCGGCCCGTCCGGCCGTGGCAGAGCGAAGCGGGGAACTTCATGGTCCGGTCCAGCCCAGTCGGCACGGCGATCGGGGGCGTCGTCCTGACGGGACTGCTCCTCACGGGATGCGGCACCGACGACGACGTCGCCGCGACGCCGCCTTCCAGTGCTGCCTCGTCGGCCGCGGCGACCTCGGCGGAGCCCAGCTCTGGCGCCACTCCCGCCGACTACGTGCCGGCTTCGCTCGACGGGCCTGCCCAGAACGTGCCCAAGCCAGTCATGCCGGACCTGGCGAGGCAGGAGTCCCGGGAGGGGGCGCAGGCATTCCTCGACTACTGGTCCGACGCCATGTGGTACGCGTACCAGACCGGCGACACTACATTCGCACGAGACATCACTAGTGATGCATGTGAAGCCTGCCTAGCTGAACTGGATGACTTGGAGGCCGTCTATGGGGAGGGGAATTGGACAATTGGTGGCCGAGAGTCGATTCAAATTGCGCAGGCAGAATTTTTTAGGGCGGCAGATGGTGTATACAAGCCTGTGGTCATTTACAAGCGAGAACCAGGGCAACTGGTGAGCGATGCCGCAATTGAGATAGATGCGCCAGGAGAACCGAGAGATGAGTCTGTACTCTATTTGGATTTCTCAGACGGTAGTTGGATATATATCACTCTTGCCCCGATTGCAGGCGAGCAGCAATGAATTTTCCTCGAGTTGTATCATCACTGTCCACGTTCTTGGTTCTTCTACCTTTAGCGACGGGTCAAGCGACGGAAAGAGATGGTGACTCCGGCCAGACACTTTTCAAAAAGAATGACCTTCAGAAAAGTGAGTCGTACAATTTTGGTTCCTATGCGGATGGTGACGAGGTGAAAATTTCAGTCGATGCACGTCGTGAAAGAGGTCAGGAGGAGCTGAATGCTTTTGCGGCTGTTGAGCCCGTGCCTGCCGCCCCGGTCGACTACGACCCCGACGAGGACCCCGCCTTCCAGAAGGCACTCCGTCAGTACCTGAGCGACCAGGGGATCGACCGGCCGTTCAACCCGGACACCATTGCGCAGTCGAAGTCGCAGACGTTCGGCCTGCAGAACCCGTGCACCAACCGGACCGGCGACATCCTCGAGGACTGCCTGGCCGAGCGGGACTGCACCACAGCCGACGGTGGGGAGGGCGTGTACATGAACGTCGTCGTGCGGCAGGGGGACGGTCCCAGCACGCCGTGGGGTGAGCCCATGTGCGTGGCGGTCGCCGAGGCGGAGGGTGGCGAGGAGATCGTCGAGCTGCCGACCTTCACCCTGCAGGACTTCAGGACGCTGGCCGTCGCACCCGCGGTCAGTGCCGTCCAGCCCGCGCCCGACACGCTGCGGGGCATGCACACCAACGTCTGGGCGGAGGCCCGGCCCCAGCAGTTCAGCACCGAGCTGGGCGGGTTCCCGGTGCAGGTGCGCGCCGTCCCGGTCCAGTACGCGTGGGACTACGGTGACGGCACCGCACTCGGTCCCACTGAGCTCAGCGGCGCCCCGCTCGCGGACGGGGCGTGGGACGTGGAGACCGACATCAGCCACGTCTACACCGAGACCGGCGACTACGCCGTCGCGCTCACCACCTGGTTCTCCGGCGAGTACTCCGTCGCGGGCGGCCCGTGGCTGCCGGTGGCAGGGCTCAACGACGTGCCGAGCGCGCCCGTGCCGATCAGCGTCTGGCGCTCCACGGTGCGCAACTACGCGGACGACTGCCTCGAGAACCCGCAGGGCACCGGCTGCTGAATTTCCGCGCCGACCGGTACGCCGTCGGATCCTGGTGGGATGATCGATGCACATGGTTCTCCGGTCCCCGGAGAACCCGGTCAGCGGTTCCGCCGGTGCTCGCGCACCGGTCGGGGAAAGGGGCGGAACTGTGACGATCACCGGTCCGTGGGTGCTCCACTTCAGCTGGGGCTGCACCGACGACTACGGCAGGGTTGGCCTCGCGTTCAACCCGGACGGCACCTTCTCGGGCGGCGGCTTCTCCGGCGCCTGGCGGCAGCACGACGGCACCCTGCTGCTCCGCTTCGCCGACGGCCCCGCGCAGTACGGCGGCACGGTCACCGGCAGCGCGGGGGCGGGCGCGATGACCTCCTTCGACGGCTCGCCGGGCGGCTGCTGGTACCTGGTCAGAAAGGGCTCCGGCGGCGGGCCGGAGTCCGCGGACAGCACCGCCGGGCAGCCGGCGGACGTCGCCGGGCGGAAGCTGGACTCGGCGGGGACGGCGCCCGGTGAGCTGGACGCCGCGGGCAACCGGATCTGATGCGGAGGGGTGGGGAAGCGATGACCACGGACCACGGAGGTCGACACGGGCACGGACCCTTCTGCGGCGTGATCCCGCCGTACGTGCACGAGCAGATGGCGGTGCACGGGGACGAGGAGACCCGCAGAAATGCCCTGGCCGCGCTCGCCGTGGACACCACGGTCCGGGCAGAACGGCTGATCGCCGACCTGACCGCCCGTTCCGTCGCAGCGCAGGCGACCGCCCACAGGGAGCGAAGGGTGCACACGGCGGACAACACCGCCGAGCTGCCGGGAACGCTCGTGCGCTCGGAGGGGGACCCTGCCAGTGCCGATCCCGCCGTGGACGAGGCGTACGACGGGCTGGGTGCCACATTCGACCTCATGCAGGACGTCTTCGGGCGCAACTCCCTCGACGACGCCGGCATGCCCCTGCTCGGCACGGTGCACTACCAGAAGAGGTACAACAACGCGGCCTGGGACGGCCGGCAGATGATCTTCGGGGATGGCGACGGCCAGTACTTCAACCGCTTCACCGCCTCCGTGGACGTCATCGGGCACGAACTCGCGCACGGCATCACCACGCACGAGTCCGACCTCCTGTACATGCACCAGTCCGGGGCGCTCAACGAGCACTTCTCCGACGTCATCGGGGCCATGGTCAAGCAGTACGTGTCCGAGCCGCGGCAGACCGCGGCGGACGCCGACTGGATCATCGGCGCCGGCCTCTTCACGAGCGCCGTCAACGGCGTCGGCCTCCGGTCGATGAAGGCACCCGGCACCGCGTTCGACGACGACGTGCTCGGCAAGGACCCTCAGCCGGACCACATGTCCCGCTTCGTGCACACCCTGGACGACAACGGCGGGGTGCACATCAACTCCGGCATCCCGAACCGGGCCTTCTACCTGGCGGCGATCGGACTGGGCGGCTTCAGCTGGGACAGGGCCGGCCGGATCTGGTACGCCGCGATGCGGGAACCGGAGCTGCGGCGCCTGCGGTGGACCGCGCAGTTCAAGGACTTCGCGCGTCTCACGATCAAGCACGCCACCGCCCTGTACGGACCCGCGGAGCAGTCCGTGGTGGCGGACGCCTGGCAGCAGGTGGGGATCACGCCCGAGGCGGCCCGGCCCGTGGGCGCCCTCGCGGACGCATGGATGCTCCACTACAGCTGGGGCTGCACGGACCCCTACGCGCAGACGACACTGATGTTCCACGACGACGGGTCGTTCACCGGCGAGCTCTCCGGCAGATGGCACCAGCAGGACGGCACCCTGCTCCTGTCCTTCGACGCCGGTTCGGCCCGGTACGCCGGCACGCTCGCGGGCGACGTCGCCACGGGCGTCATGTCCACCTTCGACGGAGCGGACGGGTGCTGGCGCCTGACCAGGAAGGGCGCCACGGGTATAGTCGGGAACTGATTCCTCACCGGCCCTGCCGGCCCCCGCGCGGGTCCGGCCCGGGCCATCCGCGTCCTACGGAGGGACGGTGCCGTTCATGGCGAGAGTCAGCTACCGCCTCGAGGGAGGCGTCGCGTACTTCCCCGGGCTGGCCGTCAAGAGAAGCTTCGAGACCGAGTCCCTGCCCCGGGCGCAGCAGGACGCGCTCCTCGGCCTCTTCGAGACCGTCTGCGCGCACCGGCTGGGATCGGCCGCCCCGACGACCCGCCACGGAACCGCCGACCAGCAGTCCTACGTGATCGAGGTCCAGGAGAGCTCCGGCGTCCGGCGTCTTGTGGTGAGCGAGTTCGACCAGGACCCGGCGGCCCAGGAGCTCGTGGCGCGGCTGCGCGACTGCGCCGACCAGTGCGAGCGCGACAGGGAACAGTGAGGCGGATCCCGCAGTAAGGCGGACACGGACGTCTACACCGTCGCGGTCGCCCACAACGGCGTTCCCGAGCGGCGCGACGGCTTCGCGCCGGACGTGCAGGAAGTGGTCGACGCCGCGCTGGAGGACCTGAAGTCCCTCCGGACTGCGAGAACCTGGAGTCCTTCCGGACTGCACGGCCCCCGTGCCCTCCGGGGCCTCCCCGGTGCCCACGGCGGACCCCTCCCTCCGCTCGGAGTACCGGAAGTACCTCGTCGACGAGAACGCCGGGACCTACAGCGAGGTCGGGACCGTCCCCGTGCCCTGCTCCGCGATCGTCAGCAACGTGCAGGACCTCGACGGTCCGCTCCTGGTCAACAGCGGCCAGGCCCTGACGTTCGCCGAGTACGACGCTCAGCGCCAGGTCGTCGCCCGCTTCGGCTACGCCCTCGAGGGACCGACCGAGGACGACTTCGCCTACCGGGTGCTGAAGTACGGATTCGGCGACTTCTGGTTCGCCGAGGACTGAGCCGTCACGCCCGCCCCGGCGGGGACGGGCGGCACCACCGAGGCCAGTGCGAAGGGGCCTGCTTCAGCTCGTGCTCAGCAGGAGGTGGTTGGCTGAAACGTGTGGGGGGATCCCCGGGGCACAGGGAGAAGCTGACGGTCCCGGTCGGGGGTTGGAGAGCCGCGACCGGAACCCGTCCCGGAGACCGGGCCCCGCGCGCGTCCGAGGAGTTCGCGCGCGGGGCCCGAACCCTCGCCCGCAGGGGTGGAGACCCGTAGAGTGCGAGTCCTGGCACCGGGGGCGGACACCGCCGCCCGGTCCCCACGGCAGGACATCCCGCTCGAAGCGCCACCCCGACGACTCCGGAGAACACTGTGCCCATCAGCGCCACCGACTACGCCCACGTCCGGCTCACGGTCACCGACATCGACCGCTCCCGCGCCTTCTACGACGCCGTCTTCGGCTTCCCGATCGCCTTCGAGGCTCCTCCGGCGGACGCCGACCAGGAGACGAAGGACCAGCTGTCCTTCCTCTTCGGCGGTGTGATCTACCAGTTCGGCGGTGGCCTGCTGGGGCTCCGGCCGGTGGCGCCGGACGGGGACCGGCACGACGAGGACCGGGTGGGGCTGGACCACCTGTGCTTCACCGTGGCGTCGCAGGCAGATCTGCAGGACGCCGTCGTCGTGCTGGACGACCTGGGGATCGCCCACGAGGGGATCAAGGACATCGGCGTGGGCCACATCCTGGAGTTCCGCGACCCGGACGACATCGCCCTCGAGCTCCACGCCCCGGCCGCCGGCCCCCAGGACGCCTGAGCCGCGCGGCGTCTCACCCCTGCCCCACGGACTCCGCCCACTCGGCGACACGGGCACTGCTCTGCTCCTCGGAGAGGTCCTCGACCCGGGTCATGACCGACCAGCGGACGCCGAACGGGTCGCGGATGCTGCCGAAGCGGTCGCCGGAGACGAACGTGCTGACGGGTTCGCGGACCGTGGCGCCGGCGTCGACGGCGCGCGCCACCACGTCGTCGACGTCTCGGACGTAGAGGCCCAGCGAATAGCAGTCGTCGTCGCCCGCGGGCGGGGCCACGAGATGGAAGGCGGGGTTCACCTCGCCCAGCTGGAGGCGCCCGTTGCCGAGGTCGAGGGTGGCGTGCACGACCACGGGAGCCCCGTCCGGCCCGGGCATGTCGGTGCGGTCGACGAGGACGGCACCGAAGGTGCCGGTGTAGAAGTCGATCGCGGCGGCCGCGTCGACCACCGCGATGAAGGGGGTCAGGGACGTGAAGCCCCGGGGCGTCCCGTCGGTGGTGTGCGCTCCGGTGACCCCACGGAGGTTCTGCTCTGTGCTCATGCCCCGAGCCTAGGCATCCGGGCGGCGGCCCGTCTTGAAGATTTCCGCCACCCCCGGATGACTACGCTCGTGCCATGAGCGAGCCGCCCACCACGCGGGGCCACCTCACCCCGGGACCGCACGCCACGGTCGTGCGCCTGACCGCGCCCGACGACGTCGCCCACCTCGTCCGGCAGCTGTGGATCCCGGAGTGGGACCTGCCGGCGGGGGAGCGGGCCGAGCAGCTGGTGCTGGGCTATCCGGCGAGCAACGTGGTGGTCGAACCGGAGGGCGTGGCGCTGCACGGGCCCACGAGCCGCGCGTCCACCCGGGTGCTCACGGGCCAAGGCTGGGCTGTCGGCGCGCTGCTGCGACCGGCGGGAGTCCTGCTGTTCACGGAGCACCCGGCGGACCTGCTCGACGGGTCGGCGCCGGTGCGTGCACCCGGACTGCTCTCGGCTGTCACGGAGGCCATGACGGGGGCTGATCCGGCCGGTCGGCACTTGCGGGCGGCGGCCCTGCTCCTGGAGCACGTCCGGGTGCTGGCGGCGGAGGTGCCCCCGGTCGCGGCGCGGGACGGTGCCCTGGCCAACCGCATGGTCGATCTTCTCGAGGCGGGGGCCGATGCGCGGAGTCCGGCCGACCTGGCCCGGCAGCTGCACGTGTCCGAGCGCTCGCTGCAACGGCTCGCGGCCCGGTTCGTGGGGATGCCGCCGCAGCTGCTGCTCCGTCGTCGTCGGCTCCAGGAGGCGGCCGAGCGGATGCGCGCGGACCCGGCCGCGGACCTCGGGGCGCTCGCCGCGGAGCTGGGCTTCGCGGACCAGCCCCACCTCACCCGGGAGTTCCGGTCCGTGCTGGGCACCACCCCGCGCGGCTACGGCCGGGCCGGGTCCGGCCGGGAGGGCGGGTGAGGAACAGGGGAACCCGGACGGCGGCTCGGGCGACGGTGCCGGGCCGGCCGTTCTGGGCGACCACGCGCTCGCCGGCGCGCTGCCAGGCCGTCATGCCGCCGCGGAGGCCGGTCACCTGGTAGCCGGCCCCGGCCAGCTGACGGGCGGCGTTCGCCGACCGGGCGCCGGAGCGGCAGACCGTCACGACCAGCCGGTCCTCGGACAGCTCGCGCTGCCGGGTGGCGATGGCGTCCAGGGGGATGTGCCGGGCGGCCGGGGCGTGGCCCGCGCGGTACTCCTGAGTGGTGCGGACGTCGACGAGCACGGCCCCGCTGCCCAGGAGCTCCCGGGCGGGATGCCTGGTGCTGATAATACCCCAAGGGGTATATATG
Source organism: Kocuria arenosa (assembly GCF_042879215.1). Taxonomy (NCBI): domain Bacteria; kingdom Bacillati; phylum Actinomycetota; class Actinomycetes; order Micrococcales; family Micrococcaceae; genus Kocuria; species Kocuria arenosa. The sequence continues at coordinate 369,719 of NZ_JBHZTA010000003.1, read as the reverse complement.
GTACCAGCTGTGAGGAAGGAGACAGCGGCGGTGCAAATAACTCCGGGGCATTTTCCGTTGACACGGAAAGAACCAGTTCCCTGATGAAAGGTTTCCTCATGTCGCACTCCACCTTGGCCACCCCCTTCACCCTCGGCTCCCTCGAGCTGCCGAACCGTCTCGTCATGGCGCCGCTCACCCGGATGCGCTCCGGCCGTGACGGGGTCCCCGGTGAGCTCAACGTGGAGCACTATGCCCAGCGCGCCTCGATGGGCCTCATCGTCACCGAGGGCACGTACCCCGACGTGGTGGGGCAGGGCTTCGCCTACCAGCCCGGCATCGAGACGACGGAACAGATCGAGGGCTGGCGCCGTGTGGCCGAGAGCGTGCACGCCGCCGACGGACGCCTGTTCATGCAGGTCATGCACGCCGGGCGCGTCACGCACCCGGACATCAACGGCGGTTCCCAGCCGGTGGCCCCGAGCGCTGTCGCGATCGAGGGGAGGACGCACACCTACCAGGGCAAGGCCGACTACCCCGTCCCGCACGCCCTGACCGCGGAGGAGCTGCCGGCCGTGGTGGAGTCCTTCGTCCGGGCCTCGCGCAACGCGATCGAGGCGGGCCTGGACGGCGTGGAGATCCACGGCGCCAACGGCTACCTGCTGCACGAGTTCCTCGCGCCCGGCGCGAACCGGCGCACCGACGAGTACGGCGGCTCCCCGGAGAACCGCGCCCGCTTCGTGGTCGAGGTCGTCCGGGCCGTGGCCGAGGCCGTCGGCGCGGAGAAGGTCGGCCTGCGGATCTCGCCCGAGCACAACGTCCAGGACGCCTGGGAGACGGACCACGAGGACGTCCGGGCCACGTACGCCGCTCTCATCGACGGTGTCGAGGATCTCGGCCTGGCCTACCTCTCCGTCCTGCACAAGGAGCCGGCAGGGGAGTTCGTGCAGGGGCTGCGCACTCGCTTCGGCGGAGCCTTCCTGGCCAACAGCGGCTTCAGCGACGTCCCGACCACCCGCGAGGAGAGTGTGCAGCTGATCGAGGAGGGCGTGGCGGACGGCGTCGTCGTCGGACGTCCGGCGATCGCGAACCCGGACCTGGTGCGGCGCTGGGCGGAGGGTCTTCCGGAGAACGTGCCGGACCCGCGGACCTTCTACACGCAGAGCGCCGAGGGCTACACGGACTACCCGTTCGCGCAGGCCTGAGCGGCTCCTCGCGTCCCACGCGCCGTGCCGGGTGGGGTGTGGGGCGGCCTTCAAGGGTGATCCACGTCACGTCTTAGCGTGTCGGAGCCGGCTGGACCATGGATCATGACCGCCACCGCTGTTCCGCCGCGAAGCCTGGAGGACGCCCTCCGGGAGGAGACGGACCTGGCCGAGATCGGCGAGGAGTTCTCCGACGGCGTGCGGGCACTGGTCGAGGAGTCCCGCGCGGAGGCGCGGGCCGCGGGGCGCCAGTACCGGTGGCTCCACCGGCTCTGGCAGCTGCAGGAGGAGGCCCGGGAGCAGCGCTGGATGGTGGAGGCGCTCTGGATGCGCCCCGAGGCGGACCGGCTGGGCCCGCACTCCCTCGAGCCCGATGAGCAGACGTTGCGGGACGTGGCCGATGAGATCGGTCCGGCCCTCCGGCTCCCCGCGGGCACCGCGCTGCGCCGTGTCGAGGACGCCGTGATGCTCGCGGAGTCCCTGCCCGAGGTCCTCGAGGCCCTTGAGCAGGGTCTCGTGGGAATCCGGCAGGCGGGAGTGCTCGCCGAGCTGTGGCGCGAACTCGTGCGGGACGCCGACGGCCTCCCGCCGGAGCTGCAGGCGCCGGTCGCGCACGTCCGTCGGATCGTCGACGAGCTGCTCCTGCGAGCACCGGACAGCACCGTGGCTCAGCTGCGCGCCCTCGTCCGCCGACGCCGTGCGGGTCTGCTGCGGGAGACCGAGGAGCAGCGCCACCGGCTGGCGCTGCGGGACCGGCGCGTGTGGGTTGAACCCCGGGAGGACGGCATGGCGCAGCTGTGCGCCCTCCTGGACGCGGCCACCGCGCACGCGATCCAGGACCGGATCGACACGCTGGTCGATCGCGCCGCCCCCGCAGCCCCGGTCGAGACCTTCACACCGCAGGCTCCGGCCGCGGCGTCGCCCGCGTCGTCGGTGTCGCCCGCGTCGGACGGCGGGCCGTCCGAACTCGCTGCGGGGGCTCCGGAGCGCCGCACGGTCCCCCAGCTGCGGGCCGACGTGCTGGCGGACCTCCTGCTCGACGGCGAGCCCCCCGACCTGCCCGACCACCTGCGCGGCATCCGCGGGCACGTGACGGTCACCGTGCCCGTCCTCGCGCTCCTCCCGGGTGCAGGGGAGGGGCCCTCCGGTCCCGCCGAGGACGTGCCGCGCACCCCCCACTGCGCGGAGCTGGAGGGCTACGGGCCCATCCCGGTGGGTCTGGCCGAGCGGATCGCGGCACGCGCGCCGTCCTGGTCTCGGATCCTCACCCATCCCGTCACCGGGACCGTGCTGGACCGGGACCGCAGCACCTATGCGGTGCCCGCGGATCTCAAGCACCGTCTGCGAGCCAGGGACGGCACCTGCCGCTTCCCGGGCTGCCGACGTCGGGCGTCGCGCTGCGACCTCGACCACACCATCGCCTGGGCGGACGGTGGCCGGACCTCGGCGGACAACCTCGCGCACCTGTGCCGGCACCACCACCTGCTCAAGCACCGGGACGGCCCGCTGGGCCGGTGGCGGGTGGAGCACGTGGTGCCCGAGCGACGTGACCCCCGGCACCCACAACGGGGGCCCGGGAATCCTGCCCCTGAGGGATGCGGAAGTGCGAATTCCCTGCACCACCACGGCGTGCTGGAGTGGAGCTCGCCTGCAGGACTGGTCCACCGGACCTATCCGCAGGAGCACCACCATCCTGCTCCGGAGCGCGCACCGTACTTCGTCCCGGTCCCCGCCCCGCACCCAGAGCCGGATCCCGCGCCGCGTCCTGTCCCGGACTCCGCTCCAGGCTTCGCTGCCCGGTCTGGTCCTCGACCCGATCCGGCCGGCGATCCGCCGCCGTTCTGACATCCTGGACCTGGACCTGGACCTGGACCCGGACCCGACCCGGCCCGCCGGTGAGCCGGGATCCGGCAATTGCTATCCGCCCCTGTTCCGCGCCCCCTGAACTCACTCACGACCCGACCTGCCCGCACGCACCCTGCGACCCAGGCTGCACGAACGGATCTGCCCGCACGCACCCTGCGACCCAGGCTGCACGAACGGATCTGCCCGCACGCACCCTGCGACCCAGGCTGCACGAACGGATCTGCCCGCACGCACCCTGCGACCCAGGCTGCACGAACGGATCTGCCCGCACGCACCCTGCGACCCAGGCTGCACGAACGGATCTGCCCGCACGCACCCATGACCGTTCCCGCACGGAGAAGAGCCGCCCGTGACCACCCCGTCGCCCACCGAGATGCGCTCGGTGCTGCTCGACCTGGTCCGCCGCCGCGGATCCGAGAAGACCGTCTGTCCCTCCGAGGCCGCCCGCGCTCTGGCCCCCGACGACTGGCGCGACCTCATGGAGGACGTGCGTCAGGAGGCGTACCGGATGGCGGACGACGGGCTGGTGGACATCACCCAGCAGGGCCGCGTGGTCGACGGCCGGACGGCCCGCGGGCCGATCCGCGTCCGGCTCCGCTGATCCGGGGGCGGCCCTACGGGTAGCGTGTGGGTCATGACGACCGCACCCATCAGCACCCTCCTCGGGTCCGCCGCCCGCGCGCCGTTCGTCCTGCTCAAGCAGTTCAGGCCCCAGCGGCCCATCCACTCGGAGGGCGTGGGGCTCGAAGGCGTCCTGACCCGGACGGGGGGCAGCACCAGCGGCATCCACTGGATCGACGACGCCGGTGAGGACCCCGTGCGGGCCCGCTTCTCCCGCTCCTTCGGCTTCCCGCAGGGGTGGCCCGACATCCTGGGGCTCGCCCTGCGCTGCCCCGTGCCGCCCTCCGGGCAGATGGAGGGCCGCAGCGACGGCCGGGCCGACATCCTCCTGGCGACCGCCGGCAGCGGGCGGTTCTCCCGCTTCGTCCCGACCTTCCACCGGCACGTGCCGGACAGTGCTTTCGCCTCCTTCATGCCCTACCGCGGTCTCGGCGGCCCCGTGCTGGTCGCCGCGCACCCCGAGCCCCGCACGGAGCGACTGCCGGCCCGCCCCGACCTCTTCCGGGCGTCGGTCGCGGCCGAGCCGTGGGTCCTCGGTCTGCACTGGGCCACGCCTCTCGGGGCGTGGCAGCGATTCGGGACGGTCGAGCTCGGTCCCGGCGCCCCGTTCGGGGACGACGAGCGCTTCGACCCCCTGCTCAACGTCCCCACGGGCGCCGAGAACTACGACTGGACCTGTCGGATCCGGGAGCCGTCCTACACCCTGGCCCGCAGACCGCGGGGGCAGCTGCGCCGGGCGTAGAATCGGCCCATGGGACTGAGACTGAGCCCGGCAGCCACCACCGCGACCGTCCGCCGTCACGCCGTCGTGGAGTCGCCCATCGGCCCGCTGGCTCTCGTCGAAGAGGCGGGTGCGCTCGCGGCGCTCTCCGTCGAGGCAGCACGCCAGGGGCCGATCCCCGCCTCCTTCGGGGCACGCGACGACAGCCTCCTCCCGCACGTCCGCGAGCAGCTCGGCGAGTACTTCGCGGGACGGCTGCAGGAGTTCGACGCCGACGTCGTCCTCCACGGGACGCCGTTCCAGGTGCGCGTGTGGAACGCCCTCGCGCAGATCCCGTACGGCACCACCGGCACCTACGGACAGGTGGCCCGCGCCGTCGGGGCGCCCCGGGCCGCGCAGGCGGTGGGGGCCGCCAACGGCCGCAACCCCGTCAGCCTGCTCGTCCCGTGCCACCGGATCATCGGGGCGAACGGGCGGCTCACCGGCTACGCCGGCGGCATGGAGCGCAAGGAGTACCTGCTGCGCCTCGAAGGCGCGCTGCTCTGAGACCCCACCGCTGACGCGCCACCAGGAGGACCCATGACCCGCCTCGACGACCTCGCCACCGCCAACCTCGCGAAGGCGCGGGCCTCCGGCGTCGGGCGCAGCGCGGAGCTGGTGGTGCACGACGGCGTGCTGCGGCAGACGGTGATGGCGCTGTGCGCCGGCAAGGAGCTCGCCGAGCACGTCTCCCCGCCCGCCGCCACGCTGCAGCTGCTGCTCGGCCGGGTCCGGGTGCTCAAGCGCGGTCAGCTCGCCGAGGAGCTCACGGCCGGGGAGCTGCTGTCCCTGACCGACTCCCGCCACTCGGTGGAGGCGCTGGAGGACTCGGTGTTCCTGCTGACCACGGTCTCCCGGCCCTCGGACGGCTACGACCCCCGGGTGGCGTGAACCGGGGGCTCCGGTCCTGAGCGCGGGCTCGGGACGGGGCGGCAGAATCCGGGCTCAGAACGCGTAGCGGACGTCGCAGTACGGCAGCTTCTCGTGCAGCAGGTCCAGGAACTGCTCCAGGTAGCGCTGCTTGTCCCGGAACCGGTACCGCACGTTCAGGGCTCCGTTCTGGGAGCGCTTCGTCTCCTGGAGATCCGGGCGCCACAGCACCTCCTCGGCCTTGGGGTGCCACTGCGTGTTGACGTCGTGGAGCTGGGCGTTGTGGGTCAGGAAGATGACCTCCGAGGCCAGCTGGTCCTTGGCCGCCGCGCTCAGGCCGTCGTCGAGCTGCTCGAAGAGCTCGGCCCAGTCCTCCAGCCACGTGTCCGTGACGATCACCGGCGAGAAGTTCACGTGCACCTCGTACCCGGCCGCCACGAAATCGTCGATGGCGGAGATCCGCTCGGGCACCGGCGTGGTCCGGATGTCCGTCAGCTTGGCCAGGTGCGCCGGCATCAGCGAGAACCGCACCCGGGTCCGTCCCTGCGGGTCCCAGTCCAGCAGCTCCCGGTTGACGTACTTCGTGGCGAAGGACGCCTTGGCCGTGGGGTGGCGGCGGAACAGGTCCACGAGGTCCTGCACGTTGTCACTGAGCAGCGCGTCCACCGAGCAGTCGCTGTTCTCCCCGAGGTCGTAGACCCACGCGTCAGGGTCGCACTGGTTGGGCTCCGGCTTGGTGCCCTGCCGGCCGATGTGCCGGTCCAGGTAGCCGGTGATCTGCTCGATGTTGGCGAAGACCGTCACCGGATTGCTGTAGCCCTTCCGGCGGGGCACGTAGCAGTAGGCGCACGCCATGGCGCACCCGTTGGCCGTGGACGGCGCGATGAAGTCCGCCGACCGGCCGTTGGGCCGGGCCGCCAGCGACTTCTTGACCCCCAGCACCAGGGCCTCGCGCTTGATCCGCACCCACCGCCGCGCGTTGGTCTCGTCCCCGTGCAGCTCCGGGATCTGCCAGTGGCTCGGCACCTCCACCAGGGTGGCGTCCGGCCACCGCTCGAGGACCTGCCGCCCCCGGGGCAGCTCGGCGGCGGCCGGCTCGTAGTAGATGCGGGTGATGTCGACCATGGACGGTTCCGGGGGCATGAGGACAAGTCTAGGAACCGCCTCCGACAGCCGGTTCGCCGAATCCTCCCCGGGACTGCACAGTGGACTTCCCACCGGGTGGCCGCCAGGATGGCAACAGGGTCGGACCGCGCCGACCGCACCGACCCCGAGGGAGCTCCTCCATGAAATCCGTATGGCTCGACACGTACGAGGTGCCGTCCACAGCATCGGACCAGTTCGTCCCGGGGACGCACTACGACACCGTCGTCGCGGGCGCCGGGCTGACCGGGCTGACCACCGCGGTGCTGCTGGCGCGTGCGGGCCAACGGGTCGCCGTGCTCGAGGCCCGCTCCGTGGGGGCCGTCACCACGGGCAACACGACGGCGAAGCTGTCCCTGCTGCAGGGCACCACGCTCTCCCAGATCCACCGGCACCAGTCGGACAAGGTGCTGCGCGCCTATGCGGACGGGAACCGCGAGGGCATGGACTGGCTGGTCCGCTTCCTCGAGGAGCGCGGGGTCCCGTTCCAGCGCCGCGCCGCGTACACCTACGCGACGACGTCCAAGGGCGCCTCCGCCCTGCGCAAGGAGCTCGAGGCCGCCCGCATCGCCGGTCTGCACATGAACTGGACCCGCGACACCGGCCTCCCCTATGAGGTCTCCGGTGCCATCACGATGCCGGACCAGGTCCAGTTCCACCCCATGGAGGTGCTCGGCGCCCTCGTCGCCGAGCTGAAGGAGCGCGGGGGCACGCTCGTGGAGGGCGTCCGGATCACCGGCGCCGGCGTCCGCTCGCCCCTGACGGTGCGGACCTCGCAGGGGCCGGTGCGCGCCGACCGTCTCGTGCTGGCCACGGGCACCCCGGTCCTGGACCGCGGCGGGTACTTCGCGAAGCTCTCCCCGAACCGCTCCTACGCCCTGACCTACCGGGTTCCCGGGGCGCCGGGGTCCATCCCGGAGGGCATGTACATCACCGCGGACAGCCCGGCCCGGACCCTGCGCACCGTGCCGGTCGACGGGGAGGAGCTGCTGCTGGTGGGCGGCAACGACCACGTGGTGGGGCGCTCCGCCTCCCCGCAGGCCGCCGTGGACGACCTCGAGTCCTGGACGCAGCGCTGGTTCCCCGGGGCCGAGCGCACCCACGCGTGGGCGGCGCAGGACTACCAGTCGGTCAACCTGATCCCCTTCATCGGCGCCCTGCCCCGAGGCGGCGGGAACATCTACCTCGCCACCGGCTACAACAAGTGGGGGATGAGCAATGCCGTCGCCGCCGCGATCGCGCTGAACGCCGAGATCACCGGCGGCAGCGTCCCATGGGCCGAGACACTGGGACGGCGCGTCACCTCGCCGTCGGACATCCTCACCGCTCTGCGCGTCAACGCGGGCGTGGGCCTCAACGCACCCAAGGACTGGCTCAAGGCCGAGCTGAAGGAGCTGCCCGGCGGGGCGCCCGCGGAGGGGCAGGGCGTCGTCGGCCGCGAGCACGGCCGTCCTGTGGCCGTGTCCACCGTCGACGGCACCACCTGCAGGATCTCCGGCGTCTGCACGCACCTCGGCGGCGTGCTGCGCTGGAACGACGCCGAGCGCTCGTGGGACTGTCCCCTGCACGGTTCCCGCTTCGCCGCCGACGGCTCCCTGCTCGAGGGCCCTGCCGTGAAGGACCTGCCCACGGTCGGGCGCTGAACCCGGTCCCGGACGCGACGGCGGCCCCCACCCGTGAGGATGGGGGCCGCCGCTGCGTCCGGGGACGCGCTGTCCGGAGGACCTACTTCTTGGAGGAGGTCTCCTCGAGCTTCAGCGCCACGCCGATCGCGAAGAAGGTCGGGGTCCACTCGCCCACGAAGAGGCCCCAGCGGTCGGCCTGGGGCTTGGACTTGCTCTTGCCGAGGCTGATCGTCCAGGAGAGGACGGACAGGCCGATGGAGGCGAAGCCCGCCGCGTAGGCGTGCTCGCTGCGGACACCAAGGTTCTGGATCGTGCTGATCATGGAAGTACCTCTTTCATGTGGCGGTCACCGGGGACGGTGAACTCCTCGAGCGGTGTCCGCCCAGTCTCACACGAAACGGGACGATACGAAAGCAGGCTGACTATAAAATCGGCTGAGAACGGGTGCCGTGCGCGCAGTCCATCACGTTGACGTCCAGGACCCGCCGGAAATCCTCGAGCGGCATGTCCAGGAAGGGCGAGAAGAAGCCCGCGGCGGCGTCATCGACCCACGCGCCGATGCGGCCGAACTCCTCCACAGCCCGCCGGGCCAGCTCCTGCACGGACTCGGGGCCGGTCACGTCGGTCGGCGCGGCGACGGCTCGGGCGCCCCGCCGGCGGCGCTCCTCGGTCTCGTCGTCGAGGGCCTCGACCCGGCGGACCGCGAGGACCAGGCTCGTGCCCGGTCCGGCGAACCGGAGATCGCTCCGTGGATGTGGGCGGATGTGGGGTCGCCCGAACGCCTATTAACGGATGCAAAAAACTGTTTCCTCATGCAAACTGATCCATACCCGACCCGGTGGTGTCCACCACCCCGGTCGGGCGGACGTCGAACCGGTCGGGGGGCCGGTGGCGTCCTCGACCCGGAGCGAAGGAGCTTCCGGGCCGGGCCGATCATTTCTGGGGGGAAACATGTTGCCATCCGTCGTGGGTGCTCTGCTGAGCACCGTCGTCCTCGTCTACGTCCTGTCGACCACCGCCTACACGCGGCACAAGCGGTTCATCGCTGGGGCCAGGTCGCTGCGCCAGGCCATCGTCGTCGTCTACTCGGTGCTGCTGGTGCTCAACCTGTGGTGCGCCACGGTCATGCCCGTGACCCTGGTCTGCGACGCGATCGCGGTGGCCACCCTGGTCGCCACCGGGGTCTTCGGCTTCGCCATCGCCGAGCGGCGGATCCCCGCCACCACCGTGGTCGAACGGCGGAGGGTGCTGGCCATCGGGGCCCACCCGGACGACCTCGAGCTCGCCTGCGGGGCGACCCTGGCCAAGCTGGTGGACACCGGTCACGAGGTCCGCGGCCTGGTGATGAGCTCGGGGGAGGTCGGCGGCAACGCCGGGGTGCGCCCGGCCGAGGCCCAGCGCGGCGCCTCGTTCCTGGGGCTCACGGGGCTGCGGGTGCACGACTTCCCGGACACCAAGCTGGAGGCGGCCAGCAACGACATGGTCCGGGCCATCGAGGCCGCGATCCGGGAGTTCGAGCCGGACGTGATCTTCACCCACTCCGCCCACGACCAGCACCAGGACCACTACGCGGTGCACCAGGCCACCCTGCGCGCCGCCCGGGCCCACCACTCGATCCTGTGCTACGAGTCCCCGTCGGTGACCCGCGACTTCGACCCGTCCGTGTTCGTGGACATCGACGGCTACGTCGACGTCAAGGTCGAGGCCGTGCTCTCCCACCGGGACCAGGCCGGCAAGCCCTACATGACCCCCGGGCGGGTCCGCGGCATGGCCGCCTTCCGCGGGGCGCAGGCCAAGCACACCAACGCGGAGGCCTTCGAGCCGGTCCGCCTGCTCGGATCCGCGATCGGCGACCTCTAGGCCCCGGGGTGCCGAGGTCGTCCCCGCGGACATCCTGGCACCCCGGCGGACCCGGACGGAGAGACCGACGGCGACCCCGGCCGGGACCCCATCGGCGTTCCCGGCGAAGCTCTCGGCCGGGACCCCGATGGTGTTTCCGGTGACGGCTCCGGTGACGGCTCCGGCGACGGCGCGGCGGCCCCCGGCCGGCGCGCCTCCCGCTCAGACGGGCCCGGAGCTGCCGGCCGGGTACTCGAGCAGCGGGACCCGGCCGTCCTCGAAGGCGGCGAGCACCTCGTCGACGATGCGCCATCCCTGCTCCGACGCGTCCCCGCGGACGCTGAAGGTGTGGTCGCCCTCGAGGATGCCCCGCAGCACGCTGCCGTAGGCGGTCAGGCCCGGCCGGGCCATCCCGGACGAGAGCGTCACCCGGGTCATCCCGCGGGAGTCGAAGGGCCCGCCCACGTTCAGCTCCAGGCTCAGCTGCTCCTCCTCGAGGCCCATGCGCAGGACGTTCGGGGCCACGTCCCCCGAGCGGGGCAGCTGCTCGTAGTCGTGCGGCGGGCGGCGGAACGTGATCGCGATCTCCTGGCGGGGGTTGCCGACCGCCTTGCCCGAGCGCAGGGTGACCGGCACGCCGTTCCAGCGCCACGTGTCGACCTCGAGGACCACCTGCGCGAACGTCTCCGTCCCGCGCCCCGCGTCCACGCCGTCCTCGGCCGTGTAGTCGGGCAGCTCACGGCCGTCCACGCCGCCGGCGGTGTAGCGGCCACGGGCCGCGGCCCCCGCGACATCGTCCTGCCAGAGCTTCGTGGCCCGCAGCACGTGGCTCGTCAGCGTGGGGATCTCCACCTGGTCGAAGGAGGAGGGCGGTTCCATCATGACGAGGGCCATGACCTGCAGCAGGTGGGACTGGATCATGTCCCGCAGCGCCCCCGTGGCGTCGTAGAACCCCGCACGTCCCTCCAGGCCCAGGGTCTCGTCGAAGACGATCTCCACGGACTCCACGTGCTCCCGGCTCATGAGCGGCTCCAGCAGACGATTGGCGAAGCGCAGCCCCACGAAGTTGAGCACCGCCGGCATGCCCAGGAAGTGGTCCACCCGGAAGGTCCGCTCCTCCGGGACGATCCGGCCCACGAGCCGGTTCAGCTCCCGGGCGGTCTCCGTGTCGGAGCCGATCGGCTTCTCGAGGGCCAGCACCAGGTCCTCCGGCAGGTCCATTCCGGCCATGGCCTCGCACGCCTGCGCGGTGACCGCCGGGGGCAGGGCGAAGTACAGGCAGACCGGGCCCTCGACGTCGTCGAGCAGGCGGGCGAGGTCCCCGGCATCGGTGACGTCGCCGGCTACGTAGCGGGCGGTTTCCCGCGTGTGCGCGGCGGCGGGCCCGGAGGCGCCGACGACGTCGAAGGCCTCCGCCACGACCTGCTCCCACCCGTCCGCGGGCTCGCGGGAGGATCCGACGACGTCGATCCGCAGCTCCGGCTGCGAGCTGAGCAGCGTGCCCAGCCCCGGCAGGAGCAGACGGGACGTGAGGTCGCCGGTGGCGCCGAGAACGATCAGGGTCCTGATGGTGGTCATGCCAGCACGGTACCCCGGCCTCCGAGGAGCACGCCTCCGATCCCGCCGGCTCGCCGGTCCGGGCGGTCCGCGGCCACGGCGACGGCGCTGTGCCGACCGGACACCCGGTCGAGGCTGGTTGAATGGGCGGATGAGCGACGACGCGACCCGGCCCCCGTCCACCCCCCTCGAGGACTACGCGCTGCTGTCCGATCTGCACACCGGGCCGCTCGTGTCCCGGGACGGCAGCGTCGACTGGCTGTGCTTCCCCCGCTTCGACTCGCCGTCGGTCTTCGGGGCCCTGCTGGGCACGCCCGAGGACGGGCGCTGGAAGCTCTCCGCCGTCGACGGCGAGGTCACGTCCCGCCGCTACCTGCCCCGCACGTTCGTGCTCGAGACGACGTGGCGCACCCCCACCGGGACCGTCGTGGTGACCGACTTCCTGCCCCCCGTGGCCGCCGGGGACGACCACCCGGACCACGCCGACCTCGTGCGGCGGGTCGAGTGCACCTCGGGGACGGTCGAGGTGGAGCACGACCTGCGGATCCGCTTCGACTACGGGCGCGCCCTGCCCTGGACGCGACGGGTCGACATCGACGGCAACGGCACGTGCGGGCAGCTCTCGATCGCCGGCCCGGACGCCCTGCTCCTGACCGGACCGATGCTGCACCCCGAGGACTTCCCGCGCGTCGACCCGCTCGAGGACGCCGTCCGGAACGAGACGGGGCACCCCGACGAGGACGAGGGCGTTGTCGCCGACCGGCTCGGCGGACGCTTCCCGCTCTCGTCAGGGGAGTCCCTGGACTGGGTGCTGACCTGGCACGAGTCCCACCACGCGCTGCCCACCCCCGTGGACCCCGCCGCCGCCCTCGACCGGGCGGTGTCCTTCTGGACCGAGTGGTCCTCGCACGTGAGCACCCACAAGCGCCACGAGCAGGCCGTCCTGCGCTCGCTGCTCGTGCTGCGGGCCCTCACCCACCGCGGGACCGGGGGGATCGTCGCGGCGCCCACCACCTCGCTGCCCGAGGAGTTCGGGGGATCGCGCAACTGGGACTACCGCTACACGTGGCTCCGGGACGCCGCCCTGACCATCGAGGTGCTCGTCGCCCACGACTTCACCGACGGCGCCCTGCACTGGCGCAACTGGTTGCTGCGGGCCGTGGCCGGGGACCCCGACCAGGTCCAGATCATGTACGGCCTGGCCGGGGAGCGGCAGCTGCCCGAGAGCGAGCTGGGCCACCTCGGCGGGTACGAGGCCTCGACTCCCGTGCGGATCGGCAACGGCGCGGTGGGCCAGTACCAGGCGGACGTCGTGGGGGAGGTCATGCTCGCGCTCGCCGCCCTCCGGGACGCCGGCGTGGAGGAGGACCAGTGGTCGTGGGGTCTGCAGAAGAACCTGCTGCGCTTCTGCGAGCGCAACTTCGACCGGGCCGGCCACGGGATCTGGGAGATGCGCGGGAGCGCCGGGTTCTTCGTGCACGGGCGCGCCATGATGTGGGCGGCCTTCGACCAGGGCGTGCGCGCCGTCGAGGAGCACGGCTTCTCCGGGCCGGTGGAGCGGTGGCGGGACCTGAGGGACCGGCTGTGCGCCGAGATCCTGGAGCACGGCTTCGACACGGAGCTGAACACGTTCACGCAGACCTACGACAACACCGAGGTGGACGCCTCGCTGCTGCAGCTGCCGCACACGGGCTTCGTGGCCTACGACGACCCGCGGATGCTCGGCACCGTGGCCCGGATCGAGCGGGACCTGCGGGGAGCGCACGGTCTGGTCCACCGCTATCGGACCGCCTCCGGCCTGGACGGTCTCGAGGGCGACGAGTACCCGTTCCTCATCTGCACGTTCTGGCTCGTGGAGCAGTACGCGCGCAGCGGCCGGGTGGACGACGCCGGTGAGCTCCTGGAGCAGCTCGCGGGCTACGCCAACGACCTGGGCCTCTACGCCGAGGAGTACGACCCCGGGAGCGGGCGGCTCGCCGGGAACTTCCCCCAGGCGTTCAGCCACCTCGGGTTCATCCGCGCCGTCGACGCCGTGGTGCGGGCGCGGGCCGGCGTGAACCTCGCGGAACGGCTCGAGGCCTAGGCGCGACATCGGTACGACAACGGCACGGCAACCGCACGGCAACCGCACGACAACCGCAGGACGACGGCCGGCTTCCGGCAGAGCTGGGACGCGGACGTCGGCACGGAGCAGGACGGATCGAGGAGAACGGACGGCATGAGCACCTTCGACCTTGCGGCCGGCCTGCCGCACGACCTCACCGACGACCTCGTCGGCGGACTCGGGGTGGAACGGGCCTCTCCTCTCGGCGGGGGCGACACCGCGTCGGCCTTCCGCCTGGAGACGGCACGGGGACCCCTGTTCGCGAAGACCATGGCGGACCCGCCCGCCAGGATGATGGCGGCGGAGGTCGCCGGCCTGCACGCCCTGCGGGAGCACGTGCCGGAGGTCCTCGGGGTGCCGGAGGTCGTGCGGTGGACGGACGACGGCATCGTCCTCGAGTGGATCGACGAGGCGCCGGGCCGGCGTCGGCCCGGCACCGAGGAGGAGTGCGGGCGCGGGCTCGCGGCGCTGCACCGCACGCAGGGAAAGGCCTTCGGCGGGCTCGCCCCGGAGCTGCCCGCGAGGATCGGGTCCTTCGAGGTGGACCTGTCCCCGACCCAGGACTGGGCGGCGTTCCTGCTCGGCCGGCGGATCCGCCCGCTGCTGCGGGACGCGGTCGCGGCCGGCCGGATCGCTGCGCACGCCGCGGACCTGCTCGAGGAGCTCGCCCCGCGGGCCGAGGAGCTCGCCGGTCCGCAGGAACCGCCCACCCTGGTGCACGGCGACCTGTGGGCCGGCAACCGGCTCGTGGACGTCCGCGGGCGGAACTGGCTGATCGACCCGTCGGCACACTGGGGGCACCGCGAGGTCGACATCGCGATGATGCTGCTGTTCGGCGGCTTCGGCGAGGAGTGCCTGGCCGCCTACGACGCCGAGCACCCGCTCGCGCCCGGCTGGCAGGAGCGGGTGCCGTGGTACCAGCTGCCGCCGCTGCTGGTGCACGCCGTCCGGTTCGGCGGCGGCTACGGGGACGCGGCGGTGCGGGCGCTCCTCCGGCTGCGCGGCTGAGCCGCCGCGCGGGGAATCGGTGGCGGGAGCACGCGGAGGGCCCTCAGCGCTGCTCGTCCACCGTTCGATCGGTGTGCGCAGTCCGATCGGCCCGGTGCTGGTCGGCGCCGTTCCGACCCGCGCCGTTCCGTCCGGCGCCGTGCTGAGCGGCGCCGTCCCGGACGCCGGCGCCCCGGCGGAAGTACGCGGTGGCCAGCACGACCAGGACAGCCGCCGCGGCGGCGCCCCAGGCCAGGATCATGGACCGCGGCTCGTCCGTGGCCCGGCCGACCGCGATCCAGGACAGTCCCCACGCGGAGGCGGCGGCCACGGCCCACCGGCCGCCGACCCGCCTCTGGACGGCGGCGACGACCGTGGCGAGCACGAGCACGACGCCGACGCCGATCCACTCGGCGCCCCGGCCCTCCTGCGGCACGCCCGAGGCCACGAGGGCGGCCGCCACGTTGGCGGCCGTCGCGACGGACACCCATCCCAGGTACAGCCCGAAGGTGCCGTCGACCACGACCAGGTCGAGTGGGCCGCGCCGGCCGGGGAGCTCGGTCAGGCGCACCACCAGCAGGCCCAGGACCAGCACCAGGGCGACGATGACCCCGACACTGGTCCAGATCCAGCCCTGCTGGGTGACCAGCAGCCAGCCGGCGTTGAGGAGCATGGACGCCGCCGCGAGCCATCCGGTGGCGCGGGCCCGGGGGTCCGTCGCCCGCGAGGGCAGCCACTGCCAGACGGTGTAGGCGAACAGCCCCAGGTAGATCACCGACCAGATCGAGAACGCCGTGCCGGCCGGGGCGAGCAGGGTGGCGTCCGCGGAGAGGCTGCCGCCGGACGACTCCTCGACCCGGGTGCCGAAGACGCCGATCCCGACGAGCGTGCCCAGCAGGCACGCGATCTCGCTGATGGTGACCGCGACCTGCCGGACGCGGTCCGCGGCGGTGGGCCGCAGCCCGGTGCGGCGGGTGCTGACGGGGGAGGCGGTCACGGCGGGGCCTTTCTCGAGTGGCGCGGGTCGGAAGTCACGGAGCGGGAGTCACGGAGCGGGACTCACGGAGCGGGAGGCGCGGAGCGGAGCTCGCAGGCCGAGAGTCACGGGTCGGCGGATGCGGAGCACTGGGCGCGAATCGAGGACCCGGACCCCTGCCCGCCACGGTAGGCCCTGGACCTGGGCGCCGCCAGGGGCGATGCGGTGCCTGGGGGACTCCGGCGCCCGGGACGCCCCGGTGCCCGGCCGGCGGCCGGGCCGTTCCCCTAGAGTGGCCGGATGGAACCAGAGCACAGCCCCCGGCCCGTCGTGGGCCTTCTCGGCGCCACCGGCATCACCGGGCGTGTGGCGCTGGCCCATCTCCTGGCGCGGGCGCCCGAAGCGGGAGCGGACGTCGTCGTCGGCGCCCGGGACCCCGAGCGCGTGCGCACCCTGTGCGCCGACCGGGACCTTCCCGTCCCCGAGGTCCTGCACGCCGACATCGCCGCCCCCGACTCCCTGCGCGCGTTCGTCCGCCGGGTCGACGTGCTGGTCGACCTCGCCGGGCCCTACACGCGGCTGGCGCCCCCGGTGCTCGCCGCGTGCGTCGCGGAGGGCACCCACTACGTCGACGTGACGGGCGAGGCCCAGCTCGTGCACCGGACCGACCGGGACCTGCACGAGGCCGCGCGGACCGCCGGGGTCGCGCTCGTGCACACGGCGGGCTTCGAGGCCCTGCCCGCCGACGTCCTCGTCGACGCCGCCCGCCGGCACGCCGCCGCCCGGGGCGAGACCCTGCGCACCGCGGACCTCGTGACCTCCGTGCGCACTCCGCCCGGGACCGGGTTCTCGGAGTCGGTCTCGGGCGGGACCGTGCAGAGCCTCGTCGAGGTGCTCCGGGACCCCGACCCCGCCCGCACCGGGGACGTCGCCGCCCGCCTCCCGGACCCCGCGCCGGGCAGCGGGACCGCCGCGGACCCCGACGCCGTCCGCGGGTTCAGCCCTTTGCGCCTGCGCCCCCGGACCGCCGGCGGCCGGGTGCTCGCGGCCATGAGCCCGCTCGCGGCGATCAACCCCCCGGTGGTGCACCGCACCCAGGCCCTCAGTCCCGTCCCGGGGGCCGCCGCGCACCCCGTGGCCTTCCGCGAGGCCATGGACGTCGGCCGCGCGGGCGGGCTCCGAGGGGCCGGGCGCTTCGCCGCGGCCGTGGCGGTGGCCGTCTTCCAGGCGCTCGCCGGTCTCGCCACCGGCCTGCCGCACCCGGTGCGCGCGCGGCTCGCCGACGTCCTGGCGGAGGTCCTGCCCCAGGTCGGGACGGGTCCGGTGGGCGATGTGCGCACCGGCTGGTCGTGGACGACCCGCGGGGTGTTCTCCACCCACGAGGGCAGCAGCTTTCCCGCCGTGCTGGAGGCAGAGGGCAACCCCGGCTACGGCACCACCCCGTGGCTGACCACGGAGCTCGCCCTGCGCATGGCGGTGCACGGCGTCCCGGACGCCGCCCTCGGCTCGAGCACGCCCGCCCTGGCCCTGGACGGCGATCTCGACGCCCTGCTCCCGGCGCGGGTGCGGATCACCGTCACACCGTGACACGGGGCCGGGAGCAACCCGGGCATGCCCGTGAAATCTTCACGCAGGGGAGAGGAACATGACCGCTCGGGCATCCGGGACAGATAGGTTGCGGTCATGAACGCATCGCTCCGGATCGGCTACGCCGCCATGCTCGAGCAGTTCCACCCGCGAGAGGCCGTCGAGCTGTCCGAGTATGCCGAACGGGCCGGCTTCTCCGGGGTCATGGCCGCCGACCACTTCCAGCCATGGGTCCCCGCCCAGGGGCAGTCGGCCTTCGTGTGGAACGTCCTGGCGGCCATCGGTGAGCGCACCGCCGGGGACATGGGCCCGGGCGTCACCACGCCCACCTTCCGCTGGCACCCCGCCATGGTCGCGCAGGCCTCGGCCACGCTTGCGGCCATGTACCCCGGGCGGCACTGGCTCGGTCTCGGCTCGGGAGAGGCTCTGAACGAGCACATCACCGCCCAGTACTGGCCGGAGGCTCCGGAACGCATCAACCGGATGTTCGAAGCCATCGACATCATCCGGAAGCTGTTCACGCACTCGCTCGAGGGCAAGGACGTCAGGCACCACGGCGAGTTCTACACGATGGAGTCCACCCGGCTGTGGACGATGCCCGAGACGGCACCGGAGATCCTGGTGGCCACGGCCGGACCGGTCACCGCCAAGCGGGCCGGCCGCCGTGCGGACGGCCTCATCACCGTGGGCGCACCCCTGGAGAAGATCCAGATGCTCTTCGACCGCTTCGATGCCGGCGCCCGGGAGGTCGGCAAGGACCCCGGGAGCATGCCCAAGGTCCTTCAGCTGCACCTGAGCTGGGCCGACACGGACGAGCAGGCGCTGACCAACGCCATGGTGGAGTGGCCGAACGGCGGCATGAAGTTCCCCAAGGGGGACATCCGCTCGCCGTTCGAGCTGGAGCAGATGGCCAAGCTCGTCCGACCCGAGGACTTCGAGGGCCGCATGGTCATCTCGAGCGACCCCGACGTGCACCGCTCCCACGTCCAACGATTCGTCGACCTGGGCTTCGACAGGATCTATCTGCACAACGTCGGTCGCAACCAGCGGGAGTGGATCGACGAGTTCTCCCGCTCCGTCCTCCCCGCCCTGCGCCGATGAGCGCGCCCGTCCTGCAGGTGTGGGCCCTGGAGGGCATCGGCGAGGTCGCCGAGGGGCACGACCTCGTGGACCTGATCGTGGGGGCGGCCGGCGGAACGCTGCGAACCGGGGACATCCTCGTGGTCACCTCGAAGGTCGTCTCCAAGGCCGAGGGCCGATCGGTGAGCGCCGAGAACCGGGAGCAGGCCATCACGGACGAGACGATCCGGGTCGTGGCGACGAAGGTCCATCCGGGCGGCGCCACCCGCATCGTGGAGAACCGGCTCGGCATCGTGGCCGCGGCCGCAGGGGTCGACAGCAGCAACGCGCCCCCCGGTACGGTGCTGCTGTTGCCGGAGGACCCTGACGCCTCCGCCCGCCGGCTCGTGGCCGGACTTCGGCGGCGCCTGGGCGTGGCGGTGGGCGTCGTCGTCACCGACACCCTGGGCCGTGCCTGGCGGATCGGTCAGACCGACGCGGCGATCGGCGCCGCGAGTGTGCGCGTGGTCGAGGACCTGCGGGGCTCGACCGACGACCACGGCCTGGTTCTGTCGGCCACGGTCACTGCCGTGGCCGACGAGATCGCCGCCGCCGCCGATCTCGTCAAGGGCAAGACCCGCAGGTGCCCCGTCGCTGTGGTGCGGGGGCTGCCCGAGCTGGTGGTGGACGCCGAGCATCCCGCTGCCCGGGAAGGAGCGTCCGTGCTGGTCCGGCCCGCGGAGGACGACATGTTCCGGCGCGGCAGCAAGGAGGCGTGGGAGGAGGGCTATGCCACCGCGCTGGCCGAACCGGCGGCGGGAGGCACGGAACCCGACCCCGTCGGGGGCAAGGACAGCGCGATCACGGGCCGTCCGGTGACCGGGTGCTCGAGGAGGTGCGCCTCGACGCCGTAGACCGCCTCGATCAGCTGCGGGGTGAGTACCGCGTCCGGTTCGCCGGTCGCGACCACCCGCCCGGCGGAGAGAACGACCACGTGGTCGCACCAGGCTGCGGCATGGGTGAGGTCGTGCAGCGCCGCGAGCACGGTGACGCCCTCGGCGGCCAGCTCCCGGACCAGACGCAGGGTGGACAGCTGGGCGTGCGGGTCCAGGTGATTGGTCGGCTCGTCCAGCACGAGCAGCCGCGGTTGCTGAGCCAGGGCGCGCGCGAGCTGCACGCGCTGGCGCTGGCCCCCGGAGAGGTCCAGGAAGCGGTGCTCTGCGAATTCGGCGCACGCGGTCGTGCGCAGTGCCGCTCGAACCGCGGCGTCGTCCCGGGTGTCGCCGAAACCCAGCAGGGGGCGGTGGGGAACGCGGCCGAGGGCCACGACCTCCCGAACGGTCAGGGTCTCCTCGGTCGTGGACTCCTGCTCGACGAACGCCACGACGCGTGCCCGGTCCCGGCCGCGCATGGACAGCAGGTTTTCCCCCTCCCACACGGCCCGGCCCTGGCAGGTGCGGGTGAGCCCTGCGATCGCGCGCAGGAGCGTGGACTTGCCGGCACCGTTCGGGCCGACGACCGCGCAGACCGCTCCGGCCGGCACGGTGCAGTCGACACCGTCCAGCACGAGCCGCCCACCGAGTTCGACCGTCACTCCGCGGACGGCCACGCCGCTCATCGTGGCCCCTGCCGCCTGGCCAGTAGCAGGGCGAAGACCGGTGCCCCGACCACGGCGGTGACCACGCCCACCGGCAGCTCGCGGGGGTCGAGGACGGTGCGCGCCAGCGTGTCCGCCCAGATCAGGAAGACCGCTCCGAGCAGCGCGGAGAGCGGCAGCAGTGCTCGGTGGCCGGGTCCGGCCACCAGCCGTACCGCGTGCGGCAGCACGAGGCCCACGAAGCCGATGGCCCCGCTGACCGAGACCATCACGCCCGTGAGCAGGGCTGCTGCCACGAGAAGGAACCACCGGGCGGCGGGCACGTTGATCCCCAGCGCCGCGGCCGCCGAGTCCCCGAAGGCGAAGCCGTCCAGCACAGGTGCCGCCGCGAGCAGGGGCACGAGGGCCAGGACCAGCACGGGCAGGACGACCAGGACGCCCGACCACCGGGCACCGCTCAGCGAGCCCATCAGCCAGCCCATGATGTCCCGGTACGAGTCCCCGGTGGCCGTCCAGAAGATCAGCAGACTCGTGAGCGCAGTGCCCAGGGAGGACACCGCGACCCCGGCCAGGACCGTGCGCGCCGGGGTCAGCCCACCGGCCAGCCGGGCCAGCAGCAGGGTGGTGCCCAGGGCGAGCAGGGCGCCCGCGAAGGCGGCCAGAGGCAGCAGCAGGTGCAGGCCCAGGAGCAGGACGGCCACGGCGCCGAGCGAGGCCCCGGAGGAGAGGCCGAGCAGGTACGGGTCGGCCAGCGAGTTGCGGGTCAGCGCCTGCATCACCGCGCCGCTGACAGCCAGCCCGGCGCCGACCGCCCCTGCGGTCAGGACGCGCGGCAGGCGGATGTGCCACACGATGTTGTCCTCGATCAGCGGCAGCGGGCTCGTTCCGGCGCCCAGGTGCGCGAGCACGCTCCGCAGCACGTCCGGGACCGTGAGCTCCGCCGGACCCATGGTCACCGCCACGACCACCGTGCCGGCCAGTGCGAGGCCCAGGGCCAGGGCCGCGGGCCGGACGGGCACGCGGTCCGCGCGGCGAGCCGGCCGCAGGGCCCCGGCGGTGCGCGGCTCGAGGGCCGTCATGGTCGCGCCTCCAAGGCCTCGAGCTGCGCGGCGAGGTCCAGGACCGCCTCGGCGTTGCGGACCCCGGCCTCTCCCGCGGCGAACGGGACCACGAGGAAGCGCTCCTCCAGCACGGCCTCCAGGGTCGAGGTCGCAGGGTCGGCGCGCAAACGCTCCTTCTTGCTCTCGGCGGTGTTCCACCGTGCGTCGACGAGCACGATGACATCCGGATCCGCCGCCACAACGGCTTCCCAGCTGAGGGAGGCCCACGAGTCCTCCACGTCCGCGGCGACGTTCACGAGGCCGAGCTCCTCCAGGATCATCTGCGGAGCCCCGGTGCCGGCGCCGACATAGGGGACGTCCGTGCCGGAGGAGTACCACAGCACCGTCGTCCCCTCGCGGGCCGGTGCCACGGAGTCGAGCAGGATCCTCTGCTGCGCGACGAGCTCGGCGGCCGCCTCGGGGGCGCCGAAGACCGCTCCCGCCTCGGTGATGGCATCGAAGACGTCCTCGAAGCCGAGCTTGTCCGGCCGGTGCTCCTCGCCGCGGCACGCCGAGGGGGACACATAGCTGCCGATGCCCAAGGAGGCGAGGAAGCCACGGTCGCCCACCGCGTCCGCGGTGAGACTCGACTCCCAGCCGGCGTAGACGAAGTCGGGCTCCAGGGCGAGGACGGCCTCCTGGGACGGCACGGACTCGGAGAGCACGGGGAGCGGGCCCCGCTCGGGGGCGAGGTCCGGCGGGACGGGTCCGTCCGGGAAGGCGGTGGCCACGATCCGGTCCTCCAGCCCGAGCGCCAGCAGCATCTCCGTGGCTGCGGACTTGATGGTGACGACCCGTTCCGGAGCCTGCCCCAGGGGGACGTCGGTCCCGCAGTTGTCCACGGTGGCGGAGGAAACGGTGGGGGAGGAAGCGGACGCCGCGGACGGATTCCCGGCGTCGTCCGACGCGGGCGACGCGGCGCACCCGGCCAAGACGAGGAGCAGGGCTGCGGCGGTCGACGGTGATCTGGGCATGGGTTCCTCGAGGGCGCGGCCGGACGGCGGTAGCGGGACCCATGGCCCACACCCGGGCCAACCGTGCCGGTCAGAGCGGAACCGGCGATCTCCTGCACCGAAGTCTAGGACGCGGATGCTTCCTGCCCACAACGATGCACTCCTGCCGCGCCGGCCGAAGAACGCCCATCCCTCAGAAACGATCGAGAAATGTTCGGTGATGAGAGTGAGGAAAGCCCGGAATCGCGACAGCATCATGGAAACACGCCAGCCGCGGCGACCTCGGGAGGCACCCATGACGATCATCAGAGCAGCGCTGACACAGGCCGCGTGGACCGGGGACGAGGAATCCATGGTCCGCAAGCACGAGGACTTCGTGCGGCGGGCAGCGGCCGAGAGGGCGCAGGTCATCTGTTTCCAGGAGCTGTTCCACGGCCCCTACTTCGGGATCGTCCAGGACGCCGGGTACTACCGGTACGCCCAGTCCGTGCCCGGCCCGCTGACCGAGCGTTTCGCTGCGCTCGCCGCGGAGCACCACATGGTGATCGTGCTGCCCGTCTACGAGGAGGAGCAGCCGGGCGTCCTCTACAACACGGCCGCGGTCATCGACGCGGACGGCGCCTACCTGGGCAAGTACCGCAAGAACCACCTGCCGCACGTGGATCGCTTCTGGGAGAAGTTCTACTTCCGTCCGGGCAACCTGGGCTGGCCCGTGTTCGACACCGCTGTCGGGAAGCTCGGCGTCGCCATCTGCTACGACCGCCACTTCCCGGAGAGCTGGCGGGCGCTGGGCCTGGGCGGGGCGCAGATCGTCTTCAATCCCAACGCGTCCAAGCCGGGGCTGTCCAACCGGCTGTGGGAGCTGGAGCAGCCCACCGCCGCCGCGGCGAACGGCTACTTCGTGGTCGTCCCCAACCGGGTGGACGCGGAGACGGAGGAGTTCGGGGACGCTGCGGTCAACTTCTACGGCACCTCCTACGTCGTCGACCCGCAGGGCAACTTCGTGGACGACACCGCCACGAGCACGGACGAGGAACTGCTGATCCGCGACCTGGACATGGACCTGGTCCGCGAGATGCGGCACACCTGGCAGTTCTACCGCGACCGCCGCCCGGACACCTACGCCCCGATCGTGGCTCCGTGACGGACGCTCCCGGCCGACCGCCCGCCCCGACGAAGGAGACACCGTGAGCACCACCCTGATCACCGGCGGGACCGTCGTCACCTCGACGGGCCGCGCCGAAGCGGACGTCCTGGTCGACGGCGAGCGCATCGTCGCCGTCCTGGAGAGCGGATCGCAGCTGCTGGGCAGCGACCTGCGGAGGAGCGTCGACACCGTGCTCGAGGCGACCGGCAAGTACGTGGTCCCTGGCGGCATCGACGCCCACACCCACATGCAGATGCCCTTCGGGGGCACCACCGCCAGCGACACCTTCGAGACCGGCACCCGCGCGGCCGCCTGGGGCGGTACCACCACGATCATCGACTTCGCCGTCCAGAAACGCGGCGAGCGCGTCATGGACGGGCTCGGGGCGTGGCACGAGAAGGCGGCGGGCGAGTGCGCCGTCGACTACGGCTTCCACCAGATCATCGGCGACGTCGACGCGGACTCCCTGCAGGCCATGCGGGGCCTGCTCGACGAGGGCGTCTCCAGTTTCAAGCTGTTCATGGCCTACCCCGGGGTCTTCTACAGCGACGACGCCCAGATCTACAGGGCGATGCGCCTCAGCGCCGAGACCGGGCTGCTGACCATGATGCACGCCGAGAACGGGCCGGCCATCGATGTCATGGTCGAGGAGCTGCTGGCGCAGGGCAAGACCGACCCGTACTACCACGGGGTCGCCCGCGCCTGGCAGATGGAGGAGGAGGCCACCCACCGCGCCATCATGCTCGCCCATCTCACCGGGGCCCCGCTGTACGTGGTGCACGTCTCCGCCAAGCAGGCCGTCGAGCAGCTCGCCGCGGCGCGGGACCGCGGGCAGAACGTGTTCGGCGAGACCTGCCCCCAGTACCTGTACCTGTCCCTCGAGGACCAGCTCGGCGCCGGGGGCTTCGAGGGCGCCAAGTGGGTGTGCTCCACGCCCCTGCGCTCCAAGCACGAGCACCACCAGGACCACATGTGGCAGGCGTTGCGCACCAACGACGTCCAGACGGTCGCCACCGACCACTGCCCGTTCTGCATGAAGGGCCAGAAGGACGCGGGAGTCGGCGACTTCTCGAAGATCCCCAACGGCATCGGCTCCGTGGAGCACCGGATGGACCTCATGTACCAGGGCGTGGTGGACGGGAGGATCAGCCTGGAGCGCTGGGTGGAGATCACCAGCACCACGCCCGCCCGGATGTTCGGCCTGCACGGGCGAAAGGGCGTCATCGCCCCGGGCGCGGACGCCGACATCGTGCTCTACGATCCCGACGGCCACACCTCCATCGGCCTGGAGAAGACCCACCACATGAACATGGATCACTCGGCCTGGGAGGGCTTCGAGATCGACGGGCACGTGGACACCGTCATCTCCCGCGGGACCGTGCTCGTCGACGGCGGCCGGTACCTCGGCCGCAAGGGGCACGGCCGGTACGTCCGGCGCGGCACGAGCCAGTACCTCGTCTGAGACCCGACCCGAGAAGGAGGACCCATGGACTTCGGCGCGGTGCTGCAGACCAATCCGCCCGCGAGCCGGACGGTCGCGCTCGCCAAGCTCGCGGAGCAGCACGGGTTCAGCCACGTGTGGACGTTCGACTCCCACCTGCTGTGGCAGGAACCGTACGTGATCCACAGCCAGATCCTGGCCGAGACCCGCAGGATCACGGTCGGTCCGATGGTCACCAACCCCGCTACCCGGGACTGGACGGTGACGGCCTCGGTCTTCGCGACGCTCAACGAGATGTACGGCAACCGCACCGTCTGCGGGATCGGCCGCGGCGACTCGGCCGTGCGGGTGACCAACGGCGCCCCCACCACGCTGAAGACCCTGCGCGAGTCGATCCACGTCATCAGGGAGCTCGCCAACTCCCGGGCCGTCGAGCACAACGGCGTCACCCTCCAGTTTCCCTGGAGCCGGGGCTCCACGCTCGAAGTGTGGGTGGCCGCCTACGGGCCGCTCGCACTGAAGCTCGCCGGAGAGGTGGGCGACGGCTTCATCCTGCAACTGGCGGATCCCGACATCGCCGCCTGGATGATCAGGACGGTCCGCGAGGCCGCCGAGAAGGCGGGGCGCGACCCGATGTCCGTGCGGTTCTGCGTGGCCGCCCCCATGTACGTGGGGGAGGACCTGGCGCACATGCGGGACCAGTGCCGGTGGTTCGGCGGCATGGTCGGCAACCACGTGGCCGACATCGTGGCGAAGTACGGCGAGCGCTCGGACGTGCCGACCGCCCTCACGGACTACATCAAGGGCCGGCAGAACTACGACTACAACGAGCACGGCCGCGCCGGCAACACGCACACCGCGTTCGTGCCGGACGAGATCGTCGACCGGTTCTGCGTCCTGGGCACGGCCGAGCAGCACATCGAGAAGCTCGAGCGGCTCGAGAAGCTGGGCGCCACGCAGTTCGCGGGCTATCTCCAGCACGACAACAAGGAGGAGACGCTGCGGGTCTACGGGGAGACGGTCATCCCCGCTCTGACCGAGAAGGTCGCGGCCAGGTCATGACCCGACCGCCGGCTCAGCCACCGCTGGCCAGCTTCACCGAACCGGAGACGGTCCCGCCCCGGCGCGGGCGGCGACGTCCGTACCGGTGGGCCTGGGACCTCGGCGGGCTGCTGGTCCCGGTGCTGCTCTGGGAGCTGTACAAGCTGCTGGGTCCGGAGAACGGCGTCCGGGTCGGTCCGGTGCCGGTTCTGCCTCGGACCACCGACCTGGCGATGCCGCACGTGTGGGAGATGGTGCTCCGGCTGCTCGAGCCGACGACCGGAACCTCGACCGCCGCCCCGCTGTGGCAGGACGTCGCCTCCGCCGTGCTGTTCAGCCTGGGGATCGTCGCCGTGGGATGGCTGGTGGGGGTGCTGCTCGGTCTCGCCCTGGCCCTGCTGATGCAGCGCTTCCGGCCCGCGAAGTCCGCCGTGCTGCCCTGGGTGGTGCTCAGTCAGACCGTGCCGCTGATCGCGATCGCTCCCCTCGTGCGCCGGTGGGGTGCGCAGGTGCACCTGGGTCCCCTGGAGTGGCAGAACTGGATGTCGGTCGCCCTCATCGCCGCCTACCTCGCCTTCTTCCCCGTCGCCGTCGGCGCACTGCGCGGCCTGGAGTCACCCGATGCCCACCACCTCGACCTCATGCGCACCCTGGGCCTCGGTTGGTGGCGCATCCTCCTCCACCTGCGGCTGCCTGCCAGTGTGCCCTACCTGATCCCGTCGTTGCGCCTGGCTGCCTCGAGCGCCGTGGTCGGCACGGTCGTCGCGGAGGTCTCCATCGGGCTGCGGGGCGGTGTCGGCCGGATGATCGTCGAGTTCGCCGCCTCCACCGGGGGAGACCCCGCCAAGCCGTGGGCGCCGATCTTCGGGGCGGTGCTGCTGGGCCTCATCGCGGTCGGGGCCGTCGGGCTGATCGGGCACCTCCTGCGCCGCTACCGCAGAGGAGAGATCTCGTCATGAACGACGAGGGGAAGAGCACGGACAACGGCCCCGCCCCCGCGGACGCCGTGGACGTCCGCGGGGTGAGCCAGGTGTTCAGTGGCAGGAAGCAGACCGTCACGGCCCTCCGGGACGTGGAGCTGCGGGTTGCCCCGGGGGAGTTCGTCTCGCTCATCGGGCCCTCGGGCTGCGGCAAGTCCACGCTGCTGCGCCTCGTCGCGGACCTGGATCAGCCCTCCGCCGGGGCCGTGCGGGTGTTCGGCAAGCCCGCAGGGCAGGCCCGAAGGGACCGGGAGTACGGCATCGTCTTCCAGCAGGCCGGCCTGCTGCCCTGGCGCACCGTCCAGGAGAACGTCGAACTGCCGCTGCACATGCACGGCGTCGGCGCCCGAGCCAGGCGGGAGCGCTCCGCCGAGCTGCTGGCCATGGTGGGGCTGACGGAGTTCGCCCAGCAGCACCCGGACCAGCTTTCCGGGGGCATGCAGCAGCGCGTGGCCATCGCCCGGTCGCTCGCCGAGCGTCCCCGGCTGCTGCTGATGGACGAACCTTTCGGAGCGCTCGACGAGATGACCCGCGAACGGATGCAGACCGAGCTCGCGCGGATCCGCACCGAGACGGGCGCCGCGGTGGTCTTCGTGACCCATTCCGTCCCCGAGGCGGTGTTCCTCTCGGACCGGATCATGGTGATGTCCGCGCGGCCCGGACGGATCCGCGGGATCGTCCCCGTGGGCCTCGGAGGGAACCGGGGTGAGGGGCTGCGCGAGGAGGCGGCCTTCTACGCGGCGATCACGGAGGTCCGAGGGGTGCTCCACGGCGGCCGGGCGCCGACCGGGGCTGTGCGCGGGACGGAGACCCGATGAACGGTGTCCCGTCCGCCCGGCTCGGTGCCCTGGTCCCGCCGCTGGCCCTGGGCGTACTTGCCGTGCTGCTGTGGCAGGGCGCCGTGACGGTCCTCGGCATCGAGCCGTTCGTGCTGCCGGCCCCCTTCGACATCGCCGGGGCGTTCGCCGAGAACGCGGGCAACGTCGCGGCCGCGGCGTCCGTCACGGGGCGCAACTCCCTCGTGGGGCTCGCCGGAGGCGCCGTGATCGGGGTGGTCGCCGCCGTGCTCGCGGCCGCGCTGGGCTCCGTCGAGCGCCTCGGCAGCCCCCTGGTCGCCGCGCTGTCCGTCGTGCCGGTGGTGGCCCTGGCCCCCGTCCTCTACACCATGTACGGCGCGGACGCGCAGGCCGCCCGCCAGATCGTGGCCGGGGTCGCCGCCTTCGTCCCGGTGTACGTCAACTCGCTCAAGGGCTTCCGTCGCGTCCAGCCGGTCCACCGGGATCTCATGCGGGCCTGCGCTGCTACCACCTGGCAGGCCACCCGTGCGGTCACCGTCCCCGGAGCCCTTCCGCACATCTCCACCGGCCTCAAGCAGGCATCCTCCCTCGCGGTGATCTCCGCGCTCGTCGCCGAGTACTTCGGGGGGCCGGTGGGCGGGCTCGGCAAGTCGATCACCTCGGCGGCAGCCAGCAGCAACTACACCCTGGCGTGGGCCTATGTCCTGGGCGCCGTCACCGTGGGGCTCGTCTTCTACCTCGCCACCGTCCTGCTCGAACGCCTGTCAACCCGCCACTGACCACGCTCACGAACCCACCCCGCGATCCCACGGCCGCCGAGGCCCACCACAGTCGGAGGACACCATGAACACCACCCAGCGGAACCGCCTCGGCCTCACGGGCGCGGGAGCCGTCGCCGCGCTGGTCCTCAGCGGGTGCGGAGGCCCGGCGGACAACCCCTCGTCCGCGGAGGGCTCCGGAGGCCCCGAGGAGCTGACCCCCGTCTCCCTGCAGCTTCAGTGGTCGGCGCAGGCCCAGTTCGCGGGCTACTACGCCGCACTGGACCAGGGCTACTTCGAGGAGGCGGGCCTCGACGTGACGATCCTCGAGGGCGGGGCGGACATCGTCCCGCAGGACGTCCTGGCCTCGGGCGACGCCGACTACGCCATCGCCTGGGTGCCCAAGGTGCTCGGTTCCATCGAGCAGGGCGCGAACATCACCAACGTCGCCCAGATCTTCGAGCGCAGCGGCACGCTGCAGATCGCCATGGCGGACTCGGGGATCGACTCGCCCGAGGACTTCGCGGGCAAGAGGATCGGCTCGTGGGGCTACGGCAACGAGTGGGAGCTGTTCGCAGGCATGCAACGGGCCGGCGTGGAGCTCTCGGACATCGAGCTGGTGCAGCAGGCCTTCGACATGAACGGCTTCCTCTCCAGGGACATCGATGCCGCCCAGGCGATGACGTACAACGAATACGCCCAGGTCCTCGAGAGCACCGACCCGGACACCGGCGAGCTCTACCGGCCGGAGGACCTCAACGTCATCGACTGGAATGAGGAGGGCACCGCGATGCTTCAGGACGCGGTCTGGGCTGATGCCGGGCGGCTCGCCGAGGACGAGCAGTACGCCGACACCACCGTGCAGTTCCTCAAGGCCGTCGTGAAGGGCTGGGGGTACGCCAAGGACAACCCCGAGGAGGCGGCCTCCATCGTGACCGAGAACGGTTCGACCCTCGGCCAGAGCCACCAGCTGTGGATGACCAACGAGACCAACAAGTTGATCTGGCCGGCCACCAACGGCATCGGCGTGCTCGACGAGGCTGCGTGGGAGAACACCGTCGAGATCGCCACCGGCACGAAGAACGAGACCGGAGCGACCATCATCAGCGGGGCGCCGCCCGAGGACGCCTACACCACCGAGTACATCGAGCAGGCGCTGGCCGAGCTCGAGGAGGAGGGGGTCGACACCCGGGGCGAGGACTTCGCGCCGATCGAGGTCGCCCTTGCGGAGGGCGGGAACTGACCCGTGACAAACCTCGGCAACGGCACCCGCGAACCCAGGTGGGCGCCGCCGTGACCGAGACGCCCTCGGCAACTCCTTCGTCCTCCTCCAACGGCTTCCGGGGGCCGGACCGGAGCCTCCGCGCCTTCACACGACGGCCGATCCACCCACCGAACATCTCACCGAGGGCACCCGAGACACAGGAGCACACCATGAACACCCCGACCGACTCCCGCACCGGCGCTGCGGCCGACGCCGCCGAGGCCGCGGTGCGCGCCGATGACCGCGCCCACGTCTTCCACTCGTGGTCCGCCCAGGCGCAGATCGCCCCGATGCCGGTCGCCGGGGGGAAGGGCTCCACGTTCTGGGACTACCAGGGCCACGAGTACCTCGACTTCAGCTCGCAGCTGGTCAATCTCAACCTCGGGCACCAGCACCCCCGGCTCGTCGCCGCGATCCAGGAGCAGGCGGCGCGACTGGCCACGATCGCCCCGGCGTTCGCCAACGATGTCCGGGGCGAGCTCGCCCGGCTCATCGTGGAGGCGGCCCCGGAGGGCGCCGCCAAGGTGTTCTTCACCAACGGCGGTGCGGACGCCGTTGAGAACGCCGTGCGCATGGCCCGGGCCCACACGGGTCGGCACAAGGTGCTCTCCCAGTACCGCTCCTACCACGGGTCCACCACCACGGCGATCTCGCTCACGGGGGATCCGCGCCGGTGGCCCAACGAACCCGGGGACCCGTCCGTCGCCCACTTCTTCGGCCCTTACCTCTACCGTTCCGCCTTCCACGCCCAGACGGAGGAGGAGGAGTGCGCGCGGGCGCTGGAGCACCTGGAGCAGGTGATCGTTCTGGAGGGGCCCTCCACCGTCGCGGCTGTCATCGTCGAAACCGTCGTGGGCACCAACGGGATCCTCGTCCCGCCCCCCGGGTACCTGCCCGGTCTGCGGGCGCTGTGCGACAAGTACGGCATCCTGTACATCGCCGACGAGGTCATGGCCGGCTTCGGGCGCACCGGAAAGGTCTTCGCCGTCGAGAACTTCGACGTGGCACCCGACCTCATCACCTTCGCCAAGGGAGTGAACTCCGGGTATGTGCCCCTCGGCGGAGTCGTGATCTCGGATGAGGTCGCCCGGACCTTCGACGACCGTGCGTTCCCCGGAGGACTGACCTACTCCGGGCACCCCCTGGCGTGCGCCGCGGGCGTGGCCACCTTCGAGGCCCTGGCGGAGGAGGGCATCCTCGAGCACGTCCACGACCTCGCCGAACGGGTGGTCCGCCCGCGACTGGAGGACATGGCGTCCCGCCACCCCGCTGTCGGCCAGGTGCGCGGACTCGGGATGTTCTGGGCCATCGAGCTCGTGAAGGACCGGCGGACCCGCGAGCCGCTCGTGCCGTTCAACGCCGCGGGCCCCGACGCCGCACCCATGGCCGCGGTGGCGGCGGCCTGCAAGAACGACGGGCTGTGGCCCTTCACCCACTTCAACCGCCTGCACGTGGTCCCGCCTCTCGTCATCACAGAGAAGGAGCTCGTGCGCGGCTTGGAGATCATCGACCGGGCCCTGGAGGTCGCGGACTCCTGCGTCATCCGTCCGGCTTGAGCCCGGCACCTGCCCTCCACCGGAAGGAGCAGTGCCGCGGCCACCTCGCGGGGGCTCACGAACCGGTGGACCCCGCCGCCGCACCGCTGAGCGGTCGGCGTCCCGCCGGGCCCTCCGTGGGGGCGACGGAACGAGCCCTCCCCGAAGAGGGAAGGGCTCGTGCACGGTGGGCGGGACTACGGCTTGAGCACCACCTTGATGCAGCCGTCCTCCTTTTTCTGGAACTTCTCGTACATCTCCGGGGCCTGCGACAGCGGGACCTGGTGGGTCGCCAGGTCGAGGACGCCCAGCGGGTCCGAGGGGTCGTCCACGAGCGGCAGGAGCTCGTCGATCCAGAACTTCACGTTGCACTGGCCCATGCGCATCTGGACCTGCTTGTCGAACAGCGTGAGCATCGGCATGGGGTCCTTCATGCCGCCGTACACGCCGCTGAGCGAGATCGTGCCGCCGCGCCGGACGGCGTCGATGGCGGTGTACAGCGCACCGAGCTTGTCCACCCCGGCCGTCTCCATCGCCTTGCGGCCCAGGGGGGACGGCAGCAGCCCGACCGCCTTGTGGGCCACACCGGCCACGTGGGAGCCGTGGGCCTCCATCCCGACCGCGTCCACCACGGAGTCCGGGCCGCGGCCGTCCGTGAGGTCCTTCAGCCGCTCGGCCACGTCGCCGGAGGAGTCCAGCGTCTCGATGCCGTGGCGCTCGGCCATGGCCCGGCGCTCGGCGACCGGGTCCACCGCGAGCACGCGGTAGCCCAGGTGCCGGCCGATCCGGGCGGACATCTGGCCGATCGGGCCCAGGCCCAGCACGGCCAGGGAGCCGCCCTCCGGGGGAGCGGCGTACTTCACGGCCTGCCACGCGGTGGGCACCACGTCGGACAGGTAGAGGTAGCGCTCGTCCTCACCGGTCTCAGGGACCTTGATGGGCCCGTAGTCGGCGTGCGGCACCCGCAGGTACTCGGCCTGACCACCCGGCACGGAGCCGTAGAGCCGCGAGTAGCCGAGGAACGCCGCGCCGCTGTTGTACTCGCGGACCTGGGTGGTCTCGCACTGCGACTGCAGCCCCTGGTTGCACATGAAGCAGTGCCCGCAGGAGACGTTGAACGGGATGACCACGCGGTCCCCGGCCTTGATGTGGGTGACGGCCGAGCCGACCTCCTCGACGATGCCCATCGGCTCGTGGCCGATGATGTCGCCCTTGTCCATGAACGGACCCAGCACCTCGTACAGGTGCAGGTCCGACCCGCAGATCCCGCTCGACGTGATCCGCACGATCGCGTCCGTGGGCTCCTGGATCTGCGGATCCGGGACCTCCTCGACGCTCACCGAGCGCTTTCCCTGCCATGTCAGAGCCTTCATCGATCCTCCTTCTCAGAGCCGCCCTCCCGGTCCGGAACGACAGCATGCTGATCTGTTCGGTTGGCCCCAGCCTACTCGGCGGCGTCCGGGCCCGCATAGTGCGCGGCCTCGGCCGCGGTCTCGCCGCGGAGGAAGTACGCCCCCACCGAGCCGGCCAGGGTGGCGAAGACGGCCACGGAGTAGAGCGCCAGCACCACCTCCAGCACGCGGGGGAAGACCCCCCGCGCCCCGAGCTCCCGGCCCGTGACGGTGGACATCGCCGCGTCGGACAGCGCCGGTCCGTATCCCGCGTAGTGGCCGAGGACGTACAGCAGCTGGCTCGCCACCAGGACGACGACGCCGGTGACCGCTGCGAGCCAGCCGATCCGGCCGGACAGCAGCTTCCCCGCCGAGCGGGAACCCCGCACCCCGGCCGAGAGCACGCTCCCCGCCCGCGTCAGCCGGGTGAGCCGGAGCAGCCGGGCGGCCTGCAGCGCGCGGACGAAGCGCAGGAAGGGCAGCAGCAGGAACAGCACCTGCCACCAGTTGCGCTTCCAGAACCGGACGGAGAACCGGGCGATGTAGGCCCGGAGCAGGAACTCGCCGACGAACACGGCCCAGAAGAGCCAGCCGACCACGTTGAGGGCGGCCACGAGCCCGGGGTCCTCGGCGAGCAGCTGGCCCAGCACCACGAACAGGAACAGGACGCCCAGGATGCCCATCGGCCGGTCGAGCCGGCGTGAGAGCCCCTCCGCCAGGCCGAGCTGCTCGGCTTCGTCGGCCGGCCGCCGGTGCTGGTGCCGGGCGTCCTCGTTCCGCTCCACTGCTGTCCTCTCCGTCGGGCCGTCCGGTCCTGGCCCCACGGTAGGCCACCGGTGCCACGGACCCGTCAGCGGCCCCGGTCGCTCGCCGTCCGTCCGGTGGGACGACGAGCGCCCGGGGGGGGGCGCGGGCGTTCAGCCGGTCTTCGTCACGGTGGCGTCGACGAGGATCGGCTCCTCTTCGCGGCCGACGTAGAGCTGCGCGGTCTCCTGGTCGGTGACCTCCTGCAGCGCCTCGTAGTCGTCGACCGTGAACACGTCCCGCTCCTCGACCGTGCCGGTGGCCTCGACCTCGTCGCCCACGGACAGGTCCTCCGGCAGCTGGTCGGCGAGCACGAGGGTGTCCTCCGCGCCGATGGCGATCACCTGGTGGGCCAGGATCTCCTGCACCTCGCCGGTGAGCGTCATGGTCTCGCCGACGAGCTCCTCGGAGGGCACGCCCGACTGATCCGCCTGGGTCAGCTCGGTCTCCTCGGCGCAGCCGGCCGCGGTGCCGACCAGCAGGAGCGCTGCCGCCGCGGCGGCGGTGGTCCGTGGATAGCGGTGCATGGTGGTCTCCTCGTCGTCGAGCTGTTCGAGCAGGTCAGGGACGACCGTAGGCGCGATGATCGCCCTGCCGCTACCGCCGCGGGCACTCTCGGGGAGTTCTCGCCGGGGGTCGTGACCCGGCTGTGACCCGTCGTTCTCCACCGCCACTCCGAATGAGTGCACGAAGTGCAATGTTGCACTGAGTGCATTGATGCACGTAGTGTCAGCACTCGTGACGAATCTGCCCGCCGAGCCGGCCCAGGACCGCCCCCCGGGGGACCGGCGGGAAGCGGTGAAGTACCACAACCGCCGCGCCATCATCGACGCCGCCGCCGCCCTGGCCGCGGAGCGGGGACTGGGCCGCTTCACCGTCAACGACCTCGCCGAACGGGCCGGGGTCTCCCGGCGCACGATCTTCAACCACTTCGCCTCCGCGGACGACGCCGTCTACGCGCGCTTCAGCGAGCTCCTCGGAGTGTTCGTCGACAACTTCGCGCGGGTCGTGGCGGCCACCCCGCCGCCCGCGAACCCCAGCCCCGGAGCCGTCCTCGAGCAGCTGGCGGACGTCATCGAGCGCACCGAGCTGATTCCTGCCATGTGCCACATCGCCCACCTCATGGGCGCGAGCGAGGACAGCCCCATCACCGCGATGTGGGCGCACGAGGTGTTCCAGACCCTCACCGCGCGGCTGGCCTCCGAGATCACCGACCGGGTCCCCGGCGCGCCCCCCTTCACCGTGGACCTGCTCGCGAGCCTGCTGCTCCACGCCCTGGCCGTCGCCTTCGAGCGGTGGGCCGAGGAGACGGGCGCGGTGGACACCCCGGACAGTCGCGCGACCTGGCAGCGGCTGGTGCGCACCGCCGTCGACCGTCTGCGCCACGGCTTCGCGGACTGACCCGCACCCACGACCCGCATTCCCGGCACGAGCTTCCCGGCACGGGATCCCTGAGACGACAGTCCGCGCACGACCGTCCTGACACGACCGACAGAGAAGAGACATGGCACATCTGCTGTACCGACTCGGGCGCTTCGCCGCCCGCCGCGCCTGGGCCGTGGTCGCGGCCTGGGCTGCGGTCCTGCTCCTCGCCGGCGGCGCCTTCGCGGCCTTCGGCGGGCAGCTGACCAACGCGATCACCGTTCCCGGCACCGAGACCCAGCGGCTGGCCGACCGCCTGCAGACCGAGCTTCCCGACGCCGGCCACGGCACCGGCCGGATCGTGTTCCAGACCGAGGACGGCGACCCGTTCGGCGCCGGCCAGCGCGAGCAGATCGGCGAGGCGCTCGCCGCGGCGGAGGAGTCCCCGGGCGTCGACGGCGTCCTGGACCCGTTCGCCGCGCAGGACGAGCGCGAGGCGCAGGAGCAGCAGCTCGCGGACGGGCGCGAGCAGGCGGCCGACGGCCGCGCGCAGCTCGACGCCGCCGAGGACACGCTCGACGAGAACCAGGAGAGGCTCGACGCCGCCCGCGAGCAGGCCGAGCGGGCCGACGCCCCCGACCAGGTCCTGGACGAGCTCGACGACCGCCAGGAGGCCCTCGACGACGGCCGCGCGGAGCTCGAGCGCAACCGGGAGCGGCTCGCGGACGGGCTGCCCGAGCTCGACCGCGGCGAGCGGATGATGGCCCTGGCCGCGGAGACCCGCACGGTCTCCGCGGACGGGACCACCGCGATGGCCGTGGTGACCTTCACCGCCGAGCAGCAGGCGGTCACCGCGGAGGAGAAGGAGTCCCTCCAGGCCGCCGTGGACGGCACGGAGATCGAGGGCGTGCAGGTCGACTACTCCCTGGAGATCGCCCAGGACATCTCCCAGCTCGTCGGCCCTGCCGAGATCATCGGCGTGGCCATCGCCGGGATCGTGCTGCTGGCCATGCTGGGCACCCTCGTGGCCGCCGGCCTGCCCATCCTGATGGCGCTCACCGGCGTGTCCGTCGGCGCCCTGGGGGTGCTGTCCTTCTCCGGGGTCCTGGACATGATGTCCGTGACCCCGATGCTGGGCGTCATGCTCGGCCTGGCCGTGGGCATCGACTACTCGCTGTTCATCCTCAACCGGCACCGTCAGCAGCTGCTGGCCGGCACGGAGCTGCACGAGTCCATCGGCCTGGCCACCGGGACCTCCGGCAACGCGGTGGTCTTCGCCGGGCTGACCGTCATCATCGCCCTGGCCGCGCTCAACGTCACCGGCATCCCGTTCCTGGGCGTCATGGGCACCGCGGCGGCGGTCTGCGTGGCCGTGGCCGTGCTGATCGCCGTGACCCTCACCCCGGCGCTGCTGTCCCTCGTGGGCGGACGGCTGCTCTCCGCCCGCGCCCGGGCCCGCGCCGCCCGCCGGCCCGCCCACCTCGGGGAGTCCCGCCCCGGGGTGGCCACCCGCCACCCGGTGCTGACCCTCGTGGCCGGCGTGCTCGCGCTCGTCGTCGTCGCGCTCCCCGCGGCCTCGATGCGCCTGGGCCTGCCGGACGCCTCCTCCGAGCCCGAGGACTCCACCCAGTACCGCACCTACCAGGTCCTCGACGAGAAGTTCGGCGCCGGCGCCAACGGCCCGCTGCTCGTGGTCGCCGACCTGCCGGAGGGCACGGACGCGTCCGGGGCCGCGGAGCTGCAGCTCACCGTGGGCGAGGAGCTCATGGCGAACGACGACGTCGTCTCCGTGGTCCCGGCCGGGCTGTCGGAGGACCACCGGACCGCCGCGTTCCAGGTCGTGCCCGTGGACGGCCCCGCCGCCGAGTCCACCGAGGAGCTCGTCAACGACCTGCGCGCCCTGTCCCCCGCCCTGGAGGACGAGCACGGTGTGGGCATCGGCGTCACCGGCCAGACCGGCGGCAACATCGACGTCTCCCAGCTGCTGGCCGACGCGCTGCCGCTCTACCTCACCGTGGTGATCGGGCTGTCCCTGGTGCTGCTGGTGCTCGTCTTCCGCTCGATCCTCGTGCCGGTCGTCGCGACCGCCGGGTTCATGCTCTCCCTCTTCGCCGCGTTCGGCGCGGTGGTGGCGATCTACCAGTGGGGCTGGCTGGGCGGACTCCTCGGCGTGCACGCGCCGGGCCCGGTGCTCAGCTTCCTGCCCACCATCCTCGTGGGCGTGCTGTTCGGCCTGGCCATGGACTACCAGCTGTTCCTGGTCTCCGGGATGCGCGAGGCGTTCGTGCACGGCCGCTCGGCACGTGCCGCCGTGCAGGAGGGGCTCCGGGCCGGCCGGGCCGTGGTCACCGCCGCGGCGATCATCATGATCTCCGTGTTCGCCGGGTTCATGTTCTCCCACATGGCGATGGTCCGGCCCCTGGGCTTCGGCCTCGCCTTCGGCGTGCTCGTCGACGCCTTCGTGGTGCGCATGATGCTGATCCCCGCGGTCATGCACCTGCTCGGCGAGAGGGCCTGGTGGCTGCCCCGCCGGCTCGACCGGATCCTGCCGAACGTGGACGTCGAGGGCGACTCCCTGCGCCGCGACCGCACGCCCGCTCCGGCCGACCCGGCCGCCGCGGCCGGGCCGAGCGGCTGGGGCGGCGCGGCGCCGGGCCCGGACGCCGAGCGCGAGCTGGTCGGCGCCGGCCGGCGCGACTGACGCGGCGCCGGGACACCCCGGCGACAGCGGCGCGCCCCTCCACCCGCAGCGGGTGGCGGGGCGCGCCGTCGTCGTGGGTCCGGCCGCTCGAGCCGTCAGGCGACGCCGTTCTCCTGCAGCCACATCTCCAGCAGGCCCAGCTGCCACAGCACGTTGGAGCGCAGCGGCGTGTGGTGCTGGTTCGGGTCGGCCAGCAGGGTCTCCACGACCTCCGAGTTGTAGAGCCCGCGCCGCACCGCCGCCGGGTCGGTCAGGGCGGCCTCGACCCGGTCCAGGGTGCCGCCCTCGAGGGTGCGGATCGCCGGGACGGGGAAGTAGCCCTTCTTCCGGTCGATCACCTCGTCCGGGACGATGCCGCGCGCCGCGCGCTTGAGCACGCCCTTGCCGCCGTCGGCGAGCTTGAGCTCCGGGGGGATGCGCCCGGCGAACTCGACGAGCTCGTGGTCGAGGAACGGCACCCGCGCCTCGAGGCCCCAGAACATGGTCATGTTGTCGACGCGCTTCACGGGGTCGTCCACGAGCATCACCGTGGAGTCGGTGCGCAGGGCGGCGTCCACGGCGGTCTCCGCGCCGGGGCGGCCGAAATGGCGCTCGATGAACGCGGTCGGCGCGTCGTGGGTCGCCATCCACTCGGGGGAGAGGACCTTCGCGAGCCGGGACCACGGCCGGTCGAAGAACGACTCGGAGTAGGTCCTGCGGGCGTCGTCTCGCGCGACGTCGGCCAGCGGCGGGTACCAGTGGTACCCGCCGAGCACCTCGTCGGCGCCCTGGCCGGACTGCACCACCTTGACGTGCTTCGAGACCTCCTCGCTGAGCAGGTAGAAGGCCACGCAGTCGTGGCTGATCATCGGCTCGCTCATCGCGGCGACGGTCTGGTCGATCGCCGGGACCAGGCGGGCGTCGTCGATCGCGATCTGGTGGTGGTCGGTGCCGAAGCGGCGGGCCACCAGGGACGAGAACTCGAACTCGTCCCCGGACTCCTCGCCCCGGGACTCGAAGCCGATGCTGAACGTCTGCAGGTCCTCCTGCCCGCTCTCCGCGAGCAGGGCGACGACGAGGCTCGAGTCGATGCCGCCGGACAGCAGCACGCCCACGGGGACGTCCGCCACCATGCGCCGCCTCACCGCGGTGCGCAGCTTCTCGACGAGCCCGTCCTGCCAGTCCTGCCCGGACCAGTCCGAGCGGTCCTCGTCGCGGGTGAACTGGGGGCTCCAGTACTCGTGGTCCGAGGCCGAGCCGTCGGGCTCGACCGTGCGCACGGTCGCCGGCGGCAGCTTCCGCACGCCCTGGAGGATCGTGCGCGGGGCCGGGACCACCGAGTGGAAGGTGAGGTAGTAGGACAGGGCGGTGCGGTCGATCGAGGTGTCGACGTCCCCGGCCGCCAGCAGCGCCTGCACCGTGGACGCGAACCGCAGCCGCAACCCAGTGTGGTCGACATAGAGCGGCTTGATGCCCAGCCGGTCGCGGGCCAGGACCGTGCGCCC
Organism: Kocuria arenosa; assembly: GCF_042879215.1. Taxonomy (NCBI): domain Bacteria; kingdom Bacillati; phylum Actinomycetota; class Actinomycetes; order Micrococcales; family Micrococcaceae; genus Kocuria; species Kocuria arenosa. The sequence goes on along the minus strand of NZ_JBHZTA010000003.1, from coordinate 331,186 downwards.
GCTCGTGTGCTCGGTGAGCGCGAAGGCGAACATGCCGTGGAAGCGGTCGACGCACTCCCGGCCCCAGCGGTGGTAGGCCTTCAGGGCCACCTCCGTGTCCGAGGTGGAGAAGAACTCGTAGCCCGTCCCGCGCAGCTCCTCGCGCAGCTGCCGGTAGTTGTAGATCATCCCGTTGAACACGATCGACAGCCCCAGCCGGGAGTCGACCATCGGCTGTCCGCCCGAGGGGCTCAGGTCGACGATCTTCAGCCGGCAGTGGCCCATGGCCACCGGCCCCTGGGCCCAGGCGCCCTGCCCGTCCGGACCGCGGCCGGACTGGGCGCACGTCATGCGGTGGATCGTGCCCGGGTCCGCGGCGGCGCCGTCGAACCGGACCTCACCGGCGATGCCGCACATCAGCGCTCACCCCCGCTCCGGGGCGCAGGGCTGGTCGGGACCGGAGTTCCGTGGCGCGAGAGCATCCTCCCATGCTACGGGCTCGGTCCGGCGCCGCTCAGGGGATGACGGGCCGCCGGCCGCGGGGAGGGTGTCAGTCCGCCCGGTCGAGGCGCTCCAGCAGGTCCAGGGCCCGGCGCCGGGTCTCCTCCGTCACCCGGTCGGGCACCTCCGCCAACCGCAGCGCCGCGTCCGCGATGCGGGCCGCCGCGTCCTCGGGCAGCCGCGGGTCCGTCCGCTGCCGCTGGAGGATCACGTTCTCCACGAGCCCCATGACCACGGCGGCGTCGAAGGCCGTGGCGGGGTGCCCGCTGGTCCGCTCCAGCAGCTCCCCGTAGATCCGCTCCAGCGCGTCCCGGTTCCCGTGGAACTCCTCGAAGCCCTCCGTCCGCAGCTCCGGGGCGAAGTAGAGGGCCCCGAGGTTCTGGGGGTCCGCCAGGAGCAGCCGGGTGTCCGCGAAGCACAGTGCCCAGAGCGTCACGTGCCCGGGGGCGTCCGCGGCGAGCAGCCGTTCGGCGAGCCGGCGCGAGGGCAGCACGGTGCCGAGCACGAGGCGCAGCAGAACGTCCTCCTTGGAGCGGAACCAGTGGTAGACGCTCGCCTGCTGGAGACCGGCGGCCTCCGCGACGGCCCGGGTGCTCGTGCGGCCGAAGCCGTGGCGCACGAACAGCTCCCCGGCCGCGTGGAGGATGTCCTGCTCGGCGCCGCGCCCGGTGGGGGAGGTGCTGCTCTTGCGCGGGCGTCCTGGGCTCTTCGTCACGCCGTCGAACCTACCAATCCCCGGGACGCCGGTGCCGGCAACGGAGTTACACAGCCGAAACAGGCGCCGAACCGGGGCGAAATCCGGCCCTGGTTCTATATCTGTCAAGCGACAGAAAAGTCTTTCGGAGAAGGAGCCGGCCATGACCGACACCCAGACCACGTCCTCGACGGGGACCACCGCCGGGGCCCGGGCCCACGCCCGCGCCCAGGAGGGCACCGCGGTCGAGTGCCGCCCCACCGTCCCGGCCACGACCTGCACCGCGGCTCCGGCCCGGGTGGTCCCGCAGGACCTCGTGTGGGCCGAGCGCGTGGCCGGTGGCAACTACACCCACAAGGTCCTGGACCGCGGGACCGCCGTCCGGCTCACCGACGTGCGCGGCGACGCCTGCGCCTCGGTCCTGCTCTACAACGCCGCCGAGCCCTTCGAGCGGCTCAACGTGGCCGACACCGTGAAGATCCAGTGGCAGGTCTACTCCGGTGCGGGGCAGGTCCTGCTCTCCGACCAGGGCCGCGCGCTGGCCACGGTCGTCGAGGACAGCTCGGGCCAGCACGACGCCCTCTACGGCGTCAGCTCCCGGGCCCGCAACGAGGAGCGCTACGGGGACGGCCAGCCGCACGGCCCCAGCCCCGCCGGCCGCGAGCTGCTGGTCCTCGCGGGCGCCAAGCACGGGCTCTCCCGGCGGGACGTCCCGCCCTGCGTCTCCTTCTTCCAGGGCGTCGAGATCGCCACCTCCGGACGCCCGGTGTTCACGGGATCCGCCGGGGCCGGCGCCGCCCTGACCTTCGTCACCGAGATGCCGTGCGTGCTGCTGATCGCCAACGCCGCCCACCCGCTGGACCCGCGCGACGAGTACGTGAGCACCCCGCTCGACGTCGTCGCGTGGCGCGCCCGGCCCACCTCGCCCGAGGCGCCGGCCTGGAACTCCACCCCCGAGCGCCGCCGCGCCTACCAGAACACCGCCGAGTACCTCCGCGCCCGCGGCCAGGCCTGATCCCCCGAGCGACGAGCGACGAGAACAAGGAACCCCGCCATGACTGCTGCCACCACCGCCCGCACCACCACCCCGGCCACCGGAACCCTCGCGTCCCGGTTCGGCCCCGAGCTCCGCCGCGAGACCGTGGCGCCCCTCGCCCCCTGGTCCGCCGTCCTGACGGCCGGCCAGGTGCTGACCATCGTGGACGTGGACGGCAACCAGGCCGTCGACTTCCTGGTCTACGACGCCGTGGACACCGCCCGGGCCTACAGCGCGCAGGCCACCCTGCAGGGCCAGGACAGTGTCTACCTGACCGCCGGGTCGGTGCTGCGCAGCAACGAGCACGACCCGCTGCTGACCGTCGTCGGCACGGACGTGGAGCGCCACGACACCCTCGGTGGCGCCTGCTCCAAGGAGTCCAACACCCTGCGCTACGGCCACCACACCTGGTCCCAGCACGGGTGCGCCGACAACTTCCTGGCCGAGCTCTCCCAGTACGGCCTGGGCAAGCGGGACCAGGTCTCCAACGTCAACTGGTTCATGAACGTCCCGGTGGACCCCGACGGCGCCCTCGGCATCGTGGACGGCATCTCCGCGCCCGGACTGTCGGTGAGCCTGCGGGCGGAGCGGGACGTGCTCGTCGTCGTCTCCAACTGCCCGCAGATCAACAACCCGTGCAACGGCTTCGACCCGTCCCGCGCCGAGATGATCGTCTCCGCCGGCGCGGCGGCCGCGGCGGGGCAGGAGGCCTGAGCATGAGCACCTTCGACACCGTCCTCGTGGCCAACCGCGGCGAGATCGCCGTCCGGATCATCCGTTCCGTCCAGGCCCTCGGAATGCGGGCCGTGTCCGTGTACTCGGACGCCGACCGCGGCTCCCTGCACGTCAGCGCCGCCGATGAGGCCGTGCACCTCGGGGCCTCGCCCGCCGCGGAGAGCTACCTGGACATCGGGAAGATCATCGCCGCGGCCCAGCGCACCGGGGCCGGGGCGATCCACCCCGGCTACGGCTTCCTCTCCGAGAACACCGCATTCGCCGAGGCCTGCGAGGCGGCCGGGATCGCCTTCGTCGGCCCCACCGGAGATCAGCTGCGGATCTTCGGGTCCAAGCACACGGCCCGGGACGCCGCCGTGGCCGCCGAGGTGCCCCTGCTCGCCGGGACCGGTCTGCTCGACTCCCTCGAGGACGCCCTCGCGCAGGCCGAGGAGATCGGCTGGCCCGTGATGCTCAAGGCCACCGCCGGCGGCGGCGGGATCGGCATGCAGGAGTGCCGCGACGCCGAGGACCTGCGCGGGGCGTGGGAGGGCGTCCGGCGCGTGGCCGGGGCGAACTTCTCCTCCGCCGGGGTCTTCCTGGAACGGCTCGTGGAGCGGGCCCGCCACGTCGAGGTGCAGGTCTTCGGCGACGGCCACGGCGACGTCCTCGTGGTCGGCGACCGCGACTGCACCCTCCAGCGCCGCCACCAGAAGGTGGTCGAGGAGGCTCCGGCCCCCGACCTGCCCGGTCCCGTGCGCACCACGATCCACGACGCCGCCCGGCGGCTGTGCGCCTCCGTCGCCTACCGCTCCGCCGGGACCGTCGAGTTCATCTACGACCCCGTGCGCCAGGAGGCCGCCTTCCTGGAGGTCAACACCCGCCTGCAGGTCGAGCACCCCGTCACCGAGGCCGTCTACGGCGTGGACCTCGTGGAGTGGATGCTCCGCCTGGCCGGCGGTGACCGCACCATGCTGGGTTCCGAGCTCACGGCCCGCGGCGCCGCCGTGGAGGCCCGGGTGTACGCGGAGAACACCGACCTGGACAACCTGCCCAGCGCGGGCACCGTCACCGGCCTCGTGGTCCCGGACGGCATCCGGGTGGACTCCTGGATCGAGGTCGGCACCGAGGTCAGCGCCTTCTACGACCCCCTGCTGAGCAAGTTCGTCGCCCACGGCGAGGATCGGGAGCAGGCGTGGGCGAACCTCGCCGCGGCCCTCGAGCAGGCCCGCGTGCACGGCGTGGCCACCAACCTGGGCGTGCTGCGGGCGATCCCGCAGCTGCCCGTGGTACGGGACGTGCAGCACTCCACCGCCACGCTGGAGGGCGTGCGCAGCGCCCAGCCGCGACTCGAGGTGCTGAAGTCCGGGCTGCTGACCACCGTCCAGGACCGGCCCGGGCGGATCGGGTACTGGCCCGTGGGGATTCCGCCGTCGGGCCCCATGGACGAGCTGTCCTTCCGGCTGGGCAACGAGGCACTGGGCAACCCCGAGCGCGCGGCCGGCCTCGAGGTGACGGTGGCCGGGCCGACCCTGCGCTTCCACACGCCCAGCCGGGTCATGGTGACCGGCGCCCCCGTGGAGGTCCTGGTGAACCGGGAGCCCGTGGCGCAGTGGGCCGTGCTCGAGCTGGTGACCGGGGACGTCCTGGCGATCGGCCGCGCCGAGCAGGGCATGCGCGCCTACCTGCTCGTGGAGGGCGGCCTGGACGTCCCGCTGGTGCTGGGCTCCGCCGCGACCTTCGTGCAGGGCGAGATCGGCGGCGCCGCCGGCCGCGCTCTGGCCCCCGGCGACGTCCTCGGGATCAGCACCCCGGCCGTGGCCCACGAGGTCGCCGACGTCCCGCTGGCCGAGCGCCCGCAGGTGGGCTCCTACTGGGAGGTCGGCGTCCTGGAGGGCCCCCACGCCGCTCCCGAGTTCTTCACCGTGGCCGACATGGAGGAGTTCTACGCCGCCGACTGGGAGGTCCACTTCAACTCCGACCGCACCGGCGTGCGCCTGGTGGGCCCCAAGCCCCAGTGGGCCCGCCGCGACGGCGGCGAGGCCGGCCTGCACCCCTCCAACATCCACGACACCCCGTACGCCGTGGGCGCGGTGGACTACACCGGCGACATGCCCATCCTGCTCGGCCCCGACGGTCCCAGCCTGGGCGGGTTCACGTGCCCGGCCACGGTGGCCGAGGGCCAGAAGTGGAAGCTGGGCCAGCTGCGCGCCGGGGACCGGGTGCGCTTCGTGCCCATCACCCAGGCCCAGGCCGCGGAGCTGCGCCGCGACCCGCGGGCCCGGGTGGCCCCGGGCCGGGACGCCGTGGTCGACGGGGGCGTGGTCGACTCCGTGCCCGCCACCGCGGACCGCCCCTCCCTGACCGTGCGGCGCAGCGGCGACTCCAACTTGCTGGTCGAGTACGGCGAGATGACCCTGGACATCGCCTCCCGCATGCGGATCGAGGCGCTGCGGCGGGCCCTGCAGCAGCTGGTCGACGACGGGGCGCTGACCGGAGTGCTCGAGATGACCCCGGGCATCCGGTCCCTGCAGATCCACCTCGACCCGGACCGGCTCGGCCTGGACGAGGTGCTCGGGCGCGTGCTGGCCCTCGACGCCGCGCTGCCCCCCACGCACGACCTGCGGCTGCCCAGCCGCACCGTGCACCTGCCGATGTCCTGGGACGATCCCGCCACCCGGGAGGCCATCCTGCGGTACGAGAAGGGCGTGCGCGACGACGCCCCGTGGTGCCCGTGGAACATCGAGTTCATCCGCCGGATCAACGGCCTGGACTCGGTCGAGGACGTCCGCTCGGTGCTCTTCGAGGCGGAGTACCTGGTCCTGGGCCTGGGCGACGTCTACCTGGGCGCGCCCGTGGCCACCCCGGTGGACCCCCGGCACCGGCTGGTCACCACGAAGTACAACCCGGCCCGGACCTGGACCCCGCAGAACGCCGTGGGCATCGGCGGGGCGTACCTGTGCATCTACGGCATGGAGGGCCCCGGCGGCTACCAGTTCGTGGGCCGGACCACCCAAGTGTGGTCCACCCACCGGCAGCGCGGGCCCTACGAGGAGGGCACCCCCTGGCTGCTCCGGTTCTTCGACCGGATCAAGTGGTACCCGGTCTCCTCCGAGGAGCTGGCGGAGATGCGCGCGGACATGGCCGTGGGCCGGCTCCCCCTGCGGATCGAGGAGGGCGAGTTCTCCATGGCCGATCACGAGGCCTTCCTCGCCGAGCACCGGGAGGGCATCGACGCCTTCGAGGCCCGCCGGAAGGCGGCCTTCGACGACGAGCGCCAGGCGTGGGAGGAAGCGGGCGAGTTCGAGCGCGTGGCCGCGCTCGCCGAGGTGGCCGTGGAGGACGACGTCGCCGTGCAGATCCCGCACGGGTGCGAGGGCGTCGAGGCGCAGTTCGCCGCCAACGTCTTCCGGGTGGACGTCCGGGTGGGCGACCGGGTGCGGGAGGGCCAGACCCTGATGGCGGTCGAGGCCATGAAGATGGAGGCCCCCGTGACGGCCCCCACGGACGGCGTGGTGCACAGCATCGTCGTCGAGCCCGGGGCGCACGTGGGCCCGGGCGCCGTCCTGGCCGTCGTCCGCACGGCCGACCCGGCCACCCCTGCACCCGCCACCGAGACGGTCCGAGCCGTGGCCCGGACCCCATCAGCACGAGGAGAACACGCATGACGACGACAGCAGAGACCGCAGCACCCCCGGCCGGCTCCCCGCACGCGGCCGAGCGCACAGCCCGCGAGCTCGTGGCGCGGCGCTACCGCCTGGTCGAGGAGGCGAGCCGACCGGAGGTGTGGATCGGCCTGCGCTGCCAGCGGGACGTGGCCGAGGACGTCGCCCGGGCCCTGGCCGCCCGTGCCGCCGGTGAGCACCTGCCGCTGGCCGGGACCCTGTTCGCGGTGAAGAACAACATCGACGTGGCCGGTCTGCCGACCACGGCGGCGTGCCCCGCCTTCGGCTACGAGCCGGAGTGCGACGCGGTGGTGGTCCGCCGGTTGAAGGAGGCGGGCGCGGTGGTGCTGGGCAGCACCAACCTCGACCAGTTCGCCACCGGCCTGGTCGGCACCCGCAGCCCGTACGGGGCGGTCCGGCACGCGGAGGACCCCGCCCGGATCTCCGGGGGGTCCTCCAGCGGCTCCGGGGTGGCCGTGGCCCTCGGGTTCGCGGACTTCGCCCTGGGCACGGACACCGCCGGCTCCGGGCGGGTGCCCGCGGCCCTGCACGGGCTGTACGGGGTGAAGCCCACCAAGGGCGTCGTGCCCTCCACCGGGGTGGTGCCCGCGTGCCGGAGCCAGGACGTGGTGACCACCATGGCCCGGGAGCTGCGCCTCGCCCGCCTCGCGGCGGACGTCATGGCCGGGGCCGACGACGGCGACGCCCGCTCCCGCCCGCCCGCCGCGCTGCGACCGGCCCGGCTGGACCGCGTCGTCGGGTTCGCCGAACCCGAGCAGCTCGGGGAGCTCGCCCCCGGCTGGGCCGAGGCCTATGCCGCCGCCGTCCGGCAGCTCGGGGAGCGCGGCTTCCGGACCGTGCCGGTGGACATCGAGCCGTTCCTCGCGGCCGCGACGCTGCTCTACGACGGCGCGTTCGTCGCCGAGCGCTGGACGGCCGTGGGCTCGTTCGTGGACGCCCACCCCGCCGACGTGGACCCCACGGTCGGGCGCATCATCACCGGCGCCCGGGACATCCCCGCCCACCGGGTCTTCGCCGACCAGGAGTACCTCGACGGCTGCGCCCGCCGGGCCCGGCAGGTGTTCGGGGCGCTCGACGCCCTCGTGCTGCCCACCACCACCTGCCACCCCACCCTGGCGGAGGTCGCGGCCGATCCCGTGGGCGCCAACAGCCGGATGGGCCGGTTCACCAACTTCGTGAACCTGCTCGACCTCTCCGCGCTCGCGGTCCCCGCCGGCCGGGTGGACGGCCTGCCCTTCGGCGTGCAGCTCGTCGGGGACACGTTCCAGGACGACCGGCTCGTGGACGTGGCCCGGGAGGGGGGCTTCGGTGGCCGCTGATCCCGCGTCCTCGGTGTCCTCGTCGGGTGCGCCCGCGATGGCCGTGTCCTCCACCGCTGCCTCTGCCTCCGCTGCGCCCGGCGCCGTGGAGGTGCTGCTCGTGGTCGCGGGAGCCCACCTGCGCGGCCAGCCGCTCAACCCGCAGCTGCTCGACCTGGCCGCCCGTTTCGTGGAGGCCACGACCACGGCCGCCGCGTACCGGATGTTCGCCCTGGACACCGCGCCCGCCAAGCCAGGGGTGGTGCGCGCCCCGGGCCGCGGGGCGGCCCTGGCCGTGGAGGTCTGGGCGCTGGACGCCGCCGCGTTCGGCACGTTCGTCGCCGGGCTGCCCGCGCCCATGGCCATCGGCAGGGTCGAGCTCGCCGACGGCCGGGAGCTGCCCGGGTTCCTGGTGGAGCCGTGGGCGCTCGTCGGCGCCGAGGACATCACGGTCCACGGCGGCTGGGCCGCCTACCGGGCGGCCGCGGCCTGAGCGGACCGGGGGCCGAGCCCTGGCCGGACGGCCCCGGAGTGGGTAACGTGCGGCATGACTGACCAGGACGTCCGTCGCGCCCCGGCGCCGGTTCCCGGCCGTGCGAGCGGCGCAGGACCCGACGGCTCAGCAGGAAGGACGTGCTCGATGCAGTTCGATCTGGAGGAGACGAGCCAGCGGGTCGAGGAGCAGGTCGGTCAGCTGTCCCGGCTGCGCCGGGACGACCGCCGGGGGTGGACGCGCCAGGTCTTCAGCGATCCCTACCGGGAGTCCCGGGAGTGGGTCGCCGCGCGGATGAAGGACGCCGGTCTGGAGGTGCGCCGGGACGTCGCCGGGAACCTTGTCGGCCGGCTCGCCGGTGCCCGGCCCGCCGCGCCCGCGCTGATGACCGGGTCCCACTCGGACACTGTCGACGGCGGAGGGCGCTTCGACGGAGTCGTCGGCGTGCTGGCGGCCATCGAGGTCGCCCGGAGCATCCGCGCCTCGGGCTCCCCGCTGACCCGGGACCTCCTGGTCGTCGACTTCCTCGGCGAGGAGCCCAACGACTTCGGCCTCAGCTGCCTGGGCAGCCGGTCCATGGCCCGGGAGATGACGGCCGCCGACCTCGCCCGCAGGAACGGGGCCGGGAAGACCCTGGCCGCGGCCTACGAGGACTTCGGCCTCGACCCATCCGCCGTGCTGCAGTCGTCCCCTCCCGGTCCGGGCCCGCTGCACGCCTTCGTGGAGCTCCACATCGAGCAGGGTCCGGCGCTCGAGCGGGGCGGGGAGCAGATCGGCGTGGTGACCTCCGTCTGCGGCATCGAACGTTTCGTGGCCCACTTCGCCGGCCGGGAGGACCACGCCGGCACCCGGCCCGTCGCCGACCGGCAGGATGCCATGGTGGCCGCCGCCGAGGCCGTCCTGGCGGTGCGCCGCGAGGGCTGCGGGGCCCCCGGCAACGGGGTGGCGACCGCCACCCACGCCGACAATCTCTCGCCGTCCCCCAACGTGGTCCCCAGCGCGGTCGACCTGCGGGGCGAGCTGCGGAGCATCGACCGGTCGTGGCTGTCCGGGGCCCGTCGGAAACTGGGGGAGTCCGTTCTCGCCGCGTCCCGCCGCTACGGCGTCGACGTCGAGTTCGACTGGACGACGGACAACCACGTCGTCGACACCCATCCGCGCGCCCACGACGTGGTCGCCGCGACGGCCGACCGGCTCGGGTACTCCTGGCGGGCGATCCCCAGCGGCGCCACGCACGACGCCGTGCACATGGCGGCCCTGGCGCCGATGGCGATGATCTTCGTCCCCTCCCGCGGCGGCCGGAGCCACTGCCCCGAGGAGTGGACCGACCCCCTGGAGATCGGCCGGGGCGTCCACGTCCTCGGCGAGACCCTCCGTTCCCTGGACACCGCGCCGCTGTGATCTCCGGCCGCCGGGGCGTCCGGACGGCCACGACCCGAGCACGACACTCCTCGAGCGGAGGCTCCCCATGAACACGCTGTCCGACTACGTCAACACGCCCTTCCTGTGGTTCTGCGCCCTGGCGGTCTTCGCCGTGATCATCCTGCAGACCGTCATCTACGTGCGCGCCGCCCGGCTCGTAGGCCCCGACGTGGGCTTCACCGCACAGGACCTGCGCCAGTCCTTCCGCTCGGGCGGCGTCGCCGCGATCGGCCCCTCCCTCGCCGTGGTGGTCGTCGCGGTCGCCCTGCTGCCGCTGTTCGGAGCCCCGGCCGTGCTCGTGCGCATCGGACTGGTCGGCTCGGCCGCGACCGAGACCTCCTCGGCCAACCTCGCCGCCGGGACCCTGGACGCCGAACTGGGCGGGGCGGGCTGGACGCCGGACGTCTTCACCGTGGCCTTCCTGGCCATGAGCCTCTCCGGCGGTCTGTGGATGCTGTCGACGCTGATCCTGACGCCCCTGCTGAAGAGAGGGGACGTCAAGCTCCGGTCGGTGAACCCCGCGCTGATGGCGATCGTCCCCTCGGCCGCGCTGCTGGCCGCCTTCGCCTCCCTGGGCATCGCCGAGCTCCCCAAGGGCTCCGTGCACATTCTGACGGTCGTGGTCTCCGCCATCGTGATGGCCGTGTGCCTGCTGCTCGCGCGGGCCCTCGGGGCGCCGTGGCTGCGGGAGTGGGGGCTCGGCTTCTCGATCATCATCGGCCTGGTCGTCGCCTACTTCGCCCACGGCGCCGGCATGGGCCCCACGGCCTGACCGCCCCGAGAACCCGAAGGAGTCGTCATGGCCTCACCGACCGGCACGTCAGCCACCGCCTACGCCGTCTACGACCGCACCACGTCCCGCTGGGGACGGCTCACCATGGTCCTGGGCCTGCTGTTCTCCTACGCCGGCCCGGTGTATCTGCTGCTCTTCTCCGATCTGGACATCCCTCTGTCCGACGTCGTGACCGCCTTCCTGGCGGTCGCGGCGGTCTTCGCGATCCTCGCCGTCGTCGAGCCCATCACCTACTACCCCGTGCTGGGGCCCGCCGCGATGTACCAGGCCTTCATGATCGGGAACATCGCGAACAAGCTGCTGCCCTCCGCGATCGTGGCCCAGGCGGCCATCGGCGCGAAGCCCGGAACCCGCCGAGCGGAGCTGGCGGCCGTCATGGCCATCTGCGGCGCGGCCGTCGTGCACATCTTCTCCCTGCTGCTCTTCGTCGGCATCCTCGGCACCTGGCTGGTCAGCGTGGTGCCGGAATCCGTCGTCGAGGTGGCCCGGCTCTACATCTTCCCGGCCATCATCGGCGCCGTGATCGTGCAGCTCGCCGCCTACGTGAAGCAGCCGCGGATCCTCCTCATCGCACTCGCCGTGGGCGCGGTCGTCCAGCTGCTGCTGGTGCCCGTCCTGGGCACCACGTTCCGCAACTTCGCCACGGCGGTGGTGGTCCTGGCCACCATGGTCCTGGCGTGGGTGCTCCGCAACCGGCGGGCGGAGCGCACCGGCCCCGGCGAGGAGCAGTAGCGCCGCGGACCGTCGCACCGGACCGTCACGCGCCGCTGCACAGGCGCCGGAACGTTCTCCCCGACACATCACCCCGACCATCCCCGAGAGGACACCATGACCGTCTCACCTGGCACGCTGCCCGAGATCTCCACCGAGCTGCGCGAGGACCTGCACACCCTGTACCGCCACCTGCACGGCGCGCCCGAGCTGTCGATGCAGGAGCACGCGACCGCCGCACTGATCCGGGAGAGGATGGACGAACTGGGCTGCGAGACCTTCGTCTGCGGCGGCACGGGGGTGGTGGCCGTGCTGCGCAACGGCGACGGACCGGTGGTCGGCTTCCGGGCGGACACCGACGCCCTGCCCGTGGCGGAGGACACCGGCCTGGACTACGCCTCGACCGCCCGGGGAGTGCTGCCGGACGGGACCGAGGTCCCCATCATGCACGCGTGCGGGCACGACACCCACATCACGAGCGCCGTCGGGGCGGCCACCCTGCTGGCCGGGAACCGCGACGCCTGGGCCGGAACCGTGGTCTTCCTGTTCCAGCCGGGCGAGGAGACCGCCGAGGGCGCGATGGCGATGCTGCAGGACGGCCTGTGGGACCGCGCTCCCCGCCCCGAGATCGTCTACGGCCAGCACGTCTGGCCCGGGCGTGCCGGTCAGGTCGAACTCACCAGCGGCCCGGCCATGGCGATGGCCGACAGCTGGAAGGTCACGGTCCACGGCCGGGGCGGCCACGGTTCCCGCCCCGAGGACACGATCGATCCGGTGGTGCTCGCCGCTCACATGGTGGTGCGGATCCAGAGCATCGTCTCCCGCGAGATCCCCGCCCAGCAGGCGGCGGTGGTCACCATCGCCAGCTTCCACGCCGGGCTCAAGGAGAACATCATCCCGGCGGTCGCGGAGTTCACCGTCAACGTGCGCAACCTGGACGCCGACGTCCGGGAGCAGGTGCTGGCCGCGCTCCGGCGGGTCATCCGCGGGGAGGCCGTCACCTCCGGGGCCCCAGAGCCCCGGATCGACGAGATCTACACCTTTCCGCTGCTCGTCAACGACCCGGGCGAGACGGACTCCCTCCGCACCGTCCTCGGCGCGGCCCTCGGCGGGGAGAACGTGCTGGACCGCCCCGCGCAGATGGGCAGCGAGGACTTCGGGCACCTGCCCGATGCCCTGGGGGTGCCCGGTGTCTACTGGTTCTTCGGCGGGATGTCCGACGAGGCGGTCGACGGCGACGCACCGGTGCCGACCAACCACTCGCCGTTCTTCGCCCCCGTCGTGGAACCCACGCTGAGCACCGGGGTCACGGCCGCGATCAGCGCGATCCTCTCCCGCGTGGGCACCCGATGACGGGGGGCGCAGGCACAGCGGAGCCGCTCCAGCTCTCCGCCCGGGACCTCGCCGCGGCCGTCCGGGCGCGCACGGTCAACGCGCGGGAGGTGCTCGACGCGCACTTCGCACGGATCGACGCCGTGAACCCCGCCGTCAACGCCGTGGTCACGCAGGTCCGGGAGCAGGCGTACGAGGCCGCCGCCCGCGCCGACGAGCTCACCGCCGTCACGCCCGCGGACGAGCTGCCGCCCCTGCACGGGGTGCCGATGACGCACAAGGACACCCACGCCACCGCCGGGATCCGCACCACCTCCGGCTCCCCGGTGTTCGCGGAGCACGTCCCGGATCACGACGACCTGATCGTCGCGCGGTTCACGGCGGCCGGGGTGATCAGCACCGGGAAGAACAACGTGCCCGAGTTCGCCGCGGGCTCCCACAGCTTCAACGAGATCTTCGGCACCACGAACAACCCCTGGGCGCTCGACCGCAGCGCGGGCGGGTCCAGCGGCGGGGCGGCCGCGGCGATCGCATCCCGGATCCAGCCCCTGGGCGACGGCTCCGACATGGGCGGGTCCCTGCGCAACCCGGCCGCGTTCTGCAACATCGCCGGGTTCCGGCCCTCCGCCGGGGTCGTGCCCTCGGCGCCCGCCGGCAACGCCTGGGCGTGGCTGGGCCGCTCCGGTCCGCTCGCCCGCAGCGTGGACGACATCGCCCTGGCCATGTCCGTGCTGGCCGGCCCCGATCCGCGGATCCCCCTCGACTGCCCGGCGCCGCGGACGGGGTTCCGGGCGCTCGCGGCAGAGGACCCGCCCGACCCCGGGACCCGCCCCCTCGCCGGCGTCCGGATCGGGCTGAGCACGAACCTCGGCCTCGGCGTCCCGGTGGAGCCGGAGATCGTCGCGGTGCTTCTCGCCCAGGCGCGGGTGCTCGAGGAGCTGGGCGCCGTGGTCGAGGAGGCCGTCCCGGACCTGCGCGACGCCGACGAGGTGTTCGACGTGACCCGGGCCTTCGACATGGCCGTCAACCTGCGCACGGTGGTCGCCGAGCACCGCGAGCTCGTGAAGCCGGAGATCGTCTGGAACGTCGAGAAGGGGCTGGCGCTGACCGCCGAGCAGCTCATGGACGCCGCCCTGGCGCGCACCCGCCTGCACGAGGCGGTGCGCGCGTTCTTCGACCGGTGGGACGTGCTGCTGACGCCCACCTCCCAGGTCCTGCCGTTCCCCTCCGAGGAGCGCTGGCCCCGCACGGTCGCGGGTATGCCGATGCAGACATATGTCGAGTGGATGCGCTCGGCGAGCCTGATCTCGGCCACCGGGTGCCCGGCCGTCTCGGTGCCGGGCGGCTTCAGCCCCGGTGGTCTGCCCGTGGGGCTGCAGCTCGTCGCCGCGCACGGGCGCGACGTCGAGCTGCTCCGGACCGCCCGCGCCTACGACCACGCCACTCGGCACGCGGACGTCATGCCGCGCCTCTGAGCTCTCGGCGGTTGAGGCGCGTACCCGGCCGTGCGGTCGGTGGCTGCGGCTGATCTCGGACGCCGGGCGCCGGACGCCGGTCGACCGGGGTCGGGCCGTGGTGGGTTCGTGTCGGAGCTCAGACCCCGGCCGGGACCGGCGGCTCGGCCGGTTGCGCGGGGGCCGGGGCCGTGTGGGCCCGGGGCGTGAGCCCGGAGGGGGTCTGCTCGCGGTAGAGCCGGTACAGCTCGAGCCGCTGGGTGTCCGTCTCGGCCTGGGCGCGGGCCGCGGTGAGGCCGACCAGGACGTAGGTGAGCCAGCCGAGGGCGCCCGCCACGAGGGTGGCCCAGCCGTCGAAGGCACTCGTGACGAGGGTGTTCTCGATGTGGAAGAGGTCGTTGGGGGCGCCGTAGATCGTGGGCGTCAGCACGAGGAACACCAGCCGGCTGGTCAGGCCCACGAGCGCCGCGGCCAGGGCGGCCCGGGCGCCGGGACGCCGCCAGAAGGTGCCCAGGATGAACGAGGCGGACAGGCTCGCGAGCATGAGATCGAAGGCCAGGGTCAGCAGGATCCCGGTCTGGCTGACCCGCACGGCCAGCAGGATCCCGATGACCACCACCGGCAGCATGGCCAGGCGCGTCCAGCGCAGCAGGGGGTCGTGGGCGCCGGAGATCTCGGTGCGGCGGACGTTGAAGACGTTGCGCACGGTCACGGCGGAGGTGGCCAGGATGGCCCCGGAGGCCGTGGAGAAGGACGCGGCCACGATGCCGGAGAGCACGAGCACGGCCAGCAGCGGAGGAGCGTACTCGCCCAGCAGCGTGTAGAGGATCGGGCCGTTCTCCGCTGAGAGCCCCAGCACGGAGGAGGCGGTGAGGGCAACGAGGGCGAAGATCGTACCGATGACCGCGGTGGTGCCGGCGGCCACGAAGCACGAGCGCTGGGCCACCTTGGGGCTCTTCGCGCCGAAGATCCGCTGCATGAAGTCGATCGCCACGAGGTCGCCGATGCCGAGGGCGATGAGCGTGGCCCAGTTGATCGGGGCGCCGGCCTCCGAGCTGGTGAGCTGCTCGAGGTCGAACGGGCCCATGCCCTCCGGGATGACGATGCCGTAGGTCAGGGCGACCCATGCGATGAGCGCCACGGCGGCCACCACGGTGATCACGGTCTGCAGCACCGCCGTGTAGGCGTCGGAGAACAGCCCGCCGGCCAGGGTGTAGCTGAGCACCAGGGTGCTGGCCACGACCACCCCGATCGAGTACGGGACGTTGGCGAAGTACTCCAGCAGGAACCCGCACGCCACCAGGTTGCCGGCCAGCAGGAAGGTGAAGGCGAAGATCATGATCACGGAGGCGAGCGTCTCGGTGGTCCGGCCGTACCGGATCCGGAAGAAGTCGCCGAGGGTCAACAGGCGCAGCCTGTTCATGGGCTTGGCCAGGAAGAGCCCGGCCAGGAGCAGGCACACCGCCAGGCCGAGGGCCAGGGAGGCGCCGGCCCAGAAGCCGTAGCCCGAGGTGAGGTCCGTGTTGCCCACGGTGGCGTTCGAGTCCACGGCCGCCGCGGTCAGGGACACCGCGACCAGCGGCATCCCCAGCTGCCGGCCGGCCACGAGATAGTTGGTGCTGTCGCCGTCCACCTTGCGCGCCATGAGCACGCCGATGATGAGCACCGCCAGCACGGTGATGCCGACCCCGAGAATGATCATGTGCTTCTCCCCGCCTGGGCTCCGCACGAGCGGAGTTCCTGTCATCTGACAGGTAAAGCATGTCCGCGGGGTGCGGCGCAGTGGTTTCTCCTCCGTAACGTCTGTGTTTAACCCGCGCCATCCGGCACGTGGACGTCGCGCCCCGCCTCTGCGCTCCGGGCCGCTGAGGCGCGTACCCCTGAGGCAGGGGCCTACTCCTGGCTCGCATGTCCCTGACTGCGCGTCCCCGGAGCCGCGGGGCCTGCGCCGTGCGCTCTCAGGCCGCCGCCTCCAGCTCGAGCAGCGCCGTCTTGGCCTCGAGGCCGCCGACGTATCCGCCCAGTCCGCCATCGCTGCGCAGCACGCGGTGGCACGGCACGACCACCGGCAGCGGGTTGGTGGCGCACGCCGTGCCCACCGCCCGCACGGCCTGCGGGCGCCCGACCGACCGGGCCACCGCGCCGTAGCTCTCCGTGCGGCCGTAGCCGATCTCGGGCAGGTGCTCCTGGACCAGGCGCCGGAACCCGTGCGAGAGCGACCGGTCCAGCGGGAGCTCGAAGCGGGTGCGGGTCCCGGCGAAGTACTCCTCGAGCTGCCGCACCGCCGGAGCCAGGCGGGCCGGGGCGCGCAGCACCCGCGGGCTGATCCGGCGCGCGAGGTCCTGCAGGACCACCTCGTGGTCCTCCCGGGCGTAGGCGACCCGCACCAGGCCCTCCTCCGTGGCGGCCAGCAGCAGCACTCCCACCGGGGTGCTGACGGTCGTGTACGCGACGTCGAGCAGACCCGCCGCGGCGGCACCGTGCTCCAGGCGGCGGTGCAGGCCTCGCAGGACGGTCTCCGGCACGAGGTCGGCGCGGAGGTCGTGCAGGGGTGAGTTCGAGGGCGTGCTGAAGGGATGGGTGGTCATCGGTCCTGTCCTGTCCGGTCGGGCTCTGCGAGGGTCTCGGCAAGGGGCGTGGGGACGGCCGTGGCGAGTGTCCTGCGGAGGGTGGCCACGCCGTCGGCGGCGGCCCGGCGGGCGGCCTCCGGGGTGCCGCCCAGCAGCTCGGCGATCTGCCGGTAGGGCAGTCCGCCCAGATAGCGGTAGACCACGGCGTGCCGCTGCCTGGGCGGCAGGGCGGCCACGGCAGCCCAGAGCGGGGAGTCGTGCTCGCGCGGCACGTCCCGGTGGGCCGGTGGTTCGGGGAGCGAGGCCACGGGCACCGCCGCCCGGGACCGCGCCCGGACGACGTCGACCGCCTTGCGGTGGGCGATCGTCACCAGCCACGCCTGCACGTTCGCCGTGGCCGGCAGGTCCGGGTAAGCCCGCAGGGCGGCCAGGAACGTCTCCGACCACGCGTCCTCGGCGTCGGCGTGGGTGCTCAGCACGGCCCAGCAGACCCGCCACACCACGGGGCCGTGCCGGCTCACCAGCGTCTCGAAAGGCTCTTTCGTCTCCATCACCCCGTAGACGGCTGCGCCCCCGGAAACGTGAGATCACGACGCGGGGCGTCCTCCCATCCTCCCGGACCTGGTCCGCCCACGCGCGGCGCCGGGCGGAGCCCGCCGCACCGGTGGCCCGGGGCATGAGGTCGAAGAGGCTGGTCACGGGGATGCTTCCAGCGCTCGGGGACGGGGCGGGAAGGCCCGCGCCCGGCAGGCCGTTGCGGGGTCGCCGGGCGCGGGGGACGGGGTCAGAGGAACTTGACGCCCTGGGCGAGCGGCAGCCCCCCGGAGTAGTTGACGGTGTTGGTGGCCTGGCGCATGTAGGCCTTCCAGGAGTCGGAGCCGGACTCCCGGCCGCCGCCGGTCTCCTTCTCGCCGCCGAAGGCCCCGCCGATCTCCGCGCCGGAGGTGCCGATGTTGACGTTGGCGATCCCGCAGTCGGAGCCGGCCGAGGAGAGGAACCGCTCGGCCTCCAGCTGGTCGTTGGTGAAGACCGCGGAGGACAGGCCCTGCGGCACGCCGTTCTGCAGCTCGATCGCCTCGGTGAACTCCGAGTAGGTGAGCACGTAGAGGATCGGGGCGAAGGTCTCCTCCTGCACCACCGCGGTCTGCGCCGGCATCCGCACCACGGCCGGCCGGACGTAGAAGGCCTCCGGCCGCTCCTCGGCCAGCACCCGCTCACCGCCGGTCAGGACGGTGCCGCCCTGCGCCTCGGCGGAGCGGAGGGCCCGTTGCATGGCCTCGTAGCTGTTCTCGTCGATGAGCGGTCCGACCAGGGTGGAAGCCTCTCGTGGGTCGCCGATGCTGAGGGTGCCGTAGGCCTGGACCAGCTTCTCGGTGAGGACGTCCACCACGGACTCGTGCACGATGAGGCGCCGCATGGTGGTGCAGCGCTGGCCCGCCGTGCCCACGGCGGAGAACACGATCCCCCGCAGGGCGAGGTCGAGGTCGGCGCTGGGCGCGACGACCGCGGCGTTGTTCCCGCCCAGCTCGAGCAGGCAGCGGCCGAACCGGGCGGCCACGCGCGGGGCCACCTCGCGGCCCATCCGCACCGAACCGGTGGCCGAGACCAGGGCGACCCGGGCGTCGTCCACGAGGCTCTGGCCGCCCTCGCGGTCGGCCAGGACCAGCTGGTGGATCTCGGCGGGGGCACCGCAGTCGCGCACCGCGCGCCCCAGGAGCGCGTGGGAGCCCATCGCGCTGAGCGCGACCGTCTCCGAGGGCTTCCACACGACGGTGTCGCCGCAGACCAGGGCGAGGGCGGTGTTCCAGGAGTAGACGGCCACGGGGAAGTTGAAGGCCGAGATGACGCCCACGACGCCCAGTGGGTGCCAGGTCTCCATGAGCCGGTGCCCGGGACGCTCGGAGGGCATGGTCCGGCCGTAGAGCATGCGGGACTGGCCGACGGCGAAGTCGCAGATGTCGATCATCTCCTGGACCTCGCCGAGGGCCTCGGAGGTGATCTTGCCGGCCTCGGCCTGCACGAGCACGGCGAGGTCCTCCTTGTGCTCGGTGAGCAGCTCGCCCCAGCGCTTGACCACGTTCCCGCGCACCGGCGCCGGGACGTCGCGCCAGGCGGGGAACGCCTCGGCGGCCCGGTCGACGGCCGCGGTGACGTCCGCCGCGGAGGCCAGGGGCAGGCCCGCCAGCACCTCCCCGGTCAGGGGGCTGCGGGCCTCGAGCCCGCCGGTGAGCCCGTCGACGTCGACCCCGCACGCCCGGAGGGCGCGGTGGACGTCGGCGGTCAGGGCGGTGTTCTGCAAGGTCTGGGACATGGTGCTTCTCCTGGTGGTCTGGTGAGGTCCGGTGGGGTGGGTCGGTGGCTGTCGGTGACGGGGCTCAGACGGCGACGACGGCGCCGAGCCGCTCGCGCAGCCGGGCCAGCGACGCGTCCTGCTGGCGCTGGTACAGCTCGTAGGGGTCGATCACCGTGCGACCCACGACCTGGGACAGCACGGTGATGTCGTAGTCGGTGCCGGCCTGGGCGTCGTCGCGCGAGCCCTCGTCGGTGAGGTTGGACTGGAAGATCCCGGCCGCGGAGCGGGGGAGGAAGTCCTCGTAGACGATGGGCTGCGGGACCACCACGCCCGACTCGATCAGCGCCCCGAGCTCGAGGTCCGCGCCGGTGAGGGGGGCCTCCCGGCGGCCGAGGGCGTCCTCGTCGAGGGAGTAGGTGAAGTAGGCCAGGCCCCGCAGGGCCAGCTCCTGCTCGGTGCGGGGGAGGTCCCCCTCCCACACGGTGCGGGCCACGTCGACCCGGACCCCGTTGCCCTGTCCGTCGGCCAGCCGCCGGTCGGTCTCAGCGACCATCCGGTCGTAGAGGTCCCGTCCCGCGGGGGTGAGCGCGATGCCGCGCTGCTCCACCTCGCCGAAGCGCACCCGCAGCGCACCGGGGCCCACGGTGCCGTCCTCGAAGCGGAACACCCGGTCCTCCGCGAGCGCGCGGAACGAGGTCTGCCGCAGGAGGACGTCCGGGCCGTCCCACCGCGGAGGCCCCTGGATCTCGTCGATCATGGTGATCCCCAGCGCCTCCATGCGCGCGTAGAGGTCGTCGATGTCGAGCACGCGGGGGGTGAGGTGGTTGATGTGGGTCGTGGTCACCCCGCCGATGTCGGAGGCCACCGCGGACACGGCCTCGAGCTCCCGGTACCAGGCGTGGTCCACCGGCTCGTCGGAGAGCTCGAAGCACCGGGTGGCCAGGCGGAGCAGCCGTTCGGCGTCCTCGGCGTCCAGGCCGCCGTCGGCGGCCGACCGGTCCGCCAGCTCGAGCAGCTCCTCCGGGAACAGGGTGCGGTGGTCGATGACGTCCCACAGCCGCTCCTGCAGGTCCTCGCCGAAGAACCGGGGGTCGTCGGCGGCGAGCATCGAGGTGAAGACCCGGAAGGGGTTGCGGGCCAGCTCCTCGGGGTCGACGGGGCGGAAGGCCGTGGAGACGACCGGCACGGAGGACGCGGAGGCGTCGCGCAGGTCGTAGAAGCCCACCGGGTGCATCCCGAACGCGGCGAAGATCCGCGCCACCTGGGCCATCTCCCCCGGCGAGCCGACGCGGATCGCGCCGTGGCGCTCCGCGGTGACGCGGCCGATGCTGCCCAGGCGCTCGGCGTCGGCGCCGTGGCGGGCCAGGAAGTCCTCGTTCACGGCGGTGGAGACGTCGACCAGGGTGTTGTAGGCCGGCACCTCCGCGCCGTACATCCGGGACAGCCGGCGGGCGAACTGGGCCCTCAGCTGCCAGAGCGGCTGGAATGTCATGACGGGTCGTCCTCTCGGTGCGCGGGAAACGGCGCGGGAAGCGGTGCAGGAAGCGGTGCGGGGAGCGGTGCGGGGAGCGGCGCCGGGCGCGGCGCGGGATCGGGGCGGGTGCTCAGATGATGTTCACCTCGTGCAGGACCGAGGCGGTCCGGGAGAAGCGGTCGGCGGAGAAGCGGCCGGCGTCCAGGAAGGAGGGCCGGTCCAGGTAGAGGTCGGCGACCAGCTCTCCCACGGCCGGGCCCTGGAGGAAGCCGTGCCCGGAGAACCCGGTGGCGTAGAAGAAGCCGGGCAGCTCCCCGGCCTCGCCGATGAGCGCGTTGCGGTCGGGGGTGTTCTCGTAGAGGCCGGCCCAGCCGCCCTCGAGGTCGGGGTGCTCGAGCTGGGGGGTGCAGACGGCGGCCGCGGCGTTGAGCTCGGGCAGCCAGTCGTGGTCGAACTCGCGGCAGAACCCCGGCTCCTGCTGGTGGGAGATGCCCAGCAGCAGGCCGTTGCGGTAGTTGTGGTGGTAGAAGGTGGTCGAGAGGTCCAGGGTGAAGGGCACCCGGGGATAGGGCAGGGAGCGCTGCCGGGTGAGGCCGATGAGCCGCCGGACGGGGGTCACCGGCAGGTCCACGCCGACCATGGCCCCGATCCGGGCGCTCCAGGCCCCGGCGCAGCACACGACCGCGTTCGTGCGGATGGTGCCGCGCTGGGTGGTCACCGACTCGATCGCGCCGGTGCCGCGCTGGACGTCCAGCACCTCGGTGCGGTCGAGGATCGTCACGCCGAGCTCGAGCGCCGCGGCGGCGTAGCCGGCGATCACCGCGGAGGGGGCGGCGAACCCGTCGCCGGGGGAGAACGAGGCCCCGGTCAGGGCCGCCGGGTCGAGCAGCGGATTGATCTCGCCAGCCTCTTGGGGGGACACCATGCGGCTGTCGACCCCCAGGCCGTTCTGGATCCCGGTGGCTCGCTCCAGGTCCTCCACCTCGGCGTCCGAGCGGCACAGGAAGAGATAACCGACCTGCTGGAACCCGATGTCCACCCCGAACTGGCAGGGGAACCGCCGGAAGGCCTCCAGGGAGCGCCGGCCGAGCTCGATGTTGCCGGGGTCGGAGAAGTTCGCCCGTACCCCGCCGAGGGGCTTGGCGGAGGACCCGCTGCCGAGGTCGGCGCGCTCCAGCACCACGATGTTGCGCACCCCCTGCGCGGCGAGGTGCCAGGCCGTGCTGAGGCCCATGATCCCGCCGCCGACGACGACGACATCGGCCGCCGGGGGCTGGGCGGTGGCGTAGGTCGGGTCGAGCCCGACGATCTGGTCCGGCACGGACACCTCCTCCTTCTGCCCGCCCGCTCGGAACGGAGTCCGTCGGCAACCCTCAGCGACTTATGAGTTATCGATAACTTATAGTGGGGCGACAGCTCCGATGGCGTCAAGGGGTGGCAGGACCCGTTGCGGGCGAGGGGAGGGAAGGGGCGCAGCCGCATGCCGTCCGCGCGCCCCGGCTCAGGGGCGGGCGTAGTCCAGGTGGCGGACCATCCGCTGCGCCGCGAGCTCCGGGTCCCCGGCGACGACGGCCTCGGTGATGCCCCGGTGCTCCGCGGCGCTGCTCCGGACCAGCCCCCGCTCCTGCAGGTGGTAGGAGCCGTTGATGCGGGACTGGTCCCGCAGATTCTCCACGATCGCCGTCCACCGGCTGTTGCCCAGCATGTCCACGAGCGCGACGTGGAAACGCTGGTCGGCCTCGAGGTACTCCGGCATGCCGTCCGCAGCGGCGGCGTCCACGGTTGTCTTTGTCAGCGTCCACAGCAGCGCGGCCTGCTCGGCCGTGACGCCGGCCCCGGCCACGCGGCGCACCGCCTCCACCTCGATGAGGCGGCGGAGGTCGTAGACCTCCTGCTTGTCGCGGTCCGAGAGCTCCACCACCCGGAAGCCCCGGTTGCGCACGAGCTCGAGCAGCCCCTTGTTGGCCAGGGACATCATGGCCTCCCGGGCGGGACTGTTGGACACCCCGAGACGGGCGGCGAGGGCGTTGGCGGAGTAGATCTCGCCGGGCTTCATGGCCCCGCTGAGCAGTGCGCGGCGGATCAGGGCCTCGGTCGAGTCCTTGAGCGTGGAGCGCGAGAGCTCCGCGGGCTGGAGGTCGTCGACCCACGCGTGACGTCGCTCCATCCGCCCTTCCTGTCCGCCCCGTGTCCAGCCCCGGCCGGCGCGCCGTGCGGACGTGTCTCAACGTCCTGGACACAGCAGCAGGGCTCCGCGGAGCGATGGACAGGCCGGCGAGGACGATCCGTTGTTGGTTATCGACAGGATACGGCATGAGGTGCACCACCCGGACCCGGTCTGCTGGTTCGTCCGGTTCGCCGTCGCCCGGTCCCTGGAGAACAACTTCGGTCCCGCCGTCCGCGTCCTCGTGTCCGTGGTCTTCTTCGCCGTGACCGCCGTGACCGCCGTGACCGCCGTGACCGTCGTGACCGCCGTGACCGTCGTGACCGTCGTGACCGTCGTGACCGTCGTGACCTTCGTGACCGTCGTGATTATCACCGTGACCGGCCAGTACCGGAGGCCACCACGGGGAGGGTCCGCCGGGGCCTGCCACCCCGCCGCGTCCCGAGCACCGTTCCGGTGGTTCCCGGGTGAAGGTCGCCGGCTCGAGACCGTCGCGGCCCGCGTGAAGGTGGTCACCGCCGCAACGGCGGCGCCCCGCCCCGGGGACTCCCGGGGCGGGGCGCTGCGGCACGCGGTGGGACCGGGGGCTACACGTCCTGGCGGGCGCGGTTGACGATCTTGGACCGGACGGTCAGCGCCAGCACGATGAACAGCAGGCCGTAGAGCACCAGCGGGATGGGACCGGCCACGAAGACCGAGTAGTCGCCGTTGGAGGACAGCAGGGCGTCGCGCATGCTGGTCTCGGCCAGCGGCCCCAGGACCATGCCGATCATCAGCGGGGCCAGGGGCACGCCGTGGCGGCGCATGGCGAAGCCGACCAGGGCGATGCCCAGCAGCAGCAGCAGGTCGAACACCGACCCGGAGGTCGCGTAGACACCGAGGCCGCAGAACACCGTGATCCCGCCGTAGAGGTAGGGCTTGGGGATCAGCAGCAGCTTGGCCCAGTACTGGGCGAAGGGCAGGTTGATGATCAGCA
This sequence comes from Kocuria arenosa, assembly GCF_042879215.1. Classification (NCBI taxonomy): domain Bacteria; kingdom Bacillati; phylum Actinomycetota; class Actinomycetes; order Micrococcales; family Micrococcaceae; genus Kocuria; species Kocuria arenosa. Next base: position 307,596 of record NZ_JBHZTA010000003.1, on the reverse strand, counting down.
GCACGATCATCGCGATGAAGAAGCTGGCCAGCAGCGCCCACACCAGCTCGGGGGCACGGTCGAACAGCAGCGGGCCCGGCTGCAGGCCGTACTGCTGGAACGCCGCGAGCATGATCGCCGCGGTGGCCGAGACGGGCAGGCCCAGGGCCAGCAGCGCGCCCATGGCGGTGCCGGTGGTGGCGTTGCCGGCGGCCTCGGGGGCGGCCAGGCCGCGGATCGCGCCCTTGCCGAACATGGGGTTCGGGCGGCGGCGGTCGATGCGCCGCTCGACGTCGTAGGAGATGAAGGTGGGGATCTCCGCGCCGCCGGCGGGGATGACGCCGAAGGGCAGGCCGATCGCGGTGCCGCGCGCCCAGGCCGGGGCGGCCTCCTTGAGCTCGGCGCGGGACAGGAACGGGCGTCCCGCTGCGGAGATCTGCATGGCGGCGGGGTCGCGGCGGATCCGGGAGGCCACGAAGAACACCTCGCCCAGAGCCAGGATGGCCACGGTGACGGTGACCAGGGAGATGCCGTCGAACATCTGCGGGACCCCGAAGCTGAAGCGCTCGGTGCCGGAGATGGAGTCGATGCCCACGGTCGCGAAGCCCAGGCCCAGGACGAGGGCCGCCAGGCCCTTGACGGCGGAGTCGGAGACCACCGAGGACGTGGCGATGAAGGCGAAGATCGCCAGGGCGAAGAACTCGGCCGGACCGAAGTTCGCGGAGAAGTCCGCCAGCGCCGGGGCGAGGAAGACGACGACGCAGGCCGCGACCATGCCGCCGATGAACGCGCCGATTGCGGCGGTGGCCAGCGCCTGGGGCGCCCGGCCGTCCTTGGCCATCTTGTGGCCCTCGAAGGTCGACGCGATCGCGGAGGCCTGTCCGGGGGTGTTCATGAGGATGGCCATGGTCGAGTCGCCGAACATGCCGCCGAAGTAGACGCCGGCGAACATGATGAAGGCGGCGGTGGGATCCAGGGCGAAGGTCATGGGCAGCAGCAGGGCCACCGCCATGGAGGAGCCCAGGCCCGGGAGCACGCCCACGGCGGTGCCCAGAAGGCAGCCGATCAGGACCCACAGCAGGTTCATGGGCGTGAGCGCCCCGGCGAAGCCGCCGGCGAGCAGTTCGAGTGCTTCCATGTCAGAAACCGCCTCCCAGGATGCCGGACGGGAGGTTCAGGCCCAGGCCGACGGAGAATGCCAGGTAGATCGCGCTGGAGAGAACCAGGGCGAGCGAGATGTCGAACAGGGGGCGGCGGCTGCCGACGCCCCGGGCTACGGCCCAGAAGAGCAGCGCGGCGGACAGGATCCAGCCGAGGAACTCGATGGTGAGGGCGAAGACCAGGAACCCGGCCACGGACCAGATCACCGCGGACCAGTCCGAGTGCGTGCGGTACGTGCTCTCCGAGAGCTCCTCGGGGTGCTCGGGGGAGCGCAGGTAGTGGAGCACGAGCAGGGCGGCGAGGACGTAGCCGGCCACCATGAGGATGCCGGGGAAGAACTTCGGGCCCGGGAAGTCGGTGCCCTCGGGCACCTCCATGGTGAGGATGCCGATCAGCAGGTAGGTGCTGAAGGCCGCCATCAGCAGCGGCACGACCAGCCCGCTGCGCCCGTGCATCCTTCCTCCGCGAGATTGCACGTCACGGCTGCCGGAGGCTCCGCCGTGGCCGTCGTCCGCGAGCTCGGCGGACGGGGTGGTGGGAGACGATGTGCTCACAGGTCCAACTCCTCGATGAGGGCCTCGATCTCGGCCCGGTCTTCCTCGATGAACTGCTCGAACTCGGGCCCGGTCAGGTAGACGTCCTGCCACTGGTTGCGCTCGAGGGCCTCGCGCCACTCCGGGGTCTCCACGGTCTCCGCGATGATGGCCTGCAGCTCGGCGAACTCCTCGTCGGTGATGCCGGGAGGCGCCACCATGCCGCGCCAGTTCGTCAGTTCGACGTCGTAGCCCTGCTCCTTGAAGGTCGGGGCGTCGATGCCCTCGAGCCGCTCGGGGGCCGCCACGCCCAGGATCTTGAGGCGCCCGGCCTCGACCTGGTCGGCGAACTCGGTGAAGCCCGAGGTCGCTGCCTTCGCGGTGCCGGAGGAGATCGTCTGGATCGCCTCGCCGCCGGAGGTCTTGGGGATGTAGGTGACGTCCGCGGGATCGATCCCTGCCTGCAGGGCCAGGTCCGCGATGATGAGGTGGTCGATCGACCCGGCGGAGCCGCCCGTGAACGGGAAGGCCTTCGGGTCCTTCTTCCAGTCGGCGATCAGCTCGTCGAGCGTGTCGTACGGGGAGTCGGCGGGCACGACGAGCGCGTCGTACTCCTCCGCCATGCGGGCGATCGGCCGGACGTCGTCGAGTCCCACCGGGGAATCGTTGAGCGCGACACCGCCCAGCATCACCGTTCCGGTGGACATGATGGTGCTCGCCTGGCCCTCCATGGTGGTGAGCTGGCCCAGGCCGATGGTCCCGCCGGCGCCCGGGATGTTGACCACCTGGGCGTTGTTGACGATGTTGTTGGTGCGCATCGCCTGCTGCTGCTCGCGCACGAAGGTGTCCCAGCCGCCGCCGGCGCCGGCCGGGGCGATCAGGGTCATGTTCGCTCGCAGGTCCGCCCCGCCGCTCGCGGCCTGGATGGAGGTGAACGAGGCCAGCCCGATCACTGCGGCGGCGACGACGCCGTAGACCGTCATGGCGATCGGGTGCCGGCGCCGGGAGCCCGGCTGGGCCTGATCTGGTGGTGAACTCACGGGGATCCACTTTCCTGGGTCGTAGGTTACGGGTGCATGGCTCCGTCCGAGCCGCTCCCCCGACGATAAGTGATCCGGATCACGCGGCCGGCGTTGTTGGGCCTTTCGTGCGTAGTGATCGTTGTGCTGGTTCTGCGCATTCTGCTCACGCCGGAAGAGATGCTCCTCACACGTTCGGCCGTAGGGTGGACTTCGTTTTGTTCCCCGATTTTCCCATCCCACCGCGGAGGCTCCCATGACCGTCGTCGTTGCCCGAACCAACACCCCCGAGGGCGAGGCCGCGCTCGCGGCCGCGGTCGAGGAGGCCGGACGCCGCCAGGAGGACCTGTTGGTCTTCAACCTCGGGGGCGCCCAGCTCGACCCCGAGACCGGGGAGATCGACGGCGTGCCCGTCACATTCCGCACCCCCGACACCCGCAACCGGGACGCCGTGGGGGAGCTTCTCGACGCCGCGGAGCAGGTGGACGCCTCCGCCGTGGTGATCGGCGTGAAGCACCGCAGCCCCGTGGGCAAGCTGCTGCTGGGCAGCGCCGCCCAGCAGATCCTCCTCGAGGCCAACGCCCCGGTGATCGCGGTCAAGCCCCGGCGCTCCTGAGGCATGGCCCGGGGAGTTCGGGCTGCTCGGCCCGGGGCGTGGCTCTGGTTCCTGGTGGTCAGCGCCGCCCTGACGCAGACCGCCCTGAACCTGGTGCGGCCCGTCACCACCTACAAGCTGCTGGCACTGGACGCCGACTCCGTGACGGTCGGCCTGGTGACGGCCGCCTATGCCGTGATTCCGCTGGTCACGGCCATGTCGCTGGGCCGGATGACCGACCGCGTCCGGGAGCTCAGGACCATGGTGCTCCTGGGCGCCCTGGTCCTCGCGCTCGGCTCGGTGGCGCTGAGCGTCGCGCCCAACGTGGCACTGGTCGCCGTGGCGAGCGCCCTGCTGGGCATGGGGCACCTGGTGTTCACGATCGCCGGGCAGGCGGCCATCGCCCGCCACGCCCCGGACGACCAGCTGGACCAGGGCTTCGGCTGGTTCACCGCGGCCTTCTCGGTGGGACAGCTCGCCGGACCCCTGCTGGCGGGTGCGCTGCTGGGCTCCGGCAGCACGGTCGACTCCCCCGAACGGCTCGCCGACATCGACCTGGCGTTCTGGATCGGCGCCGTCCTGTCCTTCCTGGCGGTGCCCGTGCTGCTCGTGCGTGCCCGGTCGGCGCGGTCCGGCCGTGCCCGCCCCCGGAACGACGACGACGCCGCTGCCGCGGAGCAGGCCGTTCCCGCCACCGGTGAGCTCGAGGTGGTCCCGGGAACGTCGCCGCGGGCGTCGATGCTGCGGATCCTCCGGGTCCCCGGCATCCCGTCCCACATGCTGGCGTCCCTGGCCCTGCTGGCGATGCTCGACATCCTCACCGCGTTCCTGCCGCTGGTGGGGGAGCGGGCCGGGGTCTCCCCGGCGTGGATCGGCGTCCTGCTGGCCGTGCGCGGCGGCGCCTCGATCCTCTCGCGCGTCCTGCTGCCGTGGCTCGCGCACCGGATGTCCCGGCGGTCCCTGCTGCTGATCAGCCTCTACGGCGCCGGGTGCACCCTGGCCGTGCCGCCGGCCGTCATCACGGTGCCCTGGCTCGCCGCGGTGCTCCTCTTCGTGGGCGGGTTCTGCCTGGGCCTGGGGCAGCCGATCACCATGACGCTGGTGTCCACCGCCGTGCCCTCCTCGTGGCGGGGATCGGCGCTCGCCGTGCGCCTGGTCGGCAACCGGGTGGGCCAGGTCGCCATGCCCCTGCTGGCCGGCCTGGTGGCCGCGCCGCTCGGCCCGGCCGGGGCGATCTGGTCCACGTGCGCGGTGCTGCTGGTCAGCGGGCTGGAGAAGACCCTGCGGCGCTAGCCGGGCGCGCGGAACCTCTTCGACAGTCCCGGCACAGGATCGCCACAAGGACGGCACAATCCGGCCTGGTCAGCTGGAGGACGAGAAGGACCGAGAGGTCCGGGCCGGCGGACGGGAGCCCGTCGGCACGTCCGACAGAAGGAACCCGCCGCCATGGTCAACGTCCACCACCCTGCCCCCGGTGCACGGTCAGCAGAGGAGGGCCCGGCCCTGCCGCTGGTCCGGAGGCGCCGGCTCGTGGGGGTCGACGCCGCCCGGGGCCTCGCCCTGGTCGGGATGATGTCGATCCACATCCTCCCCGCCTGGAACCCCGAGACCTACGGGCCCACTCTTCAGTGGGAGCTGTTCGCGGGCCGCGCCGCGGCCCTGTTCGCGCTGCTCGCCGGGGTGGGCCTGGCCTTCTCCTCCGGCGGGCACGCCCCGCACCGGGGCCGGACGATGACCGCCGACCGGGTGGGACTGCTCGTCCGGGCCGTGCTGATCACCGTGGTGGGGCTGCTGATCAACCAGGTCATGCCGGGGGATCCGCCCGCGTACGACATCCTCGTCCACTACGGCATGTTCTTCCTGCTGGCCATCCCCTTCCTGCACCTGCCGGTGCGGGCGCTGTTCGGCCTCGCCGCCGCGGCCGCCGTGGCGGGGCCCGTACTGGTGCAGGTGCTCCGCGGGGTGCTGCCCGCGCTCGAGGTGTACAACCCGACCTTCTCCGACGTGCTCGCCGAGCCGGGGACCGTCCTGGCCCAGGTCCTGTTCACGGGCACCTATCCGGCGGTCCCGTACCTGGCCTACCTGCTCGCCGGGATGGCCATCGGCCGGCTGAACCTGCGGGCCGTTCGGGTCCAGGGCCGGCTGCTCTGGGCGGGGCTCGCCCTGGCCGTGGGCGCGTGGCTGGTCTACTGGGTGCTGATCCTCCGGTCCGGGGGCTACGACCAGCTCATGAGCTCCGCCCCGTGGCTGAGCGAGGACCAGATCGACGAGATCATCGTCTGGGGACCGGACCCGGTGCTGCCCGACACCTCCTGGTGGTGGCTGCTGATCCCCGGCCCGCACACCAACACCCCGGTGGCGATCTTTCAGGATCTCGGCTCCGGGGCCGCCGTGCTGGGTCTCTTCCTCCTCGTGGCCCGCCGGGCCGGTGCCTGGCTGCTGCCGCTGAGCGCGATGGGGTCGATGACCCTGACGCTCTACTCGGCGCACCTGCTGGCCCTGGCCGCCATGCTCCACTACGAGGTGCCGCTGCTGTGGTTCCTCATCCACGTGGCGGTCGCGGCGCTGTTCGCGGTGGCCTGGCACCGCTCCTTCGGGCGGGGCCCGCTGGAGCGGGTCATGGCGCGGGCCGCCGGCGCCGGCCGCGGCCTGGTCCTGAGGGCCGGTGGGCACCCGGAGGACCGGTGAGCTGGAACCGTTGCTCTCGTCAGGCGTGGGCAACCGCTCGGGGGTGCAGCCGACCGGTTCCATGACCCGCAGCGTGGTGGGCGCCGGCAGCAGCGCTCGGGGGCAGCGGCCGCCGAGGGGCCTCGGCCACCGGGACCAGGACCGCTCCGGAGGGCGGCGCGGTGGTGCGGGACGTGTCAGGATGGTGCATCACGCGTCGAAAGAACACCGTGACGTCAGAGTAGATTCAGAGCCATGGCTGTCCACCACCCAGAACGCTCGCCGGCAGAGACGACCGGCCAGGATACGGCCGTCCAGGTGCGCCGGGAGGCGTCCCGGCGGCGGACGTTCGCAGTGATCTCGCACCCGGACGCGGGCAAGTCCACGCTGACCGAAGCTCTGGCCCTGCACGCGCACGTCATCGCCGAGGCCGGGGCCACGCACGGGAAGGCCAGCCGGAAGGCGACCGTCTCGGACTGGTTGCAGATGGAGCAGGAGCGGGGCATCTCGATCAGCTCGGCCGCTCTGCAGTTCACCTACCGGGACACCGTGTTCAACCTGCTCGACACTCCCGGCCACGCCGACTTCTCCGAGGACACCTACCGGGTGCTGGCCGCGGTGGACTGCGCGGTGATGCTGATCGACGCGGCCAAGGGTCTGGAGACCCAGACCCTGAAGCTCTTCGACGTGTGCCGGCGACGGGGCCTGCCGGTGATCACCGTGATCAACAAGTGGGACCGGCCGGGCAAGGACGCCCTGGAGCTGATGGACGAGGTCCAGGAGCGCACCGGGCGGGTGCCGGTGCCCCTGACCTGGCCGGTGGGACTGTCCGGGGACTTCCGGGGCACCCTGGATCCGCACAGCCGCGCCTACACCCGGTACCGGAGGGTGGCCTCCGGTGCCTCCCTGGCCGAGGTGGACGTCTTCTCCGCCGAAGAGGCCGCGGCGTCGGAGGGTGCGGTGTGGACGGAGGCGACGGAGACCGCGGCCCTGGTGGCCGAGAGCAACGGTGAGTTCGAGCGGGACGCCTTTCTCTCGGCGGAGTCCACCCCGGTACTGTTCGCCGCCGCCGCCCTGAACTTCGGTGTGGCCGCCCTGCTCGACGTCCTGGTCGACCTCGCGCCCCCGGCCGGCGCCCGGGTGGACGCCGACGGTGCCCCGCGCCCGGTGGACGCGCCGTTCTCCGGGTTCGTGTTCAAGCTGCAGGCAGGGATGGATCGCGCCCACCGGGACCACGTGGCGTTCCTGCGGGTGTGCTCCGGTGTGTTCCACCGCGGGATGGTCCTCACCCACGCGGCCACCGGCAAGCCCTTCGCCACCAAGTACGCCCACCACGTGTTCGGCCGCGACCGGGAGACCATCGAGACGGCGTTCCCCGGGGACGTGGTGGGCCTGGTCAACGCCTCGGCGCTGCGGGCCGGGGACAGCGTGTACGTGGGCACGCCGGTGACCTTCCCGCCCATCCCGCACTTTTCCCCCGAGCACTTCCAGGTGGCCCGGGCCGTGGACGCCGGGCGGGCCAAGCAGTTCCGCCGCGGGATCACCCAGCTCGAGCACGAGGGAGTGATCCAGGTGCTGCGCTCCGAGGCCCGCGGAGACCAGGCCCCGGTGCTGGCGGCCGTGGGGCCGATGCAGTTCGAGGTCGTCGCCGACCGGATGGACCGGGAGTTCGGCGCCCAGGTCCGGCTGGAGCCCCTGACCTACACCCTCGCCCGGCGGGTCGTCGCCCCGGACCCCGAGGTCCTCAACCGGATCCCCGGGACCGAGGTCCTCCGGCGGGCCGACGGCGAACCGATCGCGGTGTTCAGCGACAAGTGGAAGCTCGGCCGCGTGGCCACCCACGCCCCCGAGGTTGCCCTGGAACCGATCGGCGGGGACCTCGACTGAGCACTTCCGGCTCCGTACCGCCGACGAGCAGCCTGCCCGGCGCCCCGCTGGGGACCGTCGCCGTCACCCTCATCGCGGTCGTCGCCGCGGTCGTCGGGCCCGCGGTCGGGGACCAGGGCGAGCTGCCCGACGCGCTGCCCACCCTGGTCCTCCCGAAGGTGCCCCTCACACGTCGCGGTTCAGGTGGTGGCCAGCTGTGCGGGGCGGGGAGGCACGCGGTGGAGCTGGGCCACGCGCTGCACGGACCACCACAGCAGGACCACGAGCAGCACGTTGCGCGTGGTCAGAACGGCCGCCATCACCGGGTGCGCGTGGATGAGCGGGGTGTAGAACAGCGGATAGATCACGAACGTGGTGACCGCGATGCCCATCAGCAGCGCCGCCGGCGTCCGCCACCGCTGCCAGTCGTGCACCAGTCCCGCTACGACGACCGGGGCGAGCCAGATCATGAACTGCGGGGAGCCCACCTTGTTGAACACGATGAAGATCGTGGTCATCATCAGCGCCCCCTCGTAGAAGAGCTCCTCCCGCTCGGCCCCGCGCCGCAGCGCCCGGACCAGCAGGACCGCCCCCACGAGCACGGCGAGCACGAGCAGCGGCTGCATGAGGAACGCGACGACCTCGGTGCCGGGGCCGTAGACCTCCGTGGAGTTGATGGCCACGTTGTCGGCCATCCGCGCCCCGGCCACGTCGAAGACGCTCAGCCACACCCACGGGGTGGAGAACGTGGCCTCCAGCTGCATGCCGCGCTCTCCCTGGTTGACCAGGAAGTCCGCGATCCGCGGGAGGCCGCCCGACAGGTACGTCCCCAGTACCACCGCGGCGGTGACAGCGACCCCGGCGGCCACCACCTGGAGGCGCTGCCGGCAGGCGATGAACAGGGCGAACAGGACGGCCGCCGGCCACACCTTGATCCACGTCGCGATGCTCAGCAGCACGGAGCCGAGCACGGGACGCTCGGACGCGTAGAGCAGGCCCACGAGCACGATCGGGGCCGCGATGCCCTCGACCCGGGCGAAGCTCAGATAGCCCAGGAAGACCGTGAAGAACAGCCACCACCATGCCGGGGCGACACCCTGCTCACCCCGCCGGCCACGCGTGAGGCAGACCAGGCCCACGGCGTTGAGCACGGTGATGATCAGCGTCCACACCAGCAGGTAGGGACCGTGACCGGCGATCCCGGCCAGGAGGATCGGGATCTGCGCCAGCACGGGGTACACCCACGGGCTGATCTCGCCCTCGCGATCGCCCGGGTCGTACCCGGCCATGGCCCACGTGCGGTACTGCTCGGTGTCGCTGAAGGCGTCGCCGTGGATGACGAAGGACATCATCCAGCCCAGGAAGTAGAGGTGGACGACGGCGAAACCCCACCACACGCTGGACGGACGGGAGAACCAGGCCACGGCGCGGGCGGGCAGGACGGCGTCGCGGCCCCCGGCCAGCCGGTCGAAGAAGGCGGCGGAGATCTCAGACCTCCTTCGCGGCGAGCGCGGTGGCGGGGCGCCGGGTGCCCAGCTGGTACAGGCGGCCCGACGACCACCCCAGCAACAGCACCAGCAGGGCGTTGCGCAGGGTCAGCACCAGGGCCATCAGCGGATTGTTGTGGCTGAGTTCGTAGTAGAACAACGGGTAGACGAAGAACGTTGCCACGGCGATGGCGATCAGCATGGCCGCCGGCACCCGCCACGCCTTCCAGTGGTGGGTCAGTCCCACGGCCACGGCCGGAGCCAGCCACACCATGAACTGCGGGGAGCCGACCTTGTTGAACACGATGAAGGCGGTGACCATGGTCAGCGATCCGGCCAGCAGCAGCTCCGTGCGATCGGTGTCCCCGGACCGCTCGCCGTTGCGGAGGGCCCGCGCGATCAGGAAGGTGACCACCGCGGCGGCCAGCACCAGCAGCGGCTGCATCAGCACGGCCATCGTCGCCGTGCCGGGACCGTCGACCTGCATGGAGTTGATCTCCGTGTTCATGTACATCTGGGACCCGCCCACTCCCAGCACGGACGACCACAGCCACGGGGTGGTGAACGTGGCCTCCAGCTGCATGCCCCGGTCCCCCTGCTGAGTGAGGAAGTCGAAGAGCCTCGGGAGCGCGCCCATGGCGGCGGCGATCCCGGCCGCGGCCGCGCTGACCAGCAGGCCCGCGACGACGACCGCCACCCGTCGGCGCGTCACGGTGACGAGGGCAAGCACGACCGCTGCTGGCCAGACCTTCATCCAGGTCGCGATGCTGAGCAGGACCGAGGCGGCGACCGGGTGCGCCACGCCGTAGACCAGCGCGATGAGCACCAGGGGGGCCGTGAGCCCGTCGACGCGGGCGAAGCCCAGCCACCCCATCAGGAAGAGGAAGCCCAGCCACCACCACGCGGCCGGGAAGGCGTGCCGGTCGCGTCCCCAGTCCGTCAGCTTCCCCACGGCCCAGCCGTTGAGCACGGTGATCATGAGGACCCACAGGAAGAAGAACGGTCCCGGGCCGGCCATGCCGGCCACCGCGATGGGCACCAGCGCCAGCACCGGATAGACCCACGGGCTGGGCTCCGGACCCAGGTTCTGCTCGTCGAAGCCGGCCCGGGCCCACTCGCGGTAGATGTAGGTGTCGCTGAAGGCGCCGCCGGACAGGGACACGACGAGGGCGAACACCAGGAACACCAGGTGCACCGCGATGAAGCCGGCGAGCAGTCCGCGCGGAGATCTCGACCAGGCCGGCCACCGCCGGTTCGCGAGGCGGTTGCGGAACCGCGTGAGCATGCTGAAGGTCGTGTCCGTGGACATGGGGCAATCCTCGTCAAGGGGGTGGGGTCGCAGGGACGCAGGTCCGCTGCCCCACCATGGTACGTGCCCGGGTACGGTCCGCCCGGAACCGCGCGTCATCATCCGCCCCGGCATCCGCCCAGGAGCCCGCCCCCGCGGCGGTTCCTGCTCCGGGCCCAGGATCCCGGCGACGCCTCACGACGCCGAGGCGGCGAGGTGGCATCATGGCTGAAAAGACGCTCCTGGAGAGCGTTCTGCACACCTGTCCGCCCAGCAGTGACTCACGTAGGGGATCAGCGCACGTCATGACGGCAGGGGGTTCGCATCTGGAGGCGCCGCAGGGCCGCGGGGACCAGGCTGCCGCCGCCGTACCGTTCCCCCGGGACACGCCCGCGCCCCACCCGCACCCCCGAGCGCACATCGCCGTCCTGCAGGGGTTCATCGGCTCCCTGATGATGCTCGTCGGATCGGTCGGCACCGGGTGGATCGCCAACGGCTCACCCATGGTCCGCCATCCGCTGGTCATCGCGCTGCGGGTCGAGGGCTGGGGCGTCTACACCTGCACGGTGCTGCTGACCCTGGGCGCCATGCTGCTGGTGCGCTCCTGGCTCCGGCTCGGCCAGAGACTCCAGGGCTGGCCGGCGGGCGCCCAGCGCTCCGTGGTGCTGGCCGTGTGCGCCTGGTCGCTGCCCCTGCTGTTCGCCGTGCCCATCTTCTCCCGCGACGTGTACGCCTACATCGGGCAGGGCCGCCTGATGCTGGCCGACCAGAACCCGTACACGACCGGTATCTCCGTCCTGGAGAACTGGTTCATGCTGGGAGCGGATCCCGTCTGGGCCGAGGCCCGGACACCGTACGGGCCGTACTTCCTGTGGCTGGCGCGTGGGATCGTGGGCCTCACGGGCGCGCAACCGGACCTCTCCGTCCTGCTCTTCCGGATCCTGGCCTGCGCCGGTGTCCTCCTCTGCGTCGTGTACGTGCCCAAGCTCGCGCGGCTGCACGGGATCGACCCGGCCCGGGCGCTGTGGATCGCGGTGGCCAATCCGCTGTTCCTCATCAGCTTCGTGGCCAGCGCGCACAACGACGCGCTGATGCTCGGGCTGGCCGTGGCGGGCACGTACTTCGCGGCCACGGGCCGCCCCGTCACCGGTGTCCTGCTGGTGACCGCGTCCATCGGCATCAAGCCGATCACGATCCTGCTGCTGCCGTTCATCGGGCTCCTGTGGGCCGGGCCGAGAGCGTCCTGGAGGCGGAAGTTCACCCTCTGGGCGGCCACGGCGGCCATCAGCTTCGGAGTGCTGGTGCTCAGCGGCCTCCCCTATCAGCTGGGCCTCGGGTGGACGTGGGCGATCGTGGACTCCACTCCCGGATACACCGGGTACTCACCCTCGGGGTTCCTGGGCCAGCAGGTCCAGCACCTCGCGAGCGCGGTGGGACTGCCGGGCGCGGCGATGGCCTCGATGCTGCGTGCCGTCCTGCAGTACGCCGCCATCGGCCTGGTCCTGCTCCTGATGTTCCGCGGCGACGACCACCGCGTGGTCCGCAGGCTCGGTCTGGCCTTTGCCGCCGTGGTGCTGCTCTCCCCGATCATCCAGCCCTGGTACATCCTCTGGTTCCTCCCCTTCCTCGCCGTGACCGGGATCAGGGACAACTGGCAGATCCGCACCCTGTACGTCGTGATCACCTTCTTCGTGATCTTCGGCGCTCAGGACCAGCTCTCCGTGTGGCCCTTCATCGAGCTGCCGGTCAACGCCTCGACGATCGCGTTCGTCACCTCCCTGCTGTTCACCGCCTACCTGATGCTCCTGGATCCCCACACCCGCCACCTGCTCGTCCACGGCGGCCCGGCGGGCTGGCTCGGCCGCCGCCGTCGTCGTCGGAGCTGAAGCGCACGCGGCCGTCGATCACCGTGGGGGAGCGGGCACCGATCCGTCAGTGCCCAGCGGGAGCCGGACGGTGAAGCGCGTGCGGCCCGGGCGGGACTCCACGTCCACCGTGCCGCCGTGCGCCTGCACCACCGAGCGGACGATCGACAGGCCCAGCCCGGTGCTGCCCTCCCGGCTCTGCCGGGAGCTGTCCAGGCGGCTGAAGCGCTCGAAGAGCCTGGCCTGGAACTCCCGCGGGATGCCCGGGCCCGCGTCCAGGACGGAGGCCTCCGCCCAGCCGTCCCGGGTGGCCCGCACGGCCGCGGTCACCGCGGTGCCGGGCGGGGTGTGCTTGCGGGCGTTGGAGAGCAGGTTGGCCAGCACCTGGTGGAGCTGGGCGACGTCCGCGCGCACGGGCACCGGCTCCTCCGGCACGTCCAGGGCCCAGCCGTGGTCGGGGCCCGCGGCCGAGGCGTCGGTGAGGGCCTCGAGCACGAGCTCGCCGAGGTCCGCGTCCCGCAGCTCCGGGGGGCGGCCCTCGTCCAGGCGGGCCAGCAGCAGCAGGTCCTCGACCAGGGCGGTCATCCGCAGCGTCTGCTGCTCGACCCGGGCCAGGGAGGCGCGGCCGGTGTCGGTCAGGGGCTCGGTGAGCTGCAGCATGTCCGTGTAGCCGCGCACAGCCGCCAGGGGAGTGCGCAGCTCGTGGGAGGCGTCCGCCACGAACTCTCGCAGCCGGGTCTCGGAGTGCTGGCGCGCGGCCAGGGCCGAGTCGACGTTGTCGAGCAGGGAGTTCAGGGCGTGGCCGACCTCCCCGACCTCGGTGCCGGGCCGGGCGAGCTCGGCGGGCACGTGTTGGCCGGCCAGGGAGACCTCCCCGGAGGCCAGCGGCAGACGGGCGACGTCGGAGGCCGCGGCCGAGACCTGTTCCAGCGGCCGCAGGGCACGACGCACGACGACGGTCCCGGCCACCGCCGTGGTCACCAGCGCGAGCAGGCTGCCCACGGTCATCGTGGTCACGAGCTCCGCCACGGTGTCGTCGACCGACGCCGTGGGCAGCCCGGTCACCAGCACCCGGCTCCCGCTGCGCGCGTTCCGGGCGACCGACTCGACCCGGTACTCGCCCACGGACAGGGCCACGTCCGAGAGCCGGCCCTGCTCCGTGCCCGTGGAGCGCCGACGGTCCCCGAAGCCTCGCTCGTCCGGGCTCTCGGCCTCGAAGGCGCCCGCCTCCTGCAGGGCGGCGACGTCCTCCTCGGGGAGCGGCGCGGGCTCCCCGGACCCGGTGCGGTAGGACGCCGTGACCACCTCGTCCTCCTGCAGCACGGCCACCAGGACGCCCACCGGCTGGCCGGGGGCGTCGAGCGGGTCCCGCTCCAGGGCCGGGTCCCCCCGGGTGAAGGTCAGCGCCCGCCCGGTGGCCTGCCGCAACGATCCGTCGAGCCGCTCGACGAGGTCCTGACGGGTGAGCTCCACGATCGTGGCGCCCAGCACGAGGAGGACCACCGCCAGGAGGACGACCACTCCGGCGATGAGCCGGATGGCCAGGCGCAGGCGGCGCCGGGACGGCGGCGGGGTCCGCGGGCCGTGCGGCATCAGGACGCGGGCTTGATGACGTACCCGGCCCCGCGCACGGTGTGGATCATGGGGGCGCGGCCGGCGTCGATCCGCTTGCGGAGGTAGGAGATGTAGAGCTCCACGATGTTGGCCTGGCCCGAGAAGTCGTAGTGCCACACGTTGTCCAGGATCTGGGCCTTGGACAGGACCCGGCGCGGGTTCTCCATCAGGTAGCGCAGCAGCTCGAACTGGGTGGTGGTCAGCTCGATCGGCTCCCCGGTCCGGGTGACCTCGCGGCTGTCGATGTTCAGGACCAGGTCCCCGACCACCAGGGTGGCGCTGTCCTGCGCGGCGGCCCCGGAGCGCTGCACGAGCCGGTGCAGCCGGATGAGCACCTCCTCGATCGAGAAGGGCTTCGTCACGTAGTCGTCCCCACCCGAGGCCAGGCCCTCGATCCGGTCCTGCACCGTGTCCTTGGCCGTGAGGAACAGCACCGGCACCTCGGGATAGGACTGGCGGATCCGGGCCAGGACCTCCAGGCCGTCCAGGCCGGGCAGCATCCGGTCCAGGACCAGCACGTCGGGAGCGAAGTCGCGCGCCTGGGCGACGGCGTCGAAGCCCTCGTGGGAGATCCGGGCCTCCCACCCGCACATGCCCGTGCCCATGGCCACGAGGTCGGCGAGGGCCGGCTCGTCGTCCACGACCAGCACCCGGATCGGCGAGCCGTCCGGGTGGGTCAGGCGGGGCAGGACCTCGGTGAGGACGGAGAAGCTGGAGGAGTAGGACATGGGAGCTCCCGGTTCCGGGCGGACATAACACTGCCACTGTTGCCCACCAGATTAGGCGCACGTCCTGTGGAACCTGTGCGCAGCCTGTGCCGTGGTGCCAGGGTTCTCAGGGACACCGGGACCGTCGGCACAGCTGGGGCACAGACTCCGGACGGACAGTGGAACCACTCGAACCACTCGGACCAGCCACCCACCCACCGGACACCCAGGAGCGGACATGCGCCCCATCACCATCACCGACGCCGTCGAGGCCGCCGCCCGCGCCCAGTACGAGCGGGCCTCCCACCCCGGGGCTCCCCGGTGGGAGGACTGCGCCGAGACCGACCGCGCCGTCTACCGCCATGCGGTGCGACCCCACGTCGAAGCGGCCGCCCCGTTCATCGCCGCGCGGTCCCTGCAGGACGCCGCCACCGCCTTCGCCACCACCCGCCCCAGCGAGGCCGCCCGGCGCAGCCTCGAGTACCCGGTGGTGGAGCTGCAGGCCATGGCCTACCGGCACACGGCGGCCCAGCGCCCCCTTGCGGTCCCGTCGTCGTCGGTCACCGCCCCCGCCGCCGCGCCGCGCCGGGCGCGCGCCGTCCTGGACGCGCTCCGCCCGTCGAGGCGCCCGGAGACCGTGTAGGCACCGGAAGGCCGTGCCGCCGGCCCCTCCGCGGCGCTGTGCGCGCCCCTCCGGCGCCGGGCCACGGGTCAGGGCCCCTCGAGCGGCTGGTGACCGCCCTGGTGCGGGTCACCCGCCGGAGCGTGCTGTCCCCGGTGCGCCGCCCGGGCCGAGGGAGGCCCGTTGGGGCATGAACAGCAGGACGGCGAAGATCGCCGGCCAGAGGAGGAAGAGGCCCAGCACCGGTTCCACGGGCTGCGGCAGGCGCCCGCCCAGGACCAGCAGCCCGATCAGCCCGGGCGGCACGAGGAACAGCCCGAACACCACGCGGTCACCCGTGGGCCGCAGCCGCCGGCGGACGGTGCCCGCCAGCAGGAGCAGCCCCAGCGCCGTGATGAGCACCCCCGAGACGGCGTTGGTCCACGCGAGCTCCCCGTACGCCGCGATCTCCCGGGCCGTGGGCCACCCGAGGGCGGTCGCGAGCACGCCCACCGCCGCGACGGTCGCGCAGAGCGCGATGCCCCGCCGCCGTGCGCGCTCGGAAGCCTCCATGTCCGTCCGCCTCCACGGGTCCGACTGCAGATGTCGGTCCAGTATGGGACACCGTGCCCGGGGCACCGCCTCCGACGGCGCCGTCCCCGAGCGTGCCGTGGCGCGCCGACGGCCCCGCCGAGCACGCGGGTAGGCTCTCGCCCCATGACTCTCCGCTCGACCGGCCGGCGGTTCCCGTCCGGCGCCTCCCTCTATCCGCTGGCCGCGGTGGCCATGCTCGGGGCGCTGCTCGTGGTCCTGCTCGACCTCGTCTACGTGGCGTTCCGTAGCCGCGGTGACCCTGACACGGCGTGCGCCGACTCCGTGCCGCGGAGCGCGGAGCTCCTTCCCGGGGAGCAGGCCGTCGGCCACCGCACGTGGTGGCCTCCCTCGGTGGTGTGCGAGCACCCCTCCCTCGATCCCAACGCTGCCGTGGTCCACTCGCTCACGCCGGGGTCCCAGCTCGTCTTCTGGGCCGCGGTCGTGGTCTTCGCCGCGGGGCTCCTGACCGTCGGCGCGGTCTGCCTCGGTCCCTCCCGCGGGCCGCGGCGCCCGGTGGACACCGAGGCCTGACCGAGGGGCCCCGCGGCCCGGTCCGCGTCAGCGGTCGTGGTCCTGGGCCGTCGTCCGCCGTGCGGTGGGCAGGTGCGGAAGGCGCCGCCCCCGCACGGGCCGGTCCCTCGTGGCACGGAGCTGCCCGGCCGTGTTCGAGGGGTGGGTCTACCGGGCCTCGACCGCGGCGTGCCGGCGCCGCTGCGCCGCGTAGCCCAGGATGAGCAGGCCGGCCACGGCCAGGCCGACGCCCACCCAGGCGGGGGAGCGGTAGCCCCAGCCGGCGGAGATCACGATCCCGCCGAGGAAGGCGCCCATGGCGTTGGCCAGGTTGAACGCCGCGTGGTTCATGGCGGCGGTCAGGGACGGGGCGTCCTTGGCCTCGCGCAGCAGGCGCACCTGCAGCGAGGTCGTGAAGATCGAGCCCATGATGCCGATCCACAGCGCCCCCAGGACGGCCGCGACGGGCACGTGGACGAACAGCGCGAAGAACGCCAGGGCCACGCCGGACACGGCGCCGGCGCCGAGAGCGGTGCGCTCGATCGAACGGTCGATGAGCGGGCCGGCCAGCAGCGAGCCCACGGTCATGCCCACACCGAAGACGGCCAGCACCCACGGCACGGTGCCGATGTCGAGGCCGGTCAGCTCGGTCAGGGTCGGGGAGATGTAGGTGTAGACCGCGAACATGCCGCCGAAGCCGACGGATCCGGCCAGCAGCGTCAGGGCCACCTGGGGCCGGGCCAGGGCGCGGACCTCCTGGGCCGCCGAGGCCATGCCCTCGCTGCGGGTGCGCGGCACCCAGAGGGCCAGGGCCCCGATGGTCAGAGCGCCCAGGAGCACCACCAGGAGATAGGCGGAGCGCCAGCCGAGGGCCCCGCCCAGGGCCGCGGCGAACGGCACGCCCACGATGTTGGCGATGGTCAGGCCCAGCATCACCCGGGCCACCGCGGTGCCGCGCCGCTCGCGGGCCACCAGGGAGGAGGCCACCACCGCGGCGACCCCGAAGTAGGCGCCGTGGGGCAGGCCGGCGAGGAACCGGGCGACGTAGAGCCACTCGAGGGAGGGTGCGGCGGCCGACAGCCCGTTGCCCACCACGAACGTGAGCATCAGCGCCAGCAGCAGGGTCTTGCGCTCCACCCGGGCGGCGAGGGACGTGATGAGCGGCGCGCCGACCACCACGCCCAGGGCATAGAGCGAGATGGACTGGCCCACGGCGGGGATGGAGGCGTCGAAGTCCTCGGCGATGAACGGCAGCAGGCCCATCGAGGCGAACTCGGTGGTGCCCACCCCGAAGCCGCCCATCGCCAGGGCGAAGATGGCGAGGCGGGTGCCGGTGGGGCCGGGGGCGTTGACCACCTGGAGCAGGGCGGTGCGGGGTGCGGGCACGGCGGGTCCTTCCGGGGAGGGCGCAGGGACGGGGAACGAGCACGTCGTCGAGCCCGAGCGAAAGGGGAGGGGTAGCTTTCGATGCTACGCGCGTTCGCCCCGGTCTCCCATGCCTCCCGGTGTGATCTTCGTCCGGTCCGTCGGCGCCGGCGGGTGCCCCCGGCGTCGCCCCCTGACCCGCAGGGGCCCGGCCGACCACGTCGTGGCATGGTCCGGCCGGGCCCCCTGCGGCTCGAGCGGCTGGTCCGTGCTCAGCGGAAGGCGGAGTGCCCGGTCAGCTGCTGGCCCAGGATGAGGGTGTGCACCTCGTCGGTGCCCTCGTAGGTGCGCACCGACTCCAGGTTGTTGGCGTGGCGCAGCGGCGAGTGCTCGAGGGTGACCCCGTTGCCGCCGAGCATGGTGCGCGCCTCCCGGCACACCTCGATCGCGATCCGGCAGTTGTTGAGCTTGCCCACCGAGATCATGTGGTTCTCCAGACGGCCCTCGTCCTTGAGCCGCCCGATGCGCAGCGCCAGCAGCTGCCCCTTCTGGATCTCCAGGGCCATGTTCACCAGCTTCGCCTGCGAGAGCTGACAGGCCGCGAGCGGCCTGTCGAACTGGATGCGCTGCTGCGAGTAGGCCAGCGCGGCGTCGAAACTGTCCCGGGCGGCGCCCAGGGCGCCCCACACGATCCCGTAGCGCGCCTCGTTGAGGCACGAGAACGGTCCCCGCAGACCGGCGTGGTGCGGCAGGAGGGCGTCGGCGGGGAGCCGGACGTCCTCGAGGACGATGTCGCACTGGATGGAGGCGCGCAGGGACAGCTTCGGCTCGATCGGCGTGGCCGTGAACCCGGGGGTGTCCGTGGGCACGAGAAAGCCGCGGACGCGCTCCTGCCCGCTCTCGTCGACGGCCTTGGCCCAGATCACGGCCACCTGGGCGATCGAGGCGAGACCGATCCAGCGCTTGGCGCCGTCGAGGACCCACTCGTCGCCGTCGCGCACCGCGGTGGTCGCCATGGTCGAGGGGTCCGAACCGGCGGTGGGCTCCGTGAGACCGAAGCAGCCGATGATATCGCCGGCGGCCATGCCGGGCAGCCAGCGCTGCTTCTGCTCCTCGGAGCCGTGCTTGGCGATCGCGGACATCGCCAGCGAGCCCTGCACGGAGACGAACGTGCGCAGACCGGAGTCCCCGGCCTCGAGCTCCTGCATCGCGATGCCGTACTGCACCGCGGACTTCCCGGCGCACCCGTAGCCCTGGAGGTGCATGCCGAGCAGTCCCAGCTGCGCCATCTCGGGAACGATCTCCTGCGGGAAGACGGCGTCGGCGAACCACCCGGCGATGTTCGGCCGGATCCGCCGGTCCACGAACTCGCGGACCGCGTCCCGGGTCTCGAGCTCCTCGGCGCTGAGGTCTGCTTCGACGTCGAGCAGGTCGGTCGCGGCGGCGTTCATGGGTCCTCCTGGGGATCGGGGTGCTCGGATGCCTCTGACGAGGATGCCGCATCCGTGACCCGGACCACACGGTCCGGCGGATCTTCGGGCTCGAGGCAGCAGGGGAGCGTTTTCGTCGCAATTGTCATTTGTGGGGCTTGCGGGCCCGTCCGTGGCATGCTTCGTCTCGTTATGAGGATCGTCATGCTCCGGTAACACGACGTGCCCGATGCAGTAACACGCACTTCCTACTGTCGGAGCAGTACCGCTCGCCCCGCCCCCAAGGAGCAGCCCATGACCGAGCACGCCGGACCAGGACCCGCGCCCGTGGTGCCGCACGCCCGGCGGCCGGACCTCCGGGTGGTGGGCGGCACCGCCGTCGGGCCCGCCCGCACCGAGCCCACCTCCACCGAGGCCGCCCCCGACGAGGCCGCACGGGCCCGTGCCGCGGCCGCGCGGGCCGCCCACCCCTCGTCCGGCCTGGGCGTGCCAGGGTTCCAGCGCCCGCAGCCGGTCGCGAGTCCGGGACCGGACGACCGTCCGGCGCCCCGGGCCGAGGTCCCCGCGGCGCCCCCGGAGGAGCAGCAGTCAGAGCCGCAGCCCGACGTCACCGCTCTCGACGGGCTGGGCCCGCACGTGGTCACGGGCCCGGTGCTCCTGCCGGCGGCCCGGTCCGGCGACGCGCTCAAGGTCGAGGTGCTCGACGTCGTGGACCCCGGCGCGTCCGACGGTCCTCTCGAGACCGGGTGCACCGCCTACCTGCCGGTCCGCGCGGACGGCGCCGTCTTCTGCCCCCGGGAGCTCCACAGGGCACTGGGGGCGGCCGGACAGCCCCTGCGCGGCACCTTCCGGGTGACCGTGTGCCGGACCGGCGCCCGGGACGTGCCCGCCGTGGCGCACCGGCAGCCGTTCGCCGAGACCGACGAGCACTGGATCGTCGTCGGACGCTCGGGGACGGACGACGTCGACGAGCGGACGTTCTGCCTGACCGCGGCCATGCAGCGGGCCGTGCGCGCCGGGGTGGACTTCCTGGCGCGGGACCGCGGCATGGACCGGCCCATCGCCCACGCCTATCTCTCCAGCGCCGCGGAGTTCGCCGTCACCCGGCTGGAGGACAGCTCCGCGGGCGCCCACGGCCGGATCCGCAAGGCGGACTTCCGCTGAGCATCCCCTTCGCAAGGGGTTCTTGAGAGGTCGGTCCGATTGATGTGCATTCGTAATCGTCATATTTCGCATGAGATAGGCCAGACCCCCCGGTAACCCCCTACTGTGGGTGACGCAGGTCACGCGGGCGTCCGTGCGCGGTCCCGACAACGAGGTCGGGCTGTCGCCGCCGGTAGCACCACGGCCGGGGCGCCCGGTGACCTGTCCAATCCCCGCTGCGGCCGTTCATGGGCATGACGGGCGTCGCCCACCACCAGGGCTCCGGGCCCACCGACGACCTGATCAATTCGCTCCCGCCGACACTGGGCGGCGGCAACATCGACATCCGCCACCTCGGCGTCGACTCCACCTTCTATCTGCCCGTGCCGACGGACGGCGCCCTGTTCTACGTGGGGGACCCGCACATGGCCAGGGGTCCGACCTGGACGTGGCGATGCGCCGGGCCGTGGTCAACGCCCTCGACTTCCTCGAGAACGACAGGGGCATGGACCGGGCGGTGGCCTACGCCTACCTCTCGGCCGCCGCGGACTTCGCCGTCTCCCAGGTGGTGGACCGCACCGTGGGGGTGCACGGGCTGATCCGCAAGGCGGACTTCGACCGCTCCTGAGCCTGCACTGTTAATCTGCGGGCATGACATCCTCCGACGGGGCCCCCGCCAGGTCCCTGCCGCGCACGCTCGCGCGGGTGCTCCTCGGGCTCGCCCTGCTCGGCGCCGGGATCAGCCACCTCACGGTGGCCCGTCAGGAGTTCACGGCCCAGGTGCCCGAGTGGGTGCCCGTGCCCGACGACGCCGTGGTGCTCGGGTCCGGGGTGGTGGAGATTCTCCTCGGCGCCGCGCTGGTGGTCCTGCCCCGGCGGCGGGTGCTGCTCGGGTGGCTCGCCGCGGCGTTCTTCGTGGCCGTGTTCCCGGGCAACGTCTCGCAGTACCTCACGCGCACCGACGCCTTCGGCCTGGACACGGACCGCGCCCGGGCCGTGCGCCTGCTGTTCCAGCCGCTGCTCGTGCTGTGGGCGCTGTGGTCCACCGGGGCGTGGCGGGCGTGGCGCCGACCCCGCCGGGATCAGTCCCGCCGGTCGGCGTAACGGTCGGCGTAGCGGTCCCGCGCGCGCCGGTACAGGGTGAACGTGCCGAGATAGGCGAGGGCCGCGAGCACCACGACGGGCAGCCACTCCTGGGCGTCCACGGAGGTCAGCAGCGCCCCGGCCGAGGTCAGCACCAGGGCCAGGACGAGCAGGCTCGCGACGATCGACTTCACGGGCGTCCTTCCGGGGCGCGGGGGTGGATCGGAACCCCTCCAGCGTAGCGGCCCAGCAGGAGCTGCCCGGAGGCAATGGACCGGAAGGAGCAGCCCGGCGGTGGACCGGGGGCATCGGCCCCGCAGGACCAGGTCGGTGACGGTGGCCCGGCGGCAGCGACTCGACGACAGCAGCCCGACGGAGAGGGGCCGGGGATCAGCAGGCCGCGGCGAGCGCGGGGCCGGACCCACCCGCGCGGGACTGCGCGGGGACGTCCCCCAGGCGCAGCAGGTCCTCCACGTCCGCCTCGTCGAGAGCGGCCTCGCGGGCCAGGAGGGCAGTCGGCACGCCGTGGCGCACGGCCAGGCGGAGCTCGTCGCGCAGGGCCTCGACGGCCTGGTCCAGCCGCCAGCGCTCGGTCTCGAGGCCGGCCTCGAAGGCGCAGAGGCGCTGTGCCGGCTCCTCGGCGTCCCGGGAGGCGAGGGGGCCGGCGTCCGCGAGGGCCTGGTCGAAGGACCACTCGGCGGTCTCGACGCGTCCGGCCGCGGCCAGCACCCGCCGGGTGAAGAACGGGCGGAACAGCATCGTCTCGCCGTCGGGAACGATCGAGGGCACCGTGCCCTCGGGCAGCGCGGTCTCCTGCAGGAAGCCGCAGCCGCACGCGTGCACCCGCCGGCCCTCGACCGCGGCCTGGGCCACGGCGTGGTTGACGCGGTCCTGCACCTCGGCGAAGTCGAGGGTGCGCACCGGCATGGGCTGCCCGCAGTGCACGGGGAAGGCAGAGACGTCCCTCGGATCGTCCTGGACCGCCCGGAGGAATGAGAGGTCGGCCTGCTCGTCGGTGCTCCTGGACTTCTGCTGCTGGCTCATTCCTCGACCTCTTCCTCACGTACCCTGCTGCGTTCCGCTGCGACTGCCTGCGGGCTCCGGGAGAAACCGCACGAGTCCCATCGAACAGCAGTATTGCTAGGTTGTCTAGTTATCAGAGAATCTCTTTTGTAGATCGCTTACACTATGGGCATGAGCGCACAACCCGAGACCTCCGGCTACTGGTACGCCACCGAGGGCCAGCGCCCGCCGGCGCTGCAGGTCCTCGAGGCCATGCGCGCGTACCGCGCGGCCGAGACGGCCATGCGCCTCCGGACCCGTGAGTCCATGGGCATGGGGGAGAGGGACGTGCTGGCCCTGCGCTACCTGCTCGCGGCGGACCGCTCCGGGACCCCCCTGAGTCCGCGGGACCTGGCGAGCAAGCTGGGCATTTCCTCGGCCTCCACCACCACGCTGCTGGACCGGCTGACCCGCAGCGGCCACGTGGCGCGCCGCCCGCACCCCACGGACCGGCGGGCGCTGGTGATCGTGGCCACCGACGAGGCCGACTGCGAGGTCCGCTCCACCCTCGGGGCCGTGCACGAGCGCATGATGCGCGCGGCGCGCGCGCTGACCGCCGAGGAGGCCGCCACCGTCACCGCCTTCCTGCACGCGATGGCGGAGGCGGTGGAGGCCGTCGACGAGACCCAGCCCGAGGCGCGGGTCGAGGACCGCCGGCATCAAGGCCCCGGGGCCGCCTGAATCGGGCGCCCGCCCCGCCGGGCACCGCACCGGCAGGTCGCCGCTCGCGCGGGACCTCACGGCACCAGGTGTCCGGCGCCAGACCCCCGGCACAGGACGCCGGGGCACGAAAGGAGATCCCCATGGGACTCGACGACAAGATCCGCAACGCCACCGACAAGGCGGTCGGCTCGGCCAAGGAGGCGGTCGGGGGCGCCACCGACAACCGCGACCTGCAGGCGGAGGGCAAGGTGCAGAAGACGGCCGGGAGCACGAAACAGGCCGGCGAGCACCTGAAGGACGCCGCCCGGAACGTCGGCGGCGGCCTGAAGAGCTGAGGCGGCGAGTGCGCCCCCGGGCCCGGGAGAGGGTGGGGGCGCACCGTTGCGCCGCAGCGCACCGTGCAGACCGGACCCGCCGGGGAACGGGCCGCCGGTCCGCGGCACCGGTGTGTGAGCCAGCGCCGGACAATAACCTACCAGTCGGTATGCACTGCCGGGACCACCCTGGTCGTCCTCCGACCACGGCGGACCGCCCCCCTGCCACGAAGCCGGTCCCCGCCCTCCGTGCGGGAGGCGAGGACCGGCGTCGTCGTGCCTGAGCTCCGGCGGACCCGTCAGTGGGTCGGGAAGCCCAGGTTGATCTGGGACTCCGAGGGCTCCGGCCAGCGTGTGGTGACGAGCTTGCGGCGGGTGTAGAAGTTGAAGGCCTCCGGGCCGTACATGTGGGTGTCGCCGAACAGGGAGTTCTTCCAGCCGCCGAAGGAGAACGCGCCGATCGGCACCGGGATCGGGACGTTGACCCCGACCATGCCGACCTCGATCTCGAACTCGAACTGCCTCGCGGTCTTGCCGTCGCGGGTGAACACCGCCACCCCGTTGGCGAACTGGTTGGTGTTGATCAGCCGCACGGCCTCCTCGTAGGTGTCCACCCGCACCACGGACAGGACGGGTCCGAAGATCTCCTCGTCGTAGGCCTTCATGCCCGGCCTCACGTGGTCCAGCAGCGACACCCCGGTGAAGAAGCCCTCGCCGTCGAACTCCTGGGCCGTGCCGTCGACGACGACGGTCGCGCCCTCCGCGGACGCCCCCGTCACGTAGCCGTTGACCCGGTCCAGGGCCGCCCTCGTGATGAGCGGGCCCATCTCCGAGTCCGGGTCGGTGCCGTCGCCGATGGTCAGCTTCGCGATCCGCTCCTGGAGCCGCTCGATCAGCGGGTCGGCCACGTCCCCCACGGTGACCAGCACCGAGACCGCCATGCAGCGCTCGCCGGCGGAGCCGTAGGCGGCCGAGATCGCGGCGTCGGCGGCCCCGTCCAGGTCGGCGTCCGGCATGACCACCATGTGGTTCTTCGCCCCGCCCAGGGCCTGGACGCGCTTGCCGTGGACGGCCGCGGTCTCGTAGATGTACTTGGCGATCGGGGTGGAGCCCACGAAGGACACGGCCTTGACCAGCGGGTTGGTCAGCAGCTCGTCCACGGCCACCTTGTCCCCGTGCACCACGTTGAGCACCCCGGGCGGCAGGCCGGCCTCGGCGAAGGCCTCGGCGATCCACACCGCCGCCGAGGGGTCCCGCTCGGAGGGCTTGAGGATCACGGTGTTCCCGGCGGCGATCGCGGTGGTGATCATCCACAGCGGGACCATGGCGGGGAAGTTGAACGGGGTGATGCACGCGACCACCCCGACCGGCTGGCGGGTCTGGTGCACGTCCACCCCGGTGGCGGCCTGCTCGAGGAACTCGCCCTTCATGTGGTGCATCAGTCCCGCGCAGAACTGCACGTTCTCCAGTCCGCGGGCGACCTCCCCGGCCGCGTCCGAGAGGACCTTGCCGTGCTCGGCGGTGATGATCGCGGCCAGCTCCGGGATGCGCTCCCGGATGATGTTCTCGACCTTGAACATGATCGCCGAGCGCTTCGACAGCCCGGTGGCCCGCCAGGCGGGCAGGGCGAGCTCGGCGGCCTCCACGGCGGTGGCGACCTCCTCGGCGGAGGCCAGCAGCACCTGCTTGGCCACCTGCCCGGTCGCGGGGTTGTAGACGTCGGCGGTGCGTGCCGACCCGCCGTGGCGCTTGCCGTCGATGAAGTGCTCGATGACCGTCCCGGTGGTCCGGGGGTCCTGGCCGCCGCCGCGCGCCGCGTCCTGGCCGGCGCGCTCGGCGTTCTGCTTGGTGTCCTGCATGGTTCTCTCCTCGGTCGTGGTGATCTCGGTGCCGCTCAGGCCCGGTCCGGGTCCCAGCCCTGGATCTTCCCGTCCGGAGCGGCGTACTTGGTGATGAGGGAGCAGTCCTTGTCCCCGAGGCCCTCGTCGATGAGCTGCTGCAGCTTCTCGGCCACGAGGGCGGCCGCGGGCAGGTGCACGCCGGTCTGCTCGCCCGCCATGAGCGCCAGGCCGGCGTCCTTGGCGGCGAGGGCGGCGCTGAAGGTGGCCTCGAAGTTGTTGTTGGACGCGGCGGAGTCCACGATCCCGGGCACCGGGTACCAGGTCTGCAGCGCCCACGAGTTGCCGGAGGACACCGAGGCGATGTCCCAGAACACCTGGGGGTCCAGGCCCAGCCGGTCGGCGAGCACGGAGCCCTCGGCACAGGCCTCGAGGCAGATGAACAGCATCATGTTGTTGACGATCTTGGCGGCCTGGCCCGTGCCGGCCTCGCCCGTGGCCACGATCTTGCGGGCCATCGGCTCGATGAAGTGCCGGGCGGTCTCCACGACGCCGGGCTGCCCGCCCACCATGAAGGTCAGGGTGCCGGCCGCCGCGCCGCTGATCCCGCCGGAGACCGGTGCGTCCACGAAGCGGAAGCCCGCGTCCGCCGCGGCCCGGTGCAGGTCCATGGCGGTCTCCACGTCGATCGTGGAGCTGTCGATGAGCAGCGCGTCCTGCGGGGCGAGCGCGATGACGCCGCTGTCCCCGAGGTAGACCGCCCGGGCGTGCTCGCCCTTGGGGAGCATCGTGAAGACGACCTCCGCGCCCTGCAGCGCCTCCTCCATCGTGTCGAAGGTCTGCACCCCCTTGTCGCGGGCGGCCGCCATGGCGTCGGCGCTGACGTCGTGGCCGCGGACGTCGTAGCCCGCGTTCGCGAGGTTGGCGGACATCGGGTTGCCCATGTGGCCGAGGCCGATCCAGGTGATGGTGGTCATCGGGGAGTCCCTTCTGCAAGGTCGAGAACTGCGAGGTCGTGAACTGCGGAGTCGTGATCTGCGGGGTGTCGAGGGTGTCCAGAGGTGGGGCTCACGGACAGCGCGCCCAGCGGCGGACCGGGGAGCCGGTCCGCCGCTGGGCGCAAGTGGGTGCTGATGGCGGGAATCAGGAGGTCCGGTCCCGGGCGGACTTCTCCTCGGAGAGCCGGCGCCGGTCCTCGGCGTCGACGTCCTGGAGGGAGATGCCCTTGGTCTCGCGCAGCGTCCACACCGAGAACAGGGTGATGAGGCAGGCGATGGCGATGTAGATGGCGATCGGCACCCAGGAGTTGAACTCGCGCAGCAGGGCGGTAGCGATGATCGGGGCCAGCGAGCCGGCCACGATCGAGGTCACCTGGTAGCCCAGGGAGACGCCTGAGTAGCGCATCCGGGTGGGGAACATCTCGGCCATGATCGCCGGCTGCCCGGCGTACATGAGCGCGTGGATCATCAGGCCGATGGTGATGGCCGCCAGGATGATGAAGCTGTTGTCGGTGTCGAACATCGGGAAGGCGATGAACGCCCAGAAGATGCCGAGGAAGGCGCCCGCGGCGTACATCGGGCGGCGGCCCACCTTGTCGGTGGCCCGGCCGACGAGCGGCACGCAGATCGCGTGGATCACGTGGGCGATCAGCAGCAGGAGCAGGATCCGGCTGGTGTCGACGTCCCGCTGGGTGGACAGGTAGGTGATCGAGAAGGTCACCACCACGTAGTAGAGGATGTTCTCCGCGAAGCGCAGGCCCATGGCGCCGAAGACGCCGCGGGGGTACCGGCGGAAGACCTCGCCCACGCCGTAGGCGGCGGACTTCTCCTCGAGGACCTCCTTCTGGGCCTCCTTGAAGATCGCGGCGTCCGTCACGTGGGTGCGGATGTAGTAGCCGATGGCCACGATGACGATCGACAGCCAGAAGCCCACGCGCCAGCCCCAGGAGAGGAAGGCCTCCTCGGAGAGCGTGAAGGACAGGGTGAGCAGCACGACGGTGGCCAGCAGGTTGCCCAGCGGCACGGCGGCCTGCGGGAAGCTGGACCAGAAGCCGCGCTCCTTGTTGGGGGAGTGCTCGGCCACGAGCAGGACGGCCCCGCCCCACTCGCCGCCCACCGCGAAGCCCTGCACGAAGCGCAGCACCACGAGCATCGCCGCGGCCCAGTATCCGACCTGGTCGTAGCCGGGCAGGCAGCCCATCAGGAACGTGGCGGCGCCGACCATGACGATCGAGATCTGCAGCAGGTGCTTGCGCCCGTACTTGTCGCCGAAGTGGCCGAAGACGATGCCGCCCAGCGGGCGGGCGATGAAGCCGACCGCGTAGATCAGGAACGCCTTGAGGATGCCGTCCAGCGGGTTGCCGGTGTCCACGAAGAACAGCTGGCCGAAGACCAGGGTGGACGCAGTGGCGAAGAGGAAGAACTCGTACCACTCCACGACCGTGCCGGCCATCGAGGCCGCCACGACCTTCTTCAGCCCACCCCGGTTCTCGGGCGAGTCGTTCGGGTCCGCCGAGGCGGCGACCCTGTCCTCAGTGCTCATGGAACTCTCCTCCTGCTGGGGAAACGGTGACTGTAGTCACATTGTTTGCCTACAGTGTGCGGATATGTGTT
The DNA here is from genome assembly GCF_042879215.1 of Kocuria arenosa. NCBI lineage: Bacteria > Bacillati > Actinomycetota > Actinomycetes > Micrococcales > Micrococcaceae > Kocuria > Kocuria arenosa. The sequence continues at coordinate 279,600 of NZ_JBHZTA010000003.1, read as the reverse complement.
GCGCTTCACAATGACCATGCGCTCGCGGTGCCTGTGCAAAAATGCACATACCGCCCGGTCGTGTGCGTTCCCCGGGGGCCGGTCCAGTCCTTCGGAGGAGTTCCCCCTTGTCGCACGGTGCCGACGACCTCCTGCTCCTGCTCGCGGTGGTCCGCCACGGTTCCTACGCCGGCGCCGCCGCGGACCTCGGGCTCAGTCACACGACCGTGTCGCGGCGGATGGCCGCGCTCGAGAAGACCGTGGGCGCCCGGCTGCTCGTGCGCACCGGGGAGATGTGGGAGCCCAGCGAGCTCGGCCGGAAGTTCGTGGCCGCCGGCGAGGAGATCGAGGCCGCCATGGGCTCCCTCCCGCTCGGCGCGGGCGGACGCGGCAACTCCATCAACGGCGTGGTGCGGGCACTGGCCCCGGACGGCTTCGGCGGCGTGGTGATGGGCGCGGCCATGCGGCGGCTCATCGAGGAGCACCCCGGGGTGCGGCTGGAGATGATCAACGCGGCCCGGCGGGCGCAGACCAATCCGGTGGGCATCGACCTGGAGGTGGTCGTCGGGCGTCCGGAGGTCTCCCGCAAGGAGGCCTTCCACCTGGCCGACTACTCGCTGGGCGTCTACGCCTCACGGGACTACCTCGCGGCCCACCCGGCCATCCGCACGTCCGAACAGGTGCAGGAGCACCCGCTCATCTACTTCGTGGACTCCATGCAGGACGTGGCCGAGCTCGACATCCCGCGCCGGCGGTTCCCGCGGATGCGCCAGGGCGTGGGGGCGACGTCCTCGGTGGTGCACGTGGAGCTCACCCGCGCGGGCGCGGGGGTCGGGCTGCTGCCGTGCTATCTCGCCGAGCGCACCGGGGACCTGGTGCGGCTCTTCCCGGAGGAGCTGTGGTTCCCCGTGGAGTACTGGGTGGTCTCGCGCGCCGACCTGCTGCGCCGGCCCGCCGTGCAGGCGGTCATGACCGCCATCCGCGCGGCCGTGGCCGACATGAAGGAGGAGCTCGTCGCCGCTCCGCGGTGAGCGACCCCGGTCGGTGCACCCCCGGTCGGCTCTGAGTGAAGCCCCGTGTGCCGTCCAGGACGGTCGCCGTACGCTCGGGAACGACCCTGTCGCACGAGCACGACCAGAGGAGTTCGCCCCATGGAGTACACCCGACTCGGCAGTTCCGGCCTCTACGTCTCCCGGCTGGCCCTGGGGACCGTTCCCTTCGGCTCCGGCGGGGGGTTCGAGAAGATCGCGGGGGTCCAGGCCGGCGAGGCCCGGCGCCAGCTCGACGAGGCCCTGGACCGCGGCGTGAACTTCATCGACACCGCCAACCTGTACTCGGGCGGGGATGCCGAGCGGGTCCTGGGCGAGGTCCTGGGGAGCAAGCGGGACGACGTCGTCCTCACCTCCAAGGCGCGGACCCCCACCGGGGACGGCCCGAACGACGGCGGCGCCGGCCGGATCCACCTGACCCGCGCCGTCGAGGACAGCCTGGAGCGGTTGAGGACCGACCGCCTCGACCTGCTCTACCTCCACCAGTGGGACGGGCAGACCCCGATCACGGAGACCATCGCCACCGCCAACGAGCTGATCCGGGCCGGGAAGATCCGGTACTGGGGCGTCTCCAACTACAACGGGTGGCAGCTGGCCAAGACGGTGTACGAGGCCCGGGCGGCCGGTCTGGAGGGCCCGATCGCCCACCAGGCCTACTACACGCCGGAGGCCCGGGAGATCGAGTACGAGATCGTCCCGGCCGCCCGGGACCTCGGGGTCGCGACCTTCGGCTGGAGCCCGCTGGGGGAGGGCCTGCTCAACGGGAAGGTCCGCCGCGGCGCCGAGACCCCGCCCGACACCCGCCAGGGCACCGGCTGGCCCGAGCCTCACGTGGTGGACCGGGAGCGCGCCTACGACCTGATCGAGCTTTTCGACGAGATCGCCGGGGAGCTCGGCTGGTCGATCCCTCAGGTGGTGATCTCCTGGATCCTGGGCCGCCCGGGCATCGCCGGGACCGTGATCGCCGCGCGCAGGTTCGAGCACCTCAAGGAGGACCTCGACGCCGCCGAGCTGACGCTGCCGCAGGAGGCCCGGGACCGCATCACCAGGGCGTCGCAGCTGCCCGCGTACTACCCGCTGTGGCACCGGCTGCTCAACGGCCAGGACCGGCCCGAGCCCGCGGAGGCGGAGTTCTACGCCGAGCAGCGGGGCCACGTCCTCGGGGAGGACCGGACCGAGGCGTAGAAGGCCGGTCTTCTCGGGACCGCGACGCACCAGGACCCTGCCGGGAACCGGCGGGCGCCCCGGTCTGCCGGGCTTCCCCGAGGCGGTCAGCCGATGAGCATGCCCGCGATCGCGGCGCTCATGAGGTTGGCGAGCGTCCCGCCGAGCACGGCCAGCAGGCCGAGCCGGGCGATGTCCCGGCGGCGGCTCGGGGCGATGCCGCCGAGCCCGCCCAGGAGGATCGCCAGGGAGCCGAGGTTCGCGAATCCGGTCAGGGCGAAGGTCACGATGGCCTGGGTCTTCGGGGAGTAGTCCCCGATCTGCGGGGCGAAGTCGGCGAACGCCACGAACTCGTTGAGCACGAGCTTCTGCCCGAGGAAGCTGCCGGCGTCGAGCGCCTCGACCCAGGGCACCCCCACGGCGAACATCACCGGCGCGAAGACGTACCCGAGGATCTGCTCGAGGGTGAGATCCCCCTGGCCGAACAGGCCGCCGACCGCGCCCAGAATGATGTTGACCAGCGCGATGAGCGAGATGAAGGCGATGAGCATGGCGCCGACGTTGAGGGCCAGGCTCAGGCCGTCGGACGCGCCGCGGGCGGCGGCGTCGATGACGTTGGCCGGTGCCTCGTCCTCCTCGACCGGTCCGCCCGCCGCGTCCGTCGCGGACACCCGCGCCGGGTCGGCGGACCGGGCGGCGTCGTCGGTGCGGGCGGCGTCGTCGGTCCGGGTGCCGTCATCTGGCCGGGTGCCGTCGTCGGGCCGGGCCGCGTCCTCGGGGCGTTCCGCGTCATGGGGGTGTTCCGCGTCATGGGGCCGGGCGGCGTCGTGGCGGTCGCCGGCGTTTCGCGCTGCGGCCTGGGCGTCCTGGCGCCGGGCGATCTCGAGAGCCGCGTGCGAGGTTGCCCCGCGACGGGTGCCCCCGGCGAGCCACCGGCGCGCCCCGCCGCGCTCGTCGCCCGCCGGTCCGGCCCGTCCCGGGCGGTCCTGCGCCGGGTCGCCGGTGCCCCGCTCGGTGCCTCGCTCGGTGCCTCGCTCGGTGTCCGGGGCGGTGCCCCGGTCGGTGCCCGAGCCGGTGCTGGACGGGTCGCCGGCCGCGTCCGGAGCACCCGCGGACGCGGCGTCCGGCGCGTCCTCCAGCGCCCCGGCGGGGACGAGGAGCTTGGCCATGAGCAGCGCGGCCGGTGCCGCCATGAACGAGGCGGCGATGAGGTACTCGAGCGGCGCCCCGAGCAGGGAGTAGCCCACGAGCACCGAGCCGGCCACGGTCGCCAGCCCGCCGCACATCACGGCGAACAGCTCGGAGCGGGACATCCCGGCCACGTACGGCCGGATGACCAGCGGCGCCTCGGTCTGCCCCACGAAGATGTTGGCGGCCGCGTTCATCGACTCCGGCGTGGTGGTGCCGAGCAGCTTCGCCAGCCCGCCTCCGATGATCTTCACGACCCACTGCAGGACGCCCAGGTAGTAGAGCACCGAGGTCAGGGCCGCGAAGAACACGATGACCGGCAGCACCTGGAAGGCGAAGACCGAGCCCTCCTCGGGCAGGACCGGGCCGAAGAGGAAGTCGATGCCGGCGGCGGAGGAGTTGATGACGGCCTGGACCCCCAGGGTGACGGTCTCGAGCCCGGCGCGGCCGGCCGGGACGTAGAGCACGAGCACACCGAAGCCCACCTGGATGGCCAGCGCCAGGGCGACCGTCCGGATCCGGATCCTGCGGCGGTCCACCGAGAACAGGACGGCGATGGCGAGGATCACGATCATCCCGCCGATGCCCCAGAGCACGTCGACCATGTGGGTTGTCCTTCCGTCGAGGAGGCCCGGGCCGCGGGCCGAGACGTCGGTGCGGAGTCCACCCGGTGCGATCGGCGACGCCGGCGTGGTACCGGGTACTTTAGCCTGAGCGGTGCGAGGTCTCCTTCCTCGACCGACTCGAAGGGTGAGAGCGATGGCTGATCCGGATGCCCGACTCGTCTACCTGGACTGTGACACCGGCATCGACGACGCCGTCGCCCTGACCTACCTGGCGGCCACGCCCTCGGTCGACCTGCGCGGCATCGGCACCGTCAGCGGCAACACCGACGCCGTGACCGCCGCCCGCAACACCGTGGACCTGCTGGCTCTGCTGGGCCGGCCGGACATCCCGGTCGCCGTCGGCGCCCAGGACCCGCTCGGCAACCGGTTCGGCGGAGGCAGCCCGGACGTGCACGGCGCCGACGGCATCGGGGGCGTGCCGCTGCCGAGGGCGGACGCCGGGCCGGTGGCCGAAGCGGCGGACGCGCTGCTGATCCGGCTGGCCCACGAGCATCCGGGCGAGCTCCACGTGGTGGCCGTCGGCCCGCTGACCAATCTCGCCCGTGCCCTGCGACAGGATCCCGCCCTGCCCGAGCTGGTGGCCGGCGTCACCGTCATGGGCGGTGCCGCCCTGGTCCCCGGCAACCGGACGCCGGTCGCCGAGGCCAACATCCTGAGCGACCCCGAGGCGGCCGCCGAGGTGCTCGCCGCCCCGTGGGAGGTGACCCTGGTGCCGCTGGACGTCACCATGGTCCACCTCCTGGACGAGGGCCAGCGGGAGCGGATCGCCGCCATCGACCATCCCGTGATGCCGGTGCTGGCCACGATGCTCGAGCACTACTCCGGCTTCTACGCCGGGATCCTCGGCCGGCCGTCGTCCGCCCTGCACGATCCGCTGGCCGCGGCGGTGGCGGTCGGCACCGTGCGGCTCGGCCTCGCACCGGTGGTCCGCGTCCAGGTGGACACGACCGACGGACCCGGGCGCGGCCAGACGATCTGCGACCTGCGCGGCCGCTACGCCGGGTATCCCCCGGTGGCCGGCGCCCGCTGCCGCGTGGTGCTCGAGCTGGCCGAGGACTTCGCGCCGCACCTGCTGAGCTCGCTCCGCCGGCTGGACCGGTCCGGGCCGGCGGAACCCGCACGGCCGGCGCTCACGGTGGTGGGCAGCATCAACATCGACCTGACGGCGGTGTGCGAGCGGCTGCCCGCCCCCAGAGAGACCGTCGGTGGCGCGACCCTGCAGCGGCAGCCGGGCGGCAAGGGCGCCAACCAGGCCGTCGCCGCCGCACGACTCGTCGGGCGTGCCCGGATGATCGGGGCCGTCGGCGACGACCTGGACGGCGACGAGGTCCTCCGCGGCATGGCGGCCGCCGGGGTCGACACCGCCGGCATCGGACGCGTGCCGGCGCCGACCGGCACCGCCCTCATCGCCGTGGACCGGCAGGGGGAGAACCAGATCGCCGTCTGCACCGGTGCCAACGCCGCGGTGTCCCTCGAGGGCGTGAGCTTCACGTCCGAGGATGTTGTGCTCTGCCAGCTGGAGATCGAGCTCGACACGGTGCACGAGACGGCCCGGCGGACACCGGGCTACTTCGCCCTGAACGCCGCCCCGGCCAGGCCCCTCCCGGAGGAGCTGGTGGACCGGTGCGACCTCATCGTGGTCAACGAGACCGAATACGCCCTCATGCCCGAGCTCGCCGACGCCAGGCTGGTCGCGGTGACCTACGGCGCCGAGGGCTCGGCCCTCTACGAGCACGGTCGCCGAGTCGCCTCTGCCTCCGGCCACCCGGTGGACGTGGTCAGCACGGTCGGCGCCGGCGACGCGTTCTGCGCCGCGCTGGTGCTCGCCCTCACCTCGGGGCTCGACCACGAGACGGCGCTCCGGGCCGCCAACGCGGTGGGCGCGCATGCCGCTGGCGACTCCTCCGCGCAACCGGGCTTCCTCCCGTTGGCGCACTACCTTCCGTCCGCTGACGACGTCGATCGAGCACCCGGCGCCGACCTGGACTGACCTCCGGAGGAGCCGGGTCGGCGCCGGGAACTACCCTGGGCGCATGACCTCGAACCCTCCGCGGCGACCGGCTCCCTGGCAGACCGGCGGGCCTGGCGCGCACGTTCCCCCGGGCGCCGGACACCCCGGTCCGTCCGCCGGGTGGCCGGGTGCGCCGGTCCCGTACCACGGCCCGCCGCGGGGCGCCGTTCCTTCCCCGGGCGTTCCGAAGACGACGGCGCCGCTCACCCACTCCGAGTTCTACCGCACGCCGGGGAACCGCTGGTGGAAGGGGCTGGTCAGCATCCTGGCCCTCGGCGCGGCGATCGCCCTGTTCTCGATCGCGCTGTCCCTCGGCGGCACGCTGGTCGACCTCCTGCTGGGCAGCACCACCCTGGAGGAGCTGGGGAGGGGGCAGATCACCCTGACGCCGGTGCTGCTGCTGGCGACCAACCTGTCGCTGATCGCCTCGGCCGCGGTCGCGGTGGTCCTGCACCGGTATCTGCACCGGCAGCCGGTCGGCACGCTCCACGCGGTGGCCGGCCGTTTCCGGTGGGACTGGCTGGGGCGGGCGTCCGTCGTCGTCGTCCCGCTGTTCGTGGCCTACGTGGCGGTCATCGTCCTCATCGAGACGCCGGGGCCGATCGTCCTGGACGCGACCGCCTGGGCCTTCCTCGCGATCGTCCTGCTGACCACGCCCCTGCAGGCGGCGTCCGAGGAGTACATGTTCCGGGGCGTCATCCAGCGTGCGGCCGGCTCGTGGGTCTCCGGGGCCGTGCCGTCCTTCGTGCTCGGCACCCTGGTGAGCGCGGTGCTGTTCTCCCTGGCGCACTTCGCCACGGACGGGTGGCTCATCGCCTACTACCTGGTCTTCGGTATCGCGATGTCGCTGCTGACCCAGTTCACGGGCGGGCTCGAGGCGGCCTCGCTCGTGCACGCGGCGAACAACGTGATGCTGTTCCTGGTGTCCGCGTCCACGGGGCAGATGAGCGAGGGGATGGACCGCTCGGCCGGTGTGGGCGGCCCGTTCATGCTGGCACCGATGGTCGTCATCGCCGCCATCGCCGCCGTCCTCATCGGCCTCGGCCGGTGGCGGGGCCTGCAGCGCCGGGCCGTTCCGCCGGTGGCCGCCTGAGGCCGCTCCGCCGGCGGAGCGGCGCGACCGGTGGGTGAGGCCCACCGGTCGTGATCCGGCCGACTACAGCTCGCGGTCCTCCACGACGTCGAGGTCGCGGAACGTGGGCTCCCCGTCCATGAGCTCGGTCAACCTCCTGGCGTACTCCTGGGTCTGCGGGAGCTGGGAGTTCTCCATGGCGGACTCGTAGGAGTCGAAGAAGACGATGTCGCAGTAGCGGTTCGGATCGTTGCGGTCCCTCGTCGACACGGCACGGCGAGCCGTTCGCTCTCCTTGCGAGGCCTGCTGCCATTCCGTGTAGACCTCGGCCACCTGATCCGGCTTCGAGGTGGTGTATTCGATCAGCTGGATGAAGGCCATCACGCACTCTCCTTGGGATGTGACCCCCCCCGGACCCACAGTTTAAGTCCGCGCGGCCGGGCCGGCGGACAGATGACGATCATGGTCCCTGTGTCCCGGTGGAGCAGAGGGTACGGTGAACGGCGTCACACCCGTGCACCGAACACCGGAGGTCGTCGTGAAGATTCGTGGAGCCGTCCTGGAGACCATGGAGGCCTCCGCCCCGTACGCCGAGTCGCAGCCGCTGCGCGTCGAGGAGCTCGAGCTCGGCGAGCCCGGGCCCACCGAGTTGCGCGTGCGGATCACGGCCGCCGGGGTGTGCCACTCCGACCTCTCCGTGGTGAACGGCAACCGGCCGCGGCCCCTGCCGATGCTGCTGGGGCACGAGGCGGCGGGCATCGTCGAGCACGTGGGCGCCGAGGTCACCGACCTGGCCGCGGGCCAGCACGTGGTGATGGCGTTCCTACCGCGCTGCGGCGAGTGCGCCGCGTGCAAGACGGAGGGCCTGCTGCCGTGCACGGTCGGCTCGAAGGCCAACGCCTCCGGCACCCTCATCGAGGGCTCCCAGCACCTCACCTCCGAGACCCGTGGCAACGTCTACCACCATCTGGGGGTCTCCGGGTTCGCCACCCACGCGGTGGTGGACCGGCGCTCCGTGGTGCCCGTGGGCGAGGACGTCCCGGCTGCGATCGCGGCCGTCATGGGGTGTGCGGTGCTCACCGGGGGAGGGGCCGTGATCAACGCGGCGCAGGCCACCCCCGACGACGCCGTGGCCGTGGTCGGTCTCGGCGGCGTGGGGCTCGCCGCGGTGCTGGTCGCCAAGGCCGTGGGCTGCCGCCGCGTGATCGCCGTGGATGCGCTGGCCGAGAAGCTGGAGCTGGCGAAGGAGTTCGGCGCGGACGAGGCGCTCACCCCGGACGAGCTCGTGGCGCTCGAGGACAGGCCGCGCGTGGTGATCGAGGCCGCCGGGCACCCGCGCGCGTTCGAGACCGCGTTCAATGCCACCGCCGTGGGCGGGGTGACCGTCACCGTGGGCCTGCCGGCGCCCGGCGCCATGTCCCAGATCGAGCCGCTGAAGATCACCGCCGAGGCCCGCCAGATCATCGGCAGCTACCTCGGCTCCGCCGTGCCGGCGGTGGACATCCCCAAGTACGAGCAGATGTGGCGCGACGGCGTGCTGCCCCTGGAGAAGCTGATCACCTCCCACATCACGCTGGACCAGATCAACGAGGCGATGGACGAGTTGGACGCGGGGCGGGCGGTGCGGCAGGTGATCGAGTTCTGAACAGTGAATCTATATGAAGGCTCATCACCCGTAGTCGATGGTGGCGCTCAATGGCACGCAATAGAGTCGAGGCCGTGTGTATATATGACGGCGTATCCTACTGGTTTCTTGAACACCTGTTCTCCGGCGTGTATTTGCCGCAAGCAATGCTTATGTTGGACCTAATGCTCGAATGCTGCAAAATAATCGTCGTGAATTTCCACGTCTTCGACGACACGTTCTTTCACGGTGACCCCCATGCCGAGATTTTTCAGAAGGCTGCATAGCTCCGAACCGTCGATCAGCTCAATCGAGGTCGCACCCTCTCGGCTGGCCTCCTTTCGAGCCTCCGAGGTGAAGCTGCTGGTCGTGAAAATAATTCCCTTGTCGCCACGTCCCGCCATCGCGCCCCTGAAATCCCGCACCGTGGGGGAGGAAATCTGACCCTGATAACGCTTGCACTGGAAGTAGACTCGGAATGACAACAGGGAAATCTTGAATGAGCCGACTCCGTCGATGCCTCCATCACGACTTCGTTGCGTAACCACGACATTGCTGAAGCCTGATTCACGGAGAAGTCTTTGAGAAAGACGCTCGAAGGCTATGGGGTCCATGCTGAGCAGGACCCGCAAGAGCCGCTCTTCCCAATCTAAGCTGTCAATTGCGTCTTCGCCAGAGGGGGTGACGCCAGCATCCCCAAGCATGAGAATGGTGGCTTCCTCTTGGGTTCTTGGAACGTCTGCCTTCACCGGGTAGGCGAATGCATGATCGGCCGAGCGGTTGTGCCGCTGAAGGATTTTCTCTCGCATATTGCTCGCTGCATCCCCACCCTGGCGAGCCGCCTGATAGAGAATCCGAGAGTCCTCCTCGGACACCTCAAACCCAATCCCGGTGAGGGACCAGACACCCCGAGAGCTGTTCTCCACCAGCCCCATTTTCTTGAGGAGAGTCCTCGCCCATGCCAGTCGATACCGAACCTCTGACCGTGTGCTGTCCTTGTGAGGAATCGACTGCTGCTCTTCGGAAAGCCCATCTGCCTCGATCACTCCGTTGTCGATCTCTTCAATAGAACCCGATCCGCCCATGTCTCGCATGACCTGCACGGTGGACCACTGGAGATCGACGTAGGAAGGGAGCTGACTCATGACCGCTAGCGTACGCTGTTGACGAAGGACGCACTGGATTTGCCGAGATTGTGCCATTGGTGCCGGCCACAGAACCACAGGCCCATGACGAGGGACTTTCGGATAGGTGCCCAGCCATCTGAGCGGGAAGACGACGACGTCCGTCCGGATGTCATGAGGTCCCTCTCATGCTTAGGGAGCATCCAGCAGATACGAATAACACCCCTCGTGCCGGGTCACGAGCATTGCAGCATGCGGACTGGTGGAATCTTTCGCGTAGAAGGAATCGTTCACGGACTGCTCAGGCGCAGGCAGCCTCAGGTCTGTACTCCAACTTGGCATGTAGACAAGCGCACCGACTTAAAAGGGATTGCCGCCAGTATTCCACAATGCGCGCCAATGGCGGTCGGCGCTTATCGATTTGCACGGCGCGCGCAATTATTCCACCGCGGCCTTTTCCGTTGAAGCCGGGAACTTGGACGGGTGAGGCGGATTCGTGCGGTGTGGGGCAGGGCGGTGAAGGCGAGGAACTCCTCGAGTCGACGACCCAACCATTCCTGCACGACTGCCAATACGGTGTCGTTGTGGGAGCGCTACACTCGGTCCCATCGAGCAAGACCACCTGCGGGGTTCGACCAGCCCGAGACGTGCATCATGAGGTGGAAGAGAGAAACCATCATGCTGCTTCGTCATCGACGCTGAAATACTCCGATGGGTGCCAGCGGTGTCCGTTGTCGTAATTCCGGGCATGGGCAACCCATCGCCCACAGGGTCTGTCGTCTCCACTTGCCATGGTGGACCAGGACGGGGCCCCGAAGGGTGCGCTCATGGGCCAGGAGCCCATGCTGCATTTTTCCGGGGTTCACGGATGCCAGTGCGCGTCTCAACGCGCGCTGAACTGCTTGGCGATGTGCTGTCCCAAAGCCCTTGCGAGTGGAATAGGTACGGCATTGCCGATCTGCTTGGTGATCTGGGTCAGGGATCCGACGAACTGGTAGGCGTCAGGAAATCCTTGAATGCGGGCTCCCTCGTGAATCGTGATGGCGCGATGCTGATCAGGGTGCAGGAACCGCCCCTTCTCAGGTTTGGTGAACTCGGTGCGAAGCGTGACCGAGGGCTTGTCCCACGAAAGGCGCCCAAGGACGTCCATAGACCCGGCGGTGTGCCTGCGCCAACACGCCATTTGTAGTGCCTCTGGGAGGTCCTTCCGACTGCCGTTCTGTGGAATCGATCGAAATCTTGCTAAGGAGATGTCCTGATATCTCCTGGTTACATGCAGCTCATCCGAGCGGAACCGCCCCTGTAGCTTCTTGCCTGCGATGGACACGTTGCGGATCTGCGGTTGGATGGAGGTGACTACGGGATCCAATTGACCGATGACTTCCCGCAGCGTGATCCAATTCTGAGCGCCAGGATGCGACGGTTCCGGGAAGCCTGGTGCCGGAAGGTCCCTGCGATGACCGATTACGATGACCCGTTTCCGGACTTGAGCGGCACCGTAGTCAGCGGAGTTGAGGATTCTGGCATCGAAGCGGTAGTTCGCGAGCATTCCTCTCGGGGAGGTCTCCTCCTCGAGGAGACGGTACTGCGGTGACGCCAAGAAGGCGGGGACATTTTCCATGACGAAGTAAAGAGGGCTTGCCGCCCAAACTGTTTCGGCGTAGTAACGCCATAAGAAATTGCGCTCGTCGTCGATTTCTCGTTTGCCAAGCGGGGAAAATCCTTGGCACGGAGGCCCGCCGATGACGATATCGGCTTTGGGGACGACTTCCTCGTCGAGCCAGTCCTGAATGCGCCCGCTGTAGACGACCTCGCCAAAATTGGCGGAATAACTAGCGGCCGCTTCCTGGTTCATCTCAACAGCGTGTACTACTTTGTACCGGTCGGACGCCTCGTGGAAGCCTTGGCTCAATCCTCCGGCACCCGAGAAAACGTCCAGGACGCGCAACGGTGGAATGCGGGAGGGGACCCGGATGTCGGTGACGGGTTTTTCCGGGCAGGGCAGGGGGAGTATGGGCACGGATCTGAAGTCTAGCCGGCCCTCGATGTGGCTCTGGTGGCCGACGAGGCTGGGCAGAGAGCTGTCCCGGTTGTGACGGCCCAGTTTTCAAAGGCCTCCAATCGCATGTCTCGGCAGCGACGTCGTGACACAGCGCCTGAGATCTGCCTGAGGCGTGAGCTGCATCGGCGAGGACTGCGATATCGGGTCGATGCGAAGCTGCCGGGAATGCCCCGGCGGCGGGCCGATGTTCTATTCACTCGTCGCAGGATCGCAGTGTTCGTCGACGGATGTTTCTGGCATTCCTGTCCTCTGCATGGCACCAGTCCGCAGACGAACGGAGAGTGGTGGCGGACCAAGTTGGCCGGGAACGTGGCCCGCGACCGGGATACCGATCAACGGCTGGAGGATTTTGGCTGGACCGTCCTGCGTTTCTGGGAGCACGAGGACATGGTCGTCGCTGCAGGAATTGTGGAGTCGGCGGCACGGGCGTGGGAGATTGATCCGGGGGACTTGAAGCCAGGTGACTCCTAGCGCGTCTCACCATAGTGTTGCGCCTCCGGGCATCCCTATTTTCATGTTGTCCCGTCCATACGGGACGCGGACAGCTATCGAGCTGGCCATACGTGTACTTCTTGGTAATATTCCACTGATCAATTACCAGTGGAGTCTTTTTGATGGGCGTATGCACGCCTGGGCGGCGCGGTGAGAGGGGGTCCCTCGAAGAGTTCGCTACAGTCAATAAATGCGTTCGTATGCCAGCTGGAGTGCATCCGGAATCCATGTCGACGAGGACTGGTCGCGATCTTGGTCCGGGGCCGTCGCGATGTCCGAGAGGGGGCTCATGCCATCGACGTCCATGTCGTTCCGCCGAGAGTCACTTGCGGCCGTGCTCTCGAGGAAATTCATCGTTCCTGTCGCTGCTGTTGTCCCGCGCGGTGACGGACCGTGGTGACTGTGCATCAGGACGCTTCCTCGCGGCTGTCGCCCGACCTGGACGAGAGTCAGGTCCTGGCCATCAAGATCGCTCCGGAGCATCGTCAGATCGTCATCGCAGGTCCAGGGTCGGGCAAAACCGAGGTCGTGTCCGCATTGGTGGAGCACCTTGTGGTCGATGAGGACGTGGACCCGGCTGACGGCATCCTGGTCATCAGCTTCTCCAACGCTGCTGTACACACCGTCGACGGTCGCTTGCGCAGCCGCGGTATTGCCCCTGTCACCGTTCAGACGATGGATTCTCTGGCGAGTGAAATTTTGATGGCTGCGGACGACGTGGAAATTGATTCACTCACATTCGACAGGCGTATCGAGCTCGCGGTTCGCCTGCTCAGGGAGAGCGATGCTGCAGTCGAGCGTTTTGCGAACGTCGAGCACCTGATCGTAGACGAGGTGCAGGACGTCGTCGGGATTCGAGCCGATTTCCTTCTGGCGATTGTCGATGTGCTGCCGGAGGAAACAGGCCTGAGCCTTCTCGGAGATCCCGCACAAGGAATCTATGACTTCCAGATCCGACCCGAGAGAGGTAAAAAGAAGCCGATTTCGGCGACGACGTCACAGGATTTGCTCCAGCGACTCTCCCGGATGGACGGTGTAGAGAGGAAGCGGCTGACTGGGCAGTACCGGGCCGCAAGTGACGATGCGCGTGAAGCCGCGGGACTGGGCCCGTCAGTCCTCAGCGGAGGCCAGCTCGGTGAGTTGGAGGACTTTGAGGCGGGAGTGAGGTTTATAGGTTCCGTCGAGCATGTCGTCGAGCTCGCGAATGAATGGGATGGTGTCACGGCATTTCTTACCCAGAACAACGGGCAGGCAATGCTCGTAGCGGAGCGCGTCGCCGAGATGGGCGCCCGGGTCGAGGTACGACGTTCGGCCCAGCAGCGGGTACTAGCGAGCTGGATCGCACGCTTGCTGGCGAATTCTCCGACCAGAAGCGTCAGTCAGGCGGAAGTGGAGAAGTTGATCGCTGCGGAGACGCCTGGCCTCGACGCTGCGATCGTCTGGAGGACGCTGAAGAGTGCTGCGGGCGGCAAAGGCAGCGAGATTGACATTCCGCGACTCGTGAACCGCTTGAAAGCCCGTCGGGCCCTTCCCCCGGACCTTCTGGACGCGCCCTCCGCTCCGTTCGTCGTCTCCACGATCCATCGTGCCAAGGGACTCGAGTTCGACAACGTCGTCCTCATCGACTTCCCTGAAAAATCATGGGCCGATGACGACGTAGACATCTCGGAAGATGCCCGTACACGTTTCGTGGCTCTGACCCGGGCTCGGATCCGTATCGTACGGACGGAGGGCCCCGACGACCGAAGCTTGCGTCAATTCTCGAGAGCATCGCTGCATTCCCACCGTTGGTACCGCGGAGGGTGGCAGAAGTGGATGACCTTCGGATACGAGATGCGGGTCGACGACATCGATCGAGACGGGCCAGGTGGTATTGACCCACAGCTCGCCCAGGAGTGCCTCGTAAGACAGGTGCGGGTGGGAGACACAATCCGCTTGGTCCTCGACCTGCAACGGTCGACGCCCTCCTATCCCGTCTACGACATGGTTCACGGCGATGTGGTCGTTGCTCGGACCTCCGTGACCTTCGGCGAAGACCTGGCCACGCGAATCGGAACACCCGACAAGATGAAGAGACCCTGGCCAAATCTGGCCGGCGCCCGCGTCGAGACCATTGCGACCGTGGCGGGGACTCCCCAATCCGGGCCCGTCGGACGCCACGGCTTGTGGCTCGCGCCGGTCGTCACCGGCATCCTCACGATCGACTGGAGCAGAGACGATGAAGACTGACCTACGACCCTGGTACACCGCGCGAGACCACATGGTGGAAGCCGTTGTGGCCGATCTCTACGGGTCGGCCGACGACGAACTCCTGACGGAAGACCCACTCGAGCGCTACATCGTTGGTATTCTTCACCCTCGGACTTCCGACGGTGCCCAGGCAACCGTCGAGGTCGCCGACGAGACACCGGACGACGAAGCCGGTGCAGCCCCCGACGCGGATTACGACCCGGGCGTCTCGTTCGCCAATCTGCGTTATCCCTCGACGATGGGGATGACTTTCGGTCTGACGAAGTCCACGGCGCAGATCGCGGTGGAGATCGAGGTGGACCGTTACGAACCGGAGGCCGGCTCCGAGGGCAGCGGCGGGGACGAAGAGGGGGCCGAGATCGCCGGACGCAGGCCTGGAAAGCGGAGCCGGCGCTGGCGCCGTGTGCCGTTCGGCCCTCGGACCGAGTACCTGGACGTCGTGCCCGGTATGCCAAGGGATAGATGTCTCGACGATGGACTCAAGTTGCGCGTCGTCGTTCGTCCTGTTCATGACGACGTTGTAAACGTGACCCTTGTCCTGGTCAACTCGTTCCCCAGGCCGGAGAAGGGGCGATCGGACATGTGGTGTTGGTTCCGGCCGGTGATCCGGGTGCGCGCTCTCGGCGGGGAGTTCGCGGACCGGCGGCCGGACCGTGTGCTCGAACACATGGACGGCGACGAGCGAAGCGGTGAGCTGCTCTACCGCGCTCAGCGACATCTGGCCGTCGGGCACGGCGTGGCCGTCACATGGGACGAAGCCCCGACGGTCACGGAGGTCTCGACGACGTTCTTCCCCGCGCACGACCTGTCGCTCGCGCAAGCCGAGCGTGAGGACGTCACAGGACTGAGCATGAAGGCGCTGGCAGAACCGGGCGTGTTCGAACCCCTCGAGAGGCTCGTTGGCACCTACGAGAGTTGGATTGCGACGCAGGAGCGCCAGCTTCATATGCTCATTCCCGAACATTCAGCGACCTCGGAGCAGCACATCCGGACGGCGGAGAAGCACATCGGGGAAGCCAGAGAGGCTGTCGGGCGGATGCGGCGCGGTATCCACGTCCTCACCCGTGATGCATCCGCCGATCGAGCCTTCCGTGTCATGAACGCTGTGATGCAACAACAGCGTGTGCGGCAGGAGATGATCCGCAGTGGCGCGAGGACCCCGCCCGACATCGAGGGCGAGTGGCGACCGTTCCAGATCGCGTTCGTCCTGTTGAATCTCGAAGGCCTTGCCGATCCCTCCAGTGCTGACCGCGATGTCGCCGATTTACTCTGGTTCCCGACCGGTGGTGGAAAGACCGAGGCATACCTGGGACTCATCGCTTTCGTATTAGTTCACCGACGGCTGCGTGGAGCCGGTGAGGACAGCACCGGCGCCGGGGTCGGAGTCTTGATGCGCTACACGCTCCGACTCCTCACCCTCCAGCAGTTCGAGCGTGCAGCCGGCCTGATCTGCGCGCTTGAGGACTGGCGGCGCAGTACTCGTGAGATGGCCGGGAAGGAGTCCTTTTCCATCGGGCTGTGGGTGGGTCAGGGTGCCACCCCGAACAATGCGAAGGACGCTGCCAAGGCTTTGAAGAAGCGGTTAAGCGATGAGGATCCCGGCGACGGTGGCGACCCGGTCCAGCTACTGAGGTGTCCCTGGTGCGGTTCTGCTCTTGGTCCGAGTGACTACCATGCTGACGTCCACAGGGACGAGGTGACGGTCCGATGCCCGAACATCGAGTGCGAGTTCCATGCTGGTCTTCCTGTCCATCTCGTGGATTCCGACGTCTACCGGAGGCGTCCCTCCTTGGTCATCGGAACCGTCGACAAGTTCGCAATGCTCGCGTGGCGCGCCCCGAGCGGGCGGCTTTTCGGGGCCGGGGACGACGCTCCGCCGGATCTCATCGTGCAGGACGAGCTCCATCTGATCAGCGGCCCGTTGGGTACACTCGTCGGTCTCTACGAGACGGCCATCGACCATCTCGCAACGGACAGTGAGACCGGCGTTCGACCGAAGTTGGTGGCGTCGACGGCGACCATTCGTCGGGCGGCTGAGCAGGTGCACGCCGTCTTTGCCAGGGAGGCGCGGCAGTTCCCGCCTCCCGGGATCGATGCCGACGATTCCTTCTTCGCCGTCGACGCCGCCCCTGACGTCAAGGGCACGCGGCGCTACGTCGGTCTCATGGCCCCGAGCACCAGTCACGCAACACTCCTTGTCCGCACCTACGCCGCTCTGCTGCAGGGAGCCAAGGACCTGGACGCAGATCCCAAGGTGCGGGACGCCTACTGGACGCTCTTGGGGTACTTCAACAGCCTCCGGGTCCTGGGCGCCGCGTACATCCAGTCCATCGACGATGTGCGCGACCGCATCAAGGTGGTGGCGAAGCGTCTCGGGTCGGAACCGCGTGAGACCCGGGATCCTCGTGAGATGACTTCGCGTAAGAAGTCGAGCGAGATCCCTCACGAGCTGAACGCTCTCCAAACCGCGTTCCCCGACGCTGGGAGTCCGGACATCGTGCTGGCCACGAACATGATCTCCGTGGGCGTCGACGTCGACCGATTAGGCCTCATGGCGGTGATGGGTCAACCTCAGACAACCTCGGAATACATCCAGGCCACCAGCCGTGTCGGTCGGCGGCATCCAGGACTGGTTTTCACACTGTACAACGCCTCCCGATCGCGGGATCTCTCGCATTACGAGGCGTTCACCTCCTACCACCGTGCCCTATACAAACAGGTGGAAGCGACCGGAGCGACGCCGTTCGCGCCACGAGCCCTCGACCGCGGCCTCCACGGACTCCTCGTGATCCTGGCGCGGCATACGATCGCCGCATCGGCGGACGACAAGTCTGTCAAAATGCCCATCGAGTCAGGCGGTCTCAACGACGTCGTCGATGTGATCGTCACACGAGCGGAAAAGGTCGAACCTGGAACCGGCGAAGAAGTTCGAGCAGCTCTGGACAAACTCATCGAAGCCTGGAGGCACGCGGTCGAGACCGGGACGGTCGTCCAGTACGTGCGGTGGGCCATGCAGAAGTCCGACGTCCGAGCACTAATCAGCCCAGCCGGTGCCTCCGGGAAGGACGACACCACCGGTGAGCCGCTTGCTGAGATCTTCCCACCGCTCGACCCCCCATGGCCGACTCTCACGAGTCTGCGCAACGTGGACCGCGAGAGCACCCTCCAGATCACCTCGACCAAGAAGACGAAGGCGGTGGCCGGCGATGGCAACCAGTGACCTGCCACGGGCCCGACAGAGTCAGCTCGTCACGACCTACGGCATCGGCTCCCTGTTCCCCTCAGGCGAGCAGAGTTACATGATCTGCGGAACGGATGAGTGGGACGACACATGGTGCCCTGCGGTGGAGGAGCCACGCCTGGCGCGATCGCTGGGAGTGCACACGTTCCGGGCACCGTCGACCGGCCGCCGCAAGGGAGACGTTCCGGTCGTACGGTTCCCTATGTATCACTACTGCCCGAAGTGTCGACGGCTCGACCGATTCTGGAACTTCGACGCGAAGAAGATGCAGTGCACCGACTGTCTCCGGGACCTGACGCCATCGCGATTCGTCGCCTGCTGCGAGAACGGGCACATCGAGGACTTCCCGTACTTCCAGTGGGTGCACCGCGGATCGGGTGCTCGTACGAGCGCGGAGCATCGATTGACGCTCGAGTCCCGTGGCGCGTCCTCGTCCCTGGCGGATATCGTCGTCAGGTGTGCGTGCGGGGTACCCCCGTACTCGCTGGACGGTGCCTTCTCGCGCCATGCATTGATCGAGATCAAGAAGTGCGGCGGTAAGCGCCCGTGGCTTCCCGAGGCGCCCGATGAGGAATGCACGAAGCCTCTCCGTGCCCTGCAACGGGGGTCCTCGAACGTATGGTTCGGGGCCGTTCGCTCGAGCATCTCGATCCCGCCGTGGTCGAGTCCCAACGCTCAGTTCGTGACCAAGCACTGGGCACTCCTCGAGCATTTTCCCGAAGACGCCCTCAACGCCGCATTGCCTGGAATGATCGCAGCCTCTCCTCACATGGGTGTCTCGGTCGACGGGATCATCGACATCATTCGTCAACGTCGGGGACTCAAAGCCGCAGCTCAACCCACGGACCAGGACCTGCGCCAGGAGGAGTACCGTGCACTGATCGACGGCAACGACGGAGGGCCCCTCGACACTTTCCAATGTGTTGAGGTGGACATTGCGCCCTCCATCGAAACCTTCGTGCAGCAGGTCTGCAAGGTCACGAGGCTGCGAGAGGTACGCGCCCTTCATGGCTTCTCACGGGTCAGTCCTATGCCCACGGACACCACCAACCCACAACTGGCGAAGTTGAGCGCCCATGACCCGGTATGGCTTCCCGGGACTGAGGTCCTGGGGGAGGGCATCTTCGTACGGCTCCGGGAACAGATGGTCTCCGAGTGGGAGAAGACCGTGCTGGCGTGTCACCGGAGGGACATGCTGGCGACGTCGCTCGAGCACAGGGCGATCGAAGCGGGAGCGCCGGCCATCGAAGCTCCCACGGCACGATTCCTCGCCATCCATTCCCTCGCGCACGCGCTCCTGAAGGAGCTGAGCCTTGACGCAGGCTATCCGGTCGGCTCCATGCGTGAACGAATCTACGCCGAGCCGAACCAAGCAGGCTTCCTCGTTTATACGGCTTCAGCGGATGCTGCCGGCAGCCTCGGTGGACTTGCGCGTCTGGCCGAGGAGGATCGGTTTGCCAACGTCCTCCTCGCCGCGGTATCCCGTGCTGGGTGGTGTTCGAACGACCCGGTTTGTTCCGAGTCCGGTCCCTCTGGAACCGACGGGCTGAACTTGGCCGCGTGTCATGCGTGCCTGCTGCTCCCGGAGACGAGCTGCGAGCACCGCAACATCTATCTGGACCGGGTGTCCGTCATCGGCTCGATGGACGAGAATGGAAGTTTGGCAGGCGGTCTGATGACCTCCTCGGACTGAACGTTCACTGCTACTCGGCCTGACGAAGCGCCCTGCAGTACACCTGCGAATCACTGGTGTACCGCAGGGTGCTTTTTCTGCAGACAAGGGCTCAGTGGGTTTCTCTCGGACCGGACCGGAGAGAACGCTATGGCCTACCCACCGGCATGAGAGGTTGTTCCGTCCTGATGCATCCGCTGGTGCCGAGAGGGGCGTCCGCCAATCCTGCTCCGTGCCTGGTCTCGGACCACTTCGCGCTCACGGCGGTATCAATGTCCTCGGCCCCCAGCGGAAGTCCAAGAGCTGCCGCAAGCACATGGGCGGCCAGACGTGGTGGGATCGCGTTGCCTATCTGTTGCGCAACATTCCTGCCGGACCAGGGGTAGTCCCTCGGGAAGGTCTGCAGCAGACCTGCTTCGGCAAGGCTGAGTCGATCGAGCTCGACTTCGGTGTTCCTCAAGAACAGACGGTTGCGGGACACCTTGCCGGTAACGGTTGCAGCCGGTTCATCGGATCGTCTCCTGCCTCTGAGCTGAGGGTTCCCTCCGGTGCCGTAGTTGGAAACGACCTCGAAAGGCCCTCGCGAAGGCAGGGTCTCACCTATGGATCTCCACGGCAGGAGAGCGGAATCCCCTTCTGTTTGGCCAATTCCTTTTCGGTAACGGCGATGAGTCGGTCGCGGGAGCGCCACTTCGAGATCCTGGCTGGCGAGGAGAATGGCTCGTCTCCGTGTTTGCGGAACCCCGAACTCCTCCGCGTGAAGAAGCCCTGTGGCGGTGCTGTACCCGATTTCCCTAAGGACCTGAGCCACGGCTTTCCACACCGGGAGTACCGCTGGAACCTGTTCCAGGACGATGGTCGAGTACGGGTGTCCGGCGCGGTTCGCCTCTAGGGCCCAGCGCAGTGGTTCTAGGACGAGTCCCGTCCGGACATCGTCCAGAGCTCCGACTTCTTCCGCCACGTCCTGTTCAAGGGCCATCCGCCGGACGAATTGCAGTACCTGGTCCAGAGCTTTCCTACCGCTGCCCGTGCCGGCCACGGTATAGGTCTGACAGGGTGGGCCGCCAGCAAGGATCGATGCATTTTCGAAATCTGTGGGTGACCAGATGCGGACGTCGTCCTGCTGGGTCGTGAGGCCAGCTTGGGCACGGGTGGCACATGCGTCGGCATCCCATTCGATCCCGACCACAGGAATGCCGAGCCAATGAGCTGCCACGTCGAGGCCGCCAGGACCGGCGAAAAGATCCACCATTTGAGCTGGCCGGGCCGGTGGGACGGCTGAATGCAGGGCGGTCATGATGTTCGATGGTATCCCTAGCTTGTCGAACTTCCCTCCGTGGCGGGTGGGGTGGGCCTCAAAGTGGCGGCAATGGCTTCTCCCACGGCTCGGGCCAAGGGAGGCGGGGTCGCATTGGCGATCTGTCGGTACCGGGCGGTCTTTCGTCCGGCGATCTCCCATTCCGGCGGAAAACCCTGGAGTTGTGCCACCTGCGAATTGGTCAAGGGCACCATGCCCTTACGCCCGCTGGAGGGCGCCCACACGAAATCTGGGCCGGGGACCTCGTCGGCGACTGTGGCCCCGTCCACTCCCATTCGTGCCCATGACTTCTTCGATCCTGTCGGTCCAAGGTCAGCTCCGCCCCGCTCCCACGATCCGCCGACCAGCGTGGGGGCCACTCTGCTCGCTTGTCGTGCCCACTCAACAGCAGCTGGCCAACCGCGAGAAGCCATGGAATTCAATAGAGCTTCACCGGTTGTCGGAGGGGGCGATCCGCAGGAAGAGGGTGGATCGAAGGTGTCCATGAGGCTATCCGCCAAGGCCACCAGGAAGCCATGTTTGCGGTCCTGGGGTACGCCGAAATCTGCCGCGTTCAGGACGAACCAGACGTACCGGTAACCGAGGTCCGTCAGTTCGGACTGCACCATTGCCCGTGTGGGCTCGTAGACGTCGGATTCCGCCAGCTCTGCCATGTTCTCGATGAGAAGAGCTCGCGGTCGGACGGAGCGCAACAGCATTACGGTCGCTATGAGCAGCTCCATTTCTTCACTGTTGCCGCGGCCACGGTTGGCCGTGGCCGCGGTCCGTACCCTTGGCAATCCTGCTGCCAAGAGATCAATGTCATGGATCTCCGCATGGTCGGCCGGATCGAAGGCAAGGAGGTCGGCACATTGGACGTTCCAGTGCGGACGATTCAGGCGGAGAGTGTCGCAGGGCTGTGGTCGGAGCTCGAGAAGGAGCGTGGGATCGAATCCGGCCTGTTCGAGTCCGAGTGCAAGACCGCCCGCACCAGCGCACACTTCGAGGGATCGGCGACGCCTCCCGTCCCGTGAACTCGGTTGCTCCGGATCGTGGTCGGGTTGAGGGTGTTCTAAAGATGTGGTGCCGACACTCCAGTCCGGGACGGCGTTCTGTTCAGGAGCTCTTCAAACATCGGCATAGTCGGGATCCCATAGGTACTCGAAGTGGGCGAAGGCGAGGATGGTTCCGAACTGTTCCACGTTGTCCTGGACGTTGACGATCGTGGTCCAGTCACTTCCGCCGTTCTTGGGCCCGCGAAGTCCTCGCCCGACCATCTGCAGATACCGATTTGGCGAGAAGGTGGGACGTGCTACGTATACGGTGTCGACTCCAGGAGCATCGAAGCCCTCCGACAGAACGTTGTAGTTTGTCAGCACATGGATATCGCCTCGTCGGAAGTCCTCGATGGCCGCACGGCGGGCTGCCCCAGAGGTCTCCGCCGAGATGGACGCCGACTTGAGACCCATGTAGGTCAACGTCGCTGCCAAGGCTTGAGCGTGATCCACGGAAGCGGCGAAGACGATCGACGACCTCTTGGACCCGCGCGCAAGAATGTCCTTGATGAGTGCCTTGTTGCGCTCCTCGTTTGCGGCCACGGCCGTGAGATCCAGCTGCAGTTCCTTCATGGCCGTCGGCTCGTCGCCGTTCCGCTGGGGTTTGTTGACGAGCATGGGTTGCAGGTCCATTCCGTCGATGATCTCGTGGCGGACCCGGGAAAGAACGCCCAGCTCCTGTAGGTACTCATGGGCTGTCCCCGACGTGAACTGTTCGGGTTGGATGAGATTCCCGTCGAATCGGTTGACGAGCTGCCTCGTCTTTTCCTCGTTGGTGCCCTTGAACGGTGTGGCAGACATGCCCAGTAGGGGCTTCGAACGTTGGCGGTGACTGCGACCGAAGGCTTCGAGAATTCTCGTGTACGAAGAACTCGTGGTGCTGTGCGCCTCGTCGAAGACGAGGATGTCTGCGTCGAACAACCAGTCGAACTCCTTCGTTCGAGCTGGCGAGCCGAGGATCTGGGACGTCGTGTTGGGGGTTCCCACCACGAGGTGGAGTTTGACGTCCTCAGGCTCGGTGGCGCTCGCCATCCCGCCCCAGAAGCGGCTGACCGCCATTCGCTCCCCGTGGGCACCCTGCGCCTGCCACACGTACTTCCACGAGTCGATGGCCTGTTCGCAGAGTTCTGTCGTTTGCGCCAACCACGCGATGACGAAGTTTCCCTGTGCCTCGGAGACATGGCGAATCAGGGACTCTGTCATGGCCCGTGTCTTTCCCGCTCCGGTGGGCAGCATCAGTAGGCCGCGACGATGCGGTGTCTCTCCACGGAGCAGGGACTGAATCTTGTCGCTGACGTCTCGCTGGTAGTCGTGCAGCGGTTTCAGTACGACGGGGCCCAGTACTTCCTCGCGAGGTAAAGGCGGTGGTGACTTCGGTGCGACCCCGGACGGGACCAGGATCTTCAGGAAGTCCCACACGTCTGAGCTCGGGGGAATGTGGTCCGCCTCCCGGGTGGTCAGTCCTGTGAACTGCTTCTTAATCTCCTTGAGGAGGTCCACGCCGTGGATGGAACGAGCGACATCGAACAGCTCTGCCGGACGCAGAGGATCGTCGCGCATGGTCTCGATCATCGTCAGGACGGACGAACCGACAAGTTTCTCCAGAGCCTCCCTGCCCAGAAGATCGGCCAGGAGCTCGTCCAACGGCTGCTCGTTACGATCGGCTTCCTGCGCGATCCGCGCATGATTCAGCTTGATCTCGGTCACCGTCACCGAGAGCCCGTTGGCCTTAATCAGGGCGGCCAGCAGGTTGTCGATCCCCCAACGTCGCCGGATGTAGAGGGTCTTGCCTTCCAACAGCTCAGTTATGTCCTTCGGCGTCCGGGTGTCGTCAAAATCGTTGGATTCGACCTGCTGCAGCTGCTCGCACCACTGAACCTGAAGACGAGTGGTGCCCTTGACGATCTTGGGAAGATGCGGGAGTTCTTCGGTGATCGGCACCGAAGGCCCTGACGGAGTGTGCTCCACAGTGGTGCTGAACGAGATATGCCGAAGAGTCAGGGCCCAATGCTCGGACAGAGCCGCGGCCTTCGTTGGCGAGTCGACGAGAACGACTCGTTGCTCGCCGGCGGACTGCCGAAGGTGTTGATAAGTCCGCTGGGTGCTGGTCACTGAGCAGCTCGAGGCGGCCACAGGCAGTTTCCGGCCGTCTTGTTCCACGACGATGTCGGACGGAGCGGCGATTCCCAACTGAGCGGCCCTTGCATAAAGGTCGTGGAGTTTCGGCACCGTAAGGGCGCGAGCGGCGAGATCGAAAAGTCCAGACCAGTTGACGCGGTCGGTGGCCGTTGGAAGCCTCAACAGCGTATGAGCTCGTCGATCAGCGGGGTATGGAAGGAGGTCGGTCGGAAAGCCGTTCAGATCCCCGACGCACGATCGGGTAGCCACTGGTCCGTAGGGTGTCTGCAGCACGCCGTAGCGGCGCATCCACCACAAATCCGGCTGGTCCACGTCGTCCACGACGGACACGTAGTTCCCGCCGATGTTCGGCGACGTCTTGAAATGGGGTCGATCCAGCAGGGCCACAGTGACCCGGGCACGGATGGCAGGGCTGGCGTCGCGTAGCCGTTCGAGTCCCGGGGTCAGGGAGACCTGACCGAACGAGATGTGGTGACGACCGATCGGGACGCCTTCCTCCCTCAACGCACTCATCAGATCACCAGCCACAGCGTCGGCCCAGGCGACATATGTCGGGTTCTTCGTGTCGCCGGTACGAATCTCTGTGGCGAGCTGCTGCGGCACGTTCAATCGGCGCAGCACGTCCATGTCAGAGCGGTGGAATTGCTCGTCCACCAGTAGTTCCGCGTCGAGAGCATGGTTGTTGGGGAACAGGCCGCCGCGGAGCCATGCTCGATCGATCTGTCGCCACTGTCCGTCCACGCAACGCACCAGGACGGCATCCCTGGCGAGGACGTCCGTGAACAGCGCCACAACATGTCCTCGCTCGCGGACATTACGGGAGATACGCCAAGCGGACTCTATGGCACCGGTGTCGTCAGGGCTTCGTGCCGCGATGAGGAGCTGACGTTTGAGTTGACCGGCGGCGTCCATGTTGTTGAACCCCAGTGCCATCAGCAGGCCTCGGGCTTGTCCATGGGCCACGAAATCCGGATGCAGAACCGACTTGTTGCCCTTGTCCTCCGCAGCTGTTCCGAGGGGCAGCGACATCTCCGTGACGATAGGTCGGCGGAGTCGTCCTGAAGCGTCCAGGACGATGTGGCTCTGACGCATCGCGACAAGGTGATCCGGGTAGCTCTTGTTGATCTTCACGGCCAGTCCGAGGACGGCTTCGAGAGCATCGAAGTTGTTCGGGTCGGCGAGGGCCTCCAGCCATACCTGAACGTTCTTGCGGGCCAGATTCCGGATCCCAAGCAGCCGAATCAGGGTGGCGTTGCGATCCTTGTGATTGATGCAGGTCAGGTGGATCCAGTTGGATATCCCCTGAACGGCGGCAAGGCCGTACCACTCCTCGACGAGGGGCTGATCGTCCCCGTGGGCGGCAATGTCCGGTACAAACAGATCGTCCAGTAGTTGAGGATTCCCTGCCATGTCGGGCAAGGAGCGACTCATGGCGACGGCTTCCATCACCGCCGGGTTGAGGGTTTCATCGGCCCAGCTGTGGGTTTCCCTGCCGCGTGCAGGAAGCATGTCGAGAACACTGCCGGGGTCGATCGGATCCAATAACGAAGGAAGCGCCCCAGCAACCACACGTGGCAAGGTGCGGGTCAGAATTTCCTTGTTGTACAACCCGTCCAGTACGTTGTGCCGGTCCTCGTTCATCTTGAAGGGGGCATTGATGATCCCGGTAAGCGAGGTTTCGGACGTCGTCGGGAAGAAAGTCCAGAGCTGCCCGCGGCGGTTCCGACGCTTACGCGGCACGGCCCAGGAGACCGTCATGTCGTTGCGTGCTGACAGGTGCCCGGCCTCGATCTTCGCGGATTCGGACGGTTCGTGGCGGAGCGAGAACACCTGCCAGTCCGTGGCCTCGCCGTTCCGAGCCAGCCTGACCAAGCCGTTCTCCCCGCGATCCACCGTCCATACAATCTGATCACCGGACCGACGGTCGGAAAGGTCCAACGTGCCGATCCTGTCCGAGAAGAGCATGAATTCGCCGGGGAAGGCCTTCATCTCCGACCACAGCCAAGCGGCATGACGGAGGAGCGGAAGCCTGATCACGGTACTGGCCCAATTCATCAGCTCGGCGAGCACGGGATCCGTCTCTGCGGCGCTGACAGGGTCTACGGGAACTGCGGTGCGAAGTGTAGGGACATCGTCGGCCCGCACGCCATATTCATTGAGGCGCTGGCGCAGGTACTCCCGGTCCCATCGGAACGAAACCGAACGGCTGAAGACCTCAGGTGCCTCCGTCACAGCCAGCACAGATTTGAACCCCAGGCCGAATCGACCGATTTCGGTCCCTGTCTTCTCCGAGGAGTGGGACATGAGAAGGGCGGCCACACCACTCTTCTGGAACGGCATGCCCTCGTTGGCGCAGTAAAGATGAGAATCAGTCAGGACGACCTTGATGCATCCCTCGAGGCCGTCCATCGCGTCAGCCGCGTTCTGGATGAGTTCGTTGATCTGCTTCTTGTTGTATCCGCCCTCGACCACGGTCTGTTCGATGTTCGTCTGCTCCTTGAGCAGACGCGGCTGTGCCTTGAACGCTGCGATGTTCTTGGCGGTCTCCGCCCGAACGAACTCGGCCAGGGGACTATCGGGGCTGCTCCAGTCACAGGAGTTCACGTGTACCTCACAGATCAACGGCGGCGTCAGGTGTAATGCAATTTGCATCGGTTACCGCCCAGTTAATACTTCCATGACAGCGGGAGGCGTCAACGGTTGTACGTCACGGTGGAGTCATGAACATGTAGATCCATCGTCCGCGGGCTTTGGGTACCCCCGCATGCCATAGAGGGTGCCTCCTTCCCATGCCTGGTGCCTGCGCCGACATCGAAGGGCACGGAGGTCGATGTCCCAGGGCGTCAGGAAATCGGCGCCAAGGGCGGAAGGTTGCGCGTAAGGACTTGCCACCGAAATGTTGCGGTGGGAGGCGTTCGTGCTCCTCGCGTTCCCCGCAGAGAGGCTAACGGGACGAAGTTCAGCAAGACGCTCGGTGACCGCTTCACCCTTGGCCCTCCCATCCGGCACCAGGCGGTCCCGTAAGAAATCCTCATGCCCAGCTGTGCGGCCCTAAGACCATTGGGCAGGCCCACCACCACAGTGATGAGCGGGCGCCGCTCTGCACCGTTGAATCCGCCACCAGCGATGCGGTTTCCCAAGGTTCGCATAAAAGTATCAGTCCGCATTGAATAAAGCGGCTAGTGGCCCGCGTCACACCTCCGTAGCGTTGAGGACATCGCGCACCGGCCGACCGTTCTTCTGCTCGCCAGGTGCCTTTCCCTTGGTGTCCACGAAGGAGTACCCGCATGTTCGGCATGCCCCGCCGCCTGCTCTTCGGCTATCTCGCCCTCGCCGTCTTCATGACCGGTGATGGTTTTGAGCTCACGTTCCTGTCCCGCTTCCTCGTCGAGAACGGCTTCACGCCCACCCAGGCCGGCCTCGTCTTCACCGTCTACGGCCTGGTGGTCGCCATCTCGGCGTGGACCACCGGCGTGCTCGCCGAGGTCGTCGGCGCCAAGCGCCTCATGGTCCTCGGCGGCGTGCTCTGGATGGTGCTGCACGTCCTGTTCCTCACCGTGGGGCTGGAGAGCGTGGTCGGGACGATCCTGATCTACGCCCTGCGCGGTGTCGCCTACCCGCTGTTCATGTACTCCTTCGTGGTGCTCATCGCGCAGTCCGTGCACCCCAGCCGCCTGGCCTCGGCCATGGGCTGGTTCTGGGCGTCCTTCTCACTGGGCATCGGGGTGATGGGCGCCTACGTGCCCAGCCTCCTGGTCCCCGTCATCGGCGAGTACGCCACCCTGTGGGCGTCCCTGCCCTTCGTGGCGGCCGGCACCCTGATGTGCGCCTTCCTGGTCCCCGGCGCCCCGCCCGAGACGGACCTCTCCCAGAAGCTGCACGGCGCCGAGCGCACCCGGGAGCTGTTGCGCGGCGTGACCATCCTGGTGGAGAACCGGCAGATCGCCCTCTCGGTGGTCATCCGGGTGCTGTGCAACCTGACGCTCTACGCGTTCCCGATGATGATGCCGCTCTACCTGACCACCGGTGAGATCGGCGGGCAGTCCTGGTTCTCCCTGCCCGAGTGGATGATGCTCTGGGCGATCATGAACACCATCACCATCGGCGCCAACATCGTCTGGGGCCGGCTCGGCGACCGCTACGGCTGGATGCGCCAGATGCGCTGGTTCGGCTTCGGCGGCATGGCCCTCGCGGTCCTCGCCTTCGCCTACGTCCCGGTGTGGTTCGGCCCCAGCTTCCCGGCAATGGTCGGTGCCGCCGTGCTCTTCGCCCTGTCCGTCACCGCGTTCGTCCCGATGGGCGCGATCTTCCCGGCCCTGGCCCCCGAGCACCGCGGCGCGGCGATCTCCGCCCACAACCTCGCCTCCGGGCTGACCACGTTCCTCGGCCCCGGCATCGCCACCCTGCTGCTGCCGGTGATCGGTCCGGTCGGGGTGTGCTGGGTCTTCGCCGGCCTGATGCTCCTCGGCACCCTCACCACCTTCTTCATCCACCCGCCCCAGCCCGGCATCACCACCGAGGACGGCCGGATGCTCCCGCGCCGCGATCGCCTCGCCATGGCCGCCTGAAAGGACCTGAGATCATGAACCCCACCACGCTCACCACCCAGAACCCCACGACCACCGCCGCGAAGATCCCGAGCACCCAGGAGAGCACCATGGACGCCGTCGTCCTCGAACGCCAGCACGAGATCCAGGTCCGGCCCGTCCCGGGGCTGCGCCCGGTGGGCCCCGGCGAGGTGCGCATCGGCGTGCACACCGTGGGCATCTGCGGCAGCGACGTCCACTACTTCACGCACGGGCGGATCGGCCCCTACGTCGTCGAGAGCCCGATGGTCCTGGGCCACGAGGCCTCCGGCACGGTGCTGGAGGTGGGGGAGGGCGTGGACCACCTGGCGGTGGGGGACCGGGTCTGCATGGAGCCTGGCATCCCCAACCCGCGCTCCCGGGCCGCCCGCCTGGGCATGTACAACGTGGACCCGGACGTGCAGTTCTGGGCCACGCCCCCGGTGGACGGCTGCCTGCAGCCGGAGATCATCCACCCCGCCGACTTCACCTACAGGCTGCCGGAGCAGCTCTCCCTGGAGGAGGGCGCCCTGATCGAGCCCTTCGCCGTGGCGGTGCACGCGGTGACGAAGGCCGGCCTGGCGCCGGGCGACGTCGTCGTGGTG
Source organism: Kocuria arenosa (assembly GCF_042879215.1). NCBI lineage: Bacteria > Bacillati > Actinomycetota > Actinomycetes > Micrococcales > Micrococcaceae > Kocuria > Kocuria arenosa. The sequence goes on along the minus strand of NZ_JBHZTA010000003.1, from coordinate 250,385 downwards.
GTGGGCGCCGGCACCATCGGGGTGCTCACCGCCATCGCGGCCGCCGCGAGCGGGGCGTCCCGGGTGTACGTCTCGGACGTGGCGCCGGAGAAGTTCGCGAAGATTGAGGCCTACCCGACCATCCACCCCGTGGACGTGTCCCGCCAGGACCTCGGCGAGGCGGTGCGGGACGCCACCGACGGCTGGGGCGCGGACGTGGTGTTCGAGGCCAGCGGCAGCCCGCACGTCTTCGGCAATCTGTGGGAGCTCCCCGCGCCCGGCGGGACCGTGGTCCTGGTCGGCATCCCCGTGGACCCGGTGCCGCTGGACGTCGCCGCCGCCCAGGCCCGGGAGCTGCGGATCGAGACCGTGTTCCGCTACGCCAACTCCTACCAGCGGGCCATCGAGCTCGCCGCGTCCCCGGCCGTGGACCTGGCGGCGCTGATCAGCGCCACCTATCCCTTCGCCGACGCCGTGGCCGCCTTCGAGCGCGGCGCCGAGGGCCGGCCCACCGACACGAAGATCCAGATCCGCGTGGCCGGATTCTGACCGTGGCGGCCACCGCACGGAGCACGACGCCGGAGGACCCCACCTCCCCGGTCCGGGAGCTGGTGATCCCGGACCCGTCGAGCTCCGTGCGGTGGCACCAGCACGACTGGCCCCACCCCCTGGCCCGCTGGCACTACCACCCCGAGGTGGAGGTGCACCTGATCCGGGAGTCCTCCGGGACGGTCATGGCCGGCGACTACGCCGGGCCGTTCGGGCCCGGCCATCTGAGCCTCATGGGGTCCTTCCTGCCGCACAACTGGATCTCCCACCGCGACGACAGCACCGTGGTCCGCAACCGGGACGCGGTGCTCCAGTTCGACCAGGAGCGGTTCTTCGCCGCCGCCGGCACGCTGCCGGAGCTCGAGGCCCTGCGCCCGCTGCTGGACGCCGCGGCCCGGGGCATCGAGTTCACCGGCCGCACCGCCGTCCAGGGCGCGGCGGCGATGGAGGCGGTGAACGGGACGTTCGGCCTCCGCAGGCTGGCCGCCGTGGCCGAGCTGCTGGGCATTCTCGCCGAGTCCCCGGAATCCGAGCGGCGCTATCTGGACAGCCGCGGCGGCACCTACCGGCTGGACGCCGAGGAGGCCGAGCTCTTCAACCGGGCGCTGAGCTACATCACCGAGCACCTGGACGGCCGGATGCTCGTGCCGGAGGTGGCCGAGGCCGTGGGGCTGAGCCGGGACGCGTTCTCCCGGCTGTTCGCCAAGGCCACCGGCGTGGGCTTCAACCGCACGGTCACCCGGATGCGGCTCACCGAGGCCTGCCGGCTGCTGCGCGGCACCGACCTGCCGGTCTCGGACATCTGCTACCGGGTGGGCTTCACCAACCTCTCCAACTTCAACCGGCACTTCCGGGCCACCACCGGCACCACGCCGTCCCGGTACCGGCGGATCGACCAGCTGTGAGTGCGGTCCGTCGTCGTCGTGCGCTGTGGGGAAGCGGTGCACGACGCGCCGCTCCTCGTCGGGGTTCCCTGAGGGTGGCGGGCGTGAGGGCTGTTCCCTCGCCCGCGCCGCACGGATAGCCTCGACATGGGCGGTGCTGCTCACGCATCGCCTGTCCTGGTGACCAGGTGCCGGTGACGGCCCGGTCACTCGAAACTGGGAGGTCAACATGACTGATGCACAGCAGGATCCGAACCAGACGGAAGGTCCCGCCGACGGCGGAGCCTTCGGTGCTCCGGGTATTCAGGACGGCGGTGCCGATGGCGGTGCCGACAGCGGCGCCGAGGGCCCGGCCGACGGTGGAGCGGCCGGCACCCCGGGCGTTCACGACGGTGGCGCGGACGGCGGCGCCGACGGTGGGGCTGACCGCGGCGCCGAGGGCCCCGCTGACGGTGGAGCGGCCGGCACCCCGGGTGTTCACGACGGTGGCGCGGACGGCGGCGCCGAGGGCCCGGCCGACGGTGGAGCGGCCGGCACCCCGGGTGTTCACGACGGCGGCGCGGACGGCGGCGCCGATGGTGGTGCTGACGGTGGTGCCGATGGCGGCGCCGACGGAGAAGCCGGAGCGCGAGGCCTCTGAGAGTGGACGCCGTCCGTGCTGACGGGCAGGACCCCGGCGCCCCTGGCGGCGCCGGGGTCCTGGAGACCCGCCTGATCGACATCGGCCGGGAGCGGTTCGCCCGTGACGTCTGGGGCCGGGCGCCGCTGCTCACGCGCCGGGCGGACGGCTTCTCCGACCTGTTCTCCGCCGACGCCGTCGACGAGCTGATCTCGCGCCGCGGGCTGCGCACGCCCTTCCTGCGCGTCGCCAAGGACGGGTCGACGTTCCCCGACTCGTCCTTCACGTCTCCCGCCGGTGTCGGCGCCACCATTGCGGATCAGCTCGACGACACCGCGCTGTGGCGTCGGTTCGCCGACGGCGCCACGCTGGTGCTGCAGGCACTTCACCGCACGTGGGAGCCGGTCGCGGACTTCAGCGCCGCGCTGAGTAGCGAGCTCGGGCATCCGGTGCAGGCCAACGCCTACATCACCCCGCCGCAGAACCGCGGGTTCGACGACCACTACGACGTCCACGACGTCTTCGTCCTGCAGATCGAGGGGACGAAGCGCTGGGTCCTCCACGAGCCGGTGCACCCGGATCCGCTGCGAGACCAGCCCTGGACCGACCGCCGCTCCGCCGTGGTCGAGGCCGCGAAGGGAAAGGCCCACCTCGACGTGGTGCTCGAACCCGGCGACGCCCTCTACCTGCCGCGCGGCTGGTTGCACGCGGCCCAGGCGCAGGGGGCGGTCTCCATCCACCTCACGCTCGGGATCCACACCTGGACCCGCCACGGCCTGGCCGAGCAACTCGCCCAGGAGGCGCTGGCGCTGCTGACCGAGGACCCCGAGATGCGCCGGTCCCTGCCCCTGGGCGTCGACGGACCGGGCGAGGAGCTCGACACCGTCCGCGAGCGCCTGGTGGCCGCGCTCGCCGCGGCCGATCCCACCCCGCGCTTCCACCGCACCCGCCGAGGACAGGGGCGCCCGGCCCCGCTGGGGCCGCTGGCCCAGCTCGCCGCCGTCCAGGACCTGGGCCCCGGGTCCCCCGTACAGCTGCGCGGTGCACTGGAGGCTCGGCTGGAGGGCCCGCGGCTGAGCACGCGCGTGGGGTGGCTCGACTTCCCGGAGCCCGATCTGCCCGCCGTCTCATGCCTGCTCGACGGCGAGGTGCACACCGCGGGCGAGCTCGGCGTCGAGCTCGTCGAACGACTGTTGCGGGCGGGGGTCCTTGTTCCCTGTGACCAGTGACACCGCCACCGTGAATGCCTCCTGCCGCTTCTGGTGCGCCGACGGAGCCCGAGGGCGCGGCGACCCGATGACGGGCACCGCGCCGCGCGGCGTGGTGTGGGTCCTCATCGAGTACCGAGGCGCATGGCCCGTCAACGGTTTCGACGGCCTGGATCTGGAGCCCGAGGTCAAGGCCCTCGTGTTCTCCGCCGCGCAGGCAGCGCGGGCGCGAGTGCTTCTGGTCCGGCGACACGGCCGCCGCAGCCGTGAGGGCCGCAGCCGGTGGGCCGTGCTGCGCCAGGACAGCTCCGGCGCCTGTCATCAGCGATGGGGAACGTGGCGCCGCGACGAGGACCTCGCGGAGATCGCCACGGCCCTCGGCGTCCCCGGTGAGATCGGCCACCCACCGGTCCTCCTGATCTGCGCCCACGGTCAGCACGATCCCTGCTGTGCGGTGCGCGGACGGCCCGTGGGACGTGCCCTGAGCGAGCGCTGGCCGGATGTGGTCTGGGAGTGCTCGCACGTGGGTGGTGACCGGTTCGCCGCCAACGTCGTCGTGGCCCCGGACGGCGTCTACTACGGAGGACTCGACGCGGAGTCCGCCGTCACCACGATCGAGGAGCATCTCGCCGGCCGTGTGCACGCGGAGCATCTGCGCGGGTACACCGATCTCTTCCCACCGCAGCAGGCCGCTGTCGCGGCCGCGCTCGAACGCTTCGGCCCGGCCGGCCGCCACGACTACACGGTCACCGAGTCGGTTCGCGACGGCGACCGCTGGCGCGTCCGTCTCACCGGCCGCTCACCCCAGCCGGGCCTCATCGACGTCGAACTGCGGTCCCACGCCGCCCCGCCGCATCAGCTGACCTGCCACGGACCCGCCACAAGCTCGGCCCAGGTCTACGAGCTCACCGCGGTGCGCATCGTCTGACCGAACCAGGCGGCCGGAGGCAGGGCTCTGCGGCCGCGACCGAGGACGACGGGGACCGTCGCGTCTCGGGACGTTCCCGGTGACCGGCCTACACCTGGCCGTGCCACCGCGCTAGGCTCGAATCCCGGACCCGAGCGACGATTCCTGCCGGTCCCGCCCCGGGCTCGCACCGGTGGCGCGGCCGGCACGTCGTCCGCCCGGGGACCCGCCGATGTCAGGAGATCCTGATGGCCCCCGAGACCTTCGACGAGCTGCTCACCCGCCAGGTGGGCCACGAGTTCGCCGCCTCCCACCAGTACATCGCCGTGGCGGTCTGGTTCGACAGCCAGGACCTTCCGCAGCTGGCCCGGCACTTCTACCGGCAGTCGCTGGAGGAGCGCAACCACGCCATGATGATCGTGCAGTACATCCTGGACCGCGACCTGCCCCTGACCATTCCCGGGGTGGGTGAGGTACGCAATGACTTCGCCGACGTCCGCGAGCCCCTGGCCCTGGCGCTGTCCCAGGAGCAGGAGGTCACTGAGCAGATCAAGGCGCTGTTCGCCGCGGCCCGGGCCGAGGGGGACGCTCTGGGGGAGCAGTTCATGCTCTGGTTCCTCAAGGAGCAGGTCGAGGAGGTCGCCTCGATGACCACGCTGGTGAACGTCGCGGCCCGGGCCGAGAACCTCTTCGACCTGGAGAACTTCGTGGCCCGGGAGCACGTCGGCGACGGCGGGCACGGCCATGACTCGGGGGCCCCGGCCGCCGCGGGCGGATCCGTCTGACCCGGCAGCCGTCCCCGCGCCCTGGCTCCTGGGCCCTCTCTCGCGCTCGCCCTCTCCCTCGCTGAATCCTCCGCCGAACCCCCACACCTCACTCGCCCGATGCGGCGAGTCCCCAGTCCTGTCGCGTTTCCCCACGATCGAACCTGGGGATGCGCGACAGGACTGGGGACTCGATGGGAGTGCTGGCCCGGAGCCTGGGGACTCGGCGGGAGTGCGGGTCAGTCGGTGGGGCGGGTGAGGTCGGCGTCCACGTAGCGGACCATCTTCGAGCCGGTCACCAGGCGGTGGCCCAGCCACAGGGCCAGGAACAGGGGCAGGCCGATGTAGGCCGACAGGGCGGCGAGCAGGTCGATGTCTCCGATGATGGCCTGGTAGTTCTGCCCGAGGATCACCACCGCGCACAGGGCCAGGGCGATCATGGGGCCCAGCGGGAAGAACCGTGCCCGGTAGGGCAGGTCGGCGAGGTCGTGGCCCTGGGCCGTGTAGGCCTTGCGGAAGCGGTAGTGGCTCCAGGCGATGCCCATCCACACGATGAACCCGGCCAGCCCCGAGGCGCTGACCAGCCACACGTACGCGGCGCCGTCGCCGATCAGGGTGGTGAGGAAGCAGGCGGCTCCCACGGCGGTCGTGGCGAGCAGGGCGTTCATCGGCACGCCGCGGCGGTTGACCTTCGCCAGGAACTTCGGCGCCTTGCCGCCTTCGGCCAGGGCCCAGAGCATGCGGGTGGAGGCGTAGAGCCCGGAGTTGCCGGCCGAGAGGATGGCGGTGAGGATCACCGCGTTCATCACCGAGGCCGCCGCGAGCACCCCGGCGTTCTCGAACACGAGGGTGAACGGGGAGATGGAGATGTCCTCGACCCCGCTGCCCAGCAGGAAGGGGCTGGTGTAGGGAATGAGGAAACCCACGATGGCGATGGCCCCGACGTAGAACAGCAGGATCCGCACGAACACGGTGCGGATGGCGCGCGGGACGTTCCTCTCCGGGTTCTCCGCCTCGCCGGCGGCGACGCCGACGAGCTCGGTGCCCTGGAAGGAGAAGCCGGCCACCATGAAGATCGCCAGGATCCCGGCCCCGCCCCCGACGAACGGGGCGTCCCCGGTGGTCCAGTTGCTGAAGCCGGGGGAGGTGCCGCCGATGATCCCGACGATCATGAGCACGCCCAGGACGAGGAAGACCACGATGGTGACCACCTTGATGAGGGAGAACCAGAACTCGCTCTCGCCGTAGGCGCGGGTGGACAGGGCGTTGAGGCCGAAGAGGATCGCGAGGAACAGCGCCGACCAGATCCAGGAGGGGACGTCGGGGAGCCAGTAGCGCATGATCAGCGCAGCGGCCACGAGTTCGGCGGCGACGGTGATCGCCCAGTTGTACCAGTAGTTCCAGCCGATGGCGAAGCCGAAGGAGGGGCTGACGAAGCGGGTGGAGTACTCCTCGAAGGCGCCGGAGACGGGCAGGTAGGTGGCCATCTCGCCGAGGCTCTGCATGAGCAGGAACACCATGAACCCGATGGCCACGTAGGCCAGCAGGGCCCCGCCGGGGCCGGCGGTGGCGATGGTGTTGCCCGAGGCCACGAACAGGCCGGTGCCGATGGCGCCGCCCATCGCGATCATGGTCAGGTGACGGGGCTTGAGACTGCGGCGCAGCCGTGCGTGCGCCTCCGCGGGAGTTGGTGCTCCCCGTCCGGTCGGGGTGGTCGTCTGGGGCGGTGCGATGGTGTCCACGGGAACCTTTCCTCGGAGGTGGCGGGTCTGCACGCCGGGGGCGGCCGGGGCGGTGTCCGACCGCCCCGGCCCGGGTCAGTCGTTGATGTAGAGCAGGCGCTTGTTGACGAACTCGTCCATGCCCAGCGGTCCCAGCTCCCGGCCGTAGCCGGAGCGCTTGACCCCGCCGAAGGGCATGCCGGCGCCCTCGGCCTCGGCGGCGTTGACGTTGGCCATCCCGCACTCCAGGCCCTCGGCGAGACGCCGGGCGCGGTCGGGGTCGGTGCTGAAGACCGCCCCGCCGAGCCCGTAGGGGGTGTCGTTGGCCAGGGCGAGTGCCTCGTCGTCGTCGGCCACCCGGTAGACCACCGCGACGGGACCGAAGAGCTCCTGATGGTAGGCGGCCATCTCGGGGGTGACGCCGGTGAGCACGGCCGGGGCCAGGTACGCCCCGGGACAATCGGTGAGGGTCCCGCCGGTGTGCAGGGTCGCCCCTGCCTCCACGGCCTCGCGGATCTGGGCGGCCAGGGTCTCGGCGGCGGCGCGGGAGGCCATCGGGGCGTAGGTGCCGTCGGCCTCGACGGACGGGTCGCCGGGCACCAGCGCGGCGGCCAGGCGGGTGAGCTCGGCGACGAACTCGTCGAAGATCCCGGCGGTGACGATCATGCGCTTGTTGGAGTTGCAGGCCTGGCCGGTGTTGCCCATCCGGGTGGCGAAGGCCGCCCGGGCGGAGGCGGCGACGTCGTCGGTGTCGAGCACCACGTAGGGGTCGGACCCGCCCAGCTCCAGCACGGCCTTCTTCAGGTTCCGCCCGGCGATCGCCGCCACGGCCGCCCCGGCGCGTTCGGACCCGGTCAGGGACACGCCCTGAACGCGGGGGTCGGCGATGATGTCCTCGATCTGGTCGTGGGAGGCGAAGAGGTTCGTGTACACCCCGGCGGGCACCCCGGCGTCGTCCATCAGCTGCTGGATGGCCAGGGCCGCCCGGGGGCAGGACTCGGCGTGCTTGAGCACGATCGTGTTGCCCAGCACGAGGTTGGGGGCGGCGAAACGGGCCACCTGGTAGTAGGGGTAGTTCCACGGCATGATCCCCAGCAGCACCCCGACCGGGCGCCGCTGGATCACGGCCCGACCGGTCCCGTGCGGGGTAGGCAGGGCCTGGTCGGCGGCCAGGGCCGGGCCCTGGGCGGCGAAGTAGGCGAGGATCTCGGCGCAGAACTGCGCCTCGTCCCGGGCCTCGGAGACCGGCTTGCCCATCTCCTGGGTGGCGATGACGGCCAGCTCGTCGGCGCGCTCGGCGAACAGCTCGCCGACCCGGGCGGCCACGGCGGCCCGCTCTTCGATCGGACGGGAGCGCCAGTCGCGGAAGGCGGTCCCGGCCGCGGTGAGCGCCTCCTCGACCTCGGTGTCAGTGGCGGTGGGGACCTCGGTCACGAGTTGACCGGTGGCGGGGTCGATGCTGCGGTAGGCGGGCCGGTCGGTGCCGGCGTGGGCGCGCAGGGCGGATGTGGCAGTCACGGTGGGTCTCCTTCGGGCAGGGGTGGGCGCGGGCACGGGTGGGCGCGGGCACGGGTGGGAGGCTCCTGGGGCGGAGCAGGGGAGAGCGCGGGCTGCGGGTGCGCAGGCTCGCCGGGTGGACGAGGGTGTGCTCGGCCGGCGGGGGCAGGAACCTGCCCCCGCCGGCACGGTAATGAGAAGCGGGCGGGCGCCCGCCGGGATCAGCCGACCGGGACGAGTTCCGACCGCAGCGCGGACAGGAAGGCGTCGACGTCCTCCGGCGTGGTGTCGAAGCTGCACACCCAGCGGACCTCGCCCTTGGCGGCGTCCCAGTCGTAGAACCGGAACCGCTGACGCAGGCGGTCCGCGAGGCCGGCGGGCAGGGTGGCGAAGACGGAGTTCACGTGCGTCTCCTGCGTGAAGGCGACGCCCGGCATCGACCCGTCGGCGATGCCCGCCTCGATGCCGTCGCGGAGGCGCCGGGCCATCGCGTTCGCGTGGCCCGCGTTGCGCAGGTACAGGTCGCCGTCCAGGAGCGCGAGCAGCTGGGCCGAGACGAACCGCATCTTCGAGGCCAGTTGCATCTGGTTCTTCCGCAGGTAGACCAGGCCCTGGGACGCGGCCTCGTTCAGGACCACCAGGGCCTCGGCGCCGAGGGCCCCGTTCTTGGTGCCGCCGAAGGCGAGCACGTCGACGCCGACGTCGGTGGTGAAGGCGCGCAGGGGCAGTCCCAGGGCGGCCGCCGCGTTCGAGAGCCGGGCCCCGTCCAGGTAGACGGACATGCCGTGGGCGTGCGCGTAGTCCGTGATGGCCCGGATCTCGTCCGGTGTGTACAGGGTGCCGAGCTCGGTGGACTGGGTGAGGTAGACGACGAGCGGCTGGGCGCGGTGCTCGTCCCCCCACCCCCAGGCCTCCGCGGCCATCAGCTCGGGCGTGAGCTTGCCGTCTTGCGTGGGGACGGGAAGGAGCTTGATGCCGGCGGACTTCTCGGGCGCGCCGCCCTCGTCGACATGGATGTGCGCGGTGTCCGCGCAGATCACGGCGCCCCAGCGCGGGAGCATCGACTGCAGCCCGACCACGTTGGCGCCGGTGCCGTTGAACATCGGCCACACCGAGGCGCCCGCGCCGAAGTGCTGCACGATCACGTCCTGCAGCCGTGCCGTGTACTCGTCCTCGCCGTAGGCGATCTGGTGGCCGCCGTTGGCCTCGACCAGGGCGTCCAGCACCTCCGGGTGGACCCCGGAGTAGTTGTCCGAGGCGAATCCCCTCAGCTCGGCGTCGTGGGACCTCTTCATGTGGTGCCTCATCCTTTTTCCTGCAGTTCGATGGTCGAGTCGTTCAGTTCCGGGGCCTCGGCGGCCCAGAGCCCGGCGTAGGCGGTCGCGAGCCGGTCCTCCAGGCCGGCCAGGGTCTTCACCCGGAAGATCACGGCCGCAGCGCGCAGCGGCTCGCCGGCCTCGCGGGCGGCCTTCGCATATCCCTGCGCCACCGCCCGGGTCCACGCCTCGCTCGCGGCCTTCACGGCGGCGTAGTTGGCGCCGCCGGCCAGCGGACGGTCCACCGCGGTCGAGGACACGATCGCCAACCGGCCCGCCGGTGAGGTCCGCAGGTCGTCGTCGAAGGCGCGGCTCAGGTGCCGCAGCGCGGAGAAGGAGGTCTCCAGCACGCGGTAGTCCTCCTCCGTCTGCCCGGCGAGCCCACCGCCGCCGCGCCAGCCGCCGACGAGGTGGAGGAGCCCGTCGATCGACCAGCCCCGGTCGTGCAGCCGGCGGGCGAGGTCGTCCACGGCGCGCTCGTCCGCGAGGTCCACGGTCTCCGTGTGCGCCCCCAGCGCTGCGAGAGGAGCGAGCTTCTCCGCGTGGCGCCCCGTGGCGACGACGCGGGCCCCGGCCGAGGTCAGGGCACGCGCCGCCGCCAGACCGGACGCACTGGTGGCGCCCGCGATCAGTACGGTGCGCCCGGTCAGGTCGGTCATGGCTCAATCGTCCGTGGCGCGGATGCCGGTCGTCGACGCGATGACGCTCTTCATCTTCTTCTCGAGCGCCTCGAAGAACATCGACAGCGGGAACTCGTCGTCCAGCACCAGGTCCGTGTAGCCTCGCGGCGGCCCGGCCAGCACCTCGCGGGGGAGCCCTTCCGCCCACACCGAGGCGGGGTTCGGGGCGACGACGGAGGCGATGAGCTCGTACGCCTTCATCCAGTGCACCGTCTTGGGCCGGTCGATCGACTCCCAGTACAGCTGGTCGATCGCCTCGCCGAGCTCGACGACCGCGTCGGCGACCCGGTCCCAGTCGAAGCTGAGCTCGACGTCCCGCCACTGCAGGACATGCTTCCGGTGGAGCCAGGCGAACAGCAGCTGCCCGCCCAGCCCGTCGTAGTTGCGCACCCGCGAACCGGTGATGGCGAAACGGAAGATCCGGTCGAAGATCACCGCGTACTGCACGAGCTTCCCGTGCCGACAGGTCTGCTCCTCGATCTCGGTGAGCTCTTCACCGGCGGCTCTGCGCGCCGTGAGCGCCCGCTCGATCGTGACCGACTCCCGGAACGCCGTCAGGTCGCAGCGCAGCTCCTCCAGGGAGTACAGGAAGAACGGCATCCGCTGCTTGATCATGAAGGGATCGAACGGCAGATCGCCGCGCATGTGCGTGCGGTCGTGGATGATGTCCCACATCACGAAGGTCTTCTCGGCGAGATCCTGATCGGCGAGCAGCGCCGCGGCGTCCTCGGGCAGGTCCAGCTTCGTGATGTCGGCCGCCGCGGTGACCACGCGACGGTAGCGTGCCGCCTCACGGTCCTGGAAGATGGCGCCCCAGGTGAACGTCGGGATCTCCCGCACGGCGACCGTCTCGGGGAACAGGACCGCGGAGTTGGAGTCGTAGCCCGGGGTGAAGTCGATCAGCCGCAGGGACACGAACAGCTTGTTGCCGTAGTGCCCGGCCTCGAGCTCGGCGATGAACTCCGGCCAGATGGTCTCGACGATCAAGGCCTCGACGTGCCGGTTCGCCGAGCCGTTCTGGGTGTGCATGGGGAACACGACGAGGTGCCGGATGCCGTCGACGCGGTGCTGCTGCGGCTGGAACTCGACGAGGGAGTCGAGGAAGTCCGGCTCCCCGAAGCCACCGTCCGCCCAGCGCGCGAAGTCGCGGGGCAGGGCCGCCAGGTACGCCGCGTCGTGCGGGAACAGCGGGGCGAGCTCGGCGATCGACTCCACGATCACCTCGACGTGGTCGCGCGCCGTCGGGTGGTCAGCGAGCTCGGGGATCGACCCGTCCTTGACCTGCAGGGCCTGCAGAGCGGTGGCTGCCGACCGGAGCCGGAGCCAGGCCGGGCTCGACTCCACGGTGCGGGCATCCTCCACGACCTCAGGTTCGCCGATGATGGCCTGCACCGCCTGCAGAGACGTGGACATTGAAACCCTCCTGTCGTAGATCAGCGGAAATTTTCCGGTGATGACGATCACACACAGGAACATTCACATGTGCTCGCGGGGCTGTCAACCCCTTCGGCGCGATCAGCTGGTAGCGTTCGGCCCATGGACGACCCCATGGACGTGCGACTGGCCACCGAGGTGTCCCACGACCCGCGCGCCACCCTCGCCCAGCTGTCCGAGCGGGTCGGCCTCTCGGTCTCGGCCGTGCAGGCGCGCCTGCGCAAGCTCGAGAGCAGTGGTGTGATCGTCGGGTACCAGGCGATCCTCGACCCCGAGGCCATCGGCAAGCCGCTCGCGGCCTTCATCGAGATCACGCCGCTCGATCCCCGTCAGCCCGACAACGCCCCCGAGCTCCTGCAGTCGATCACGGCGATCGAGGCCTGCCACTCGGTGGCCGGGGACTCCGCCTACATGCTGTTCGTCCGGGTGGCCTCGCCGAAGGCGCTCGAGGCCCTCGTCAACGAGGTGCGCCACGTGGCCTCCGTCAACACCCGCACCACAGTGGTGCTGCAGAGCTTCTACGAGCACCGGCCGATGCTCCCCGCCGAGGGCTGAGGCGCCCGGTGCCGGTAGCCCCCGCCGGTGGGTGCCGGCCGTCGAGGGTCCCGGCGGCACCGGTCGCGGCCCCGACGCCGGGCGGGGCGGCACGGCGAAACGGCGGCGGGCCGGCTCCTGCGTCCTGGGGACGCGAGAACCGGCCGGCCGCCGTCGTTATCGGAGGTCTGGTCCGGGGTCAGCCGGCGTGGGCGAGGGAGCCCGCCTCCTGCGCGGTCTGCTCCCCGGCGGACTCGTCCACCACGGTGTTGCGCAGCACGCCCAGGCCGGTCACCTCGACCTCGACCTCGTCGCCCGCGGTCAGCAGGCCGCCCTCGCCCCAGAAGAGGCCGACACCGCCGGGGGTGCCGGTGACGATCACATCACCGGGGTGCAGTCGGGTGAAGCCGGTGACGTAGGAGATCAGCGTGGGGATGTCGAAGTAGAGGTCGGCGACCGAGGCGTGCTGGCGGACCTCGCCGTTGACGCGGGTCTCGAGCGTCAGCTCGCGGACGTCGCCCACGTCCGAGGCGGGGACCAGGTAGGGGCCGAACCCGCCGGTGGCCGGGAAGTTCTTCCCCGGGATCCACTGGCTGGCGGCCTTCTGCCAGTCGCGCACCGAGAAGTCGTTGTAATTGGCGTACCCGGCCACGTGGTCGAAGGCGTCCTCCGGGGCCACGTGCCACGCCTCCTTGCCGATCACCAGGGCCATCTCGCCCTCGTAGTCGAACTTCTCGGTCGAGGCGGGCCTGACCGCCGGGGCGAGGTGGCCCATCTGCGTGTCGGCGAAGCGGGTGAAGACCGTCGGCGCCGTCTGCCCCGTCTTGCCGGACTCCTCCTGGTGGGTCCGGTAGTTGACGCCGATGCAGATGATCTTCCCGGGCTCGGTCAGGCAGGGCAGGTAGGTGATGTCCTCCTCGGCGTGGGCGGGGGCGCCCTCGAGGTCGGCGGAGGTCAGCCGTCCGAAGACGCCCGCGGCCACCGCCGCGTGGAGCGAGGGGGCCAGGTCCTTGCCGGAGGGGCCGAGGTCGTGCACGGTGCCGTGGTCGGCCACGCCCCAGGTGGCGCTGCCGGCGGGGGCGGAGAAGCTGACGTAGTTCACAGAGGTCTCCTATCGAGTCGAGTGGTGTGCGTCCTCGGGCCTTCCTCGGTGAGGGCGTGATGCCGAGCGGTGACGTGGATCTCACGCTAGCCAGCAGTCCTGCATTTGGCAACTAAAAAATATTCTTTGGAAGAGATTGCGCAAAGACTGGAAAAATGTCGTCCAGGGGGACATGCTGTGTGATGACGATCTCAGTGGCCCCGCGCCACGCCGTTCCCGCTCGACGCCGGGAGGGGTTCGACTCTTTGGAAAGGACGAGCGCTGATGAGCACTCCCAAGCCGGCCCAGCACATGATTCTGACGACCTTCATGCTCCCCGCGGGGTACCACAAGGACAGCTGGCGCATGGACGGCAGCAGGGCGGAGGAGCTGGGCAACCTCGACTTCGTCCTGGAGCTCACCCAGATGGCCGAGGCGGCGAAGCTGGACGCCGTCTTCTTCGGGGACGTGGTGCACGCGAACACGCTGCTGCGCGGGGACATCAAGATGAACGGCTTCTACGAGCCGGTCACGGTGCTCGCGGCGCTCGCCGCGCGCACGAAGCACATCGGCCTGGTGGGCACGCTCTCCACCTCGTTCTCGGAGCCCTACAACGTGGCGCGGCAGCTCTGCGGCCTCGACCACATGTCGGGCGGCCGCGCCGGCTGGAACATCGTGACGTCCTCCGACGGCTTCCAGAACTACGGGATCGAGGAGGCGCCGGACCCCGCGACCCGGTACCGCCGGGCCACCGAGTTCGTCGACGTGGTGCGCCGCCTCTGGGACTCCTGGGACGACGGCGCGGTGGTCGTCGACCGCGACTCCGGGGAGTACCTGGACCGGGCCCGGCTGCACCCGATCGACCACGAGGGCGAGTTCTTCCGCGTCCAGGGCCCGCTGAACATGCCCACCAGTCCGCAGCGGCACCCCGTGCTCGCGCAGGCCGGCTCCTCGGGGCCCGGCATGGACCTGGGCTCCTCGATCGGCGACATGATCTACACCGCGCAGCCGAACAAGGAGCCCTCGATCGAGTTCTACGCGAAGTTCAAGCAGATGGCCAAGGCCAAGGGGCGTAACCCGGACCACGTCAAGATCGTCCCGGGCATCCTGCCGATCCTCGGCGACACCGAGGCGGAGGCCCGCGAGCTGGCCGACGAGCTGGGCCGTCACGTCCACCTCGAGAACGGCCGGGCGCAGGTCGGCGCCGACCTGCGCATGGACCTGTCCTCGCTGGACTACGACGAGCGCATCCCGGCGGAGTGGTTCCGCGACGACGACGCCTACGGCAGCCGCTACAAGATCTACCGCATGAAGTCCGTGGACATGGGCATGACGCTGCGCGAGCTGATCGTCGACCTCGCCCGCTCCACGGGCCACCAGTGGATGGCGGGGACTCCCTCGCAGGTCGCGGACCGGATGGTCGACTGGTTCGAGTCCAAGGCCTGCGACGGCTTCAACCTGAACTCCCCGTTCAACCCGGTCGGCTTCCAGCTGATCTGCGACAAGCTCGTGCCCGAGCTGCAGGACCGCGGGTACTTCCGGACCGAGTACGAGGGCGCCACGTTCCGGCAGAACCTCGGCCTTCCCGAGGTCTCCCCGTCGCTCCTGCCGGCCTGAGACCGTCCGGCCCCGCTCCGTCCACCCATCCGAGAGAGGTATGACAATGACTGAACTGTCCGTGGGGTCCGCCCTCGACGTCGAGGGCGCGCGGGAGGACTTCCTGCGGCGGGCCGAGAGCATCGTCGGGGCCGAGAACGTGATCCGCCCGGAGACGACCGAGGGCTACCGGGACCCCTATCCGCTGCGGCCCGGCCGGTCGCCCTGGCCCGGGGTGCGGCCCGCGGACACCGCCGAGGTGCAGGCCCTGGTCCGGCTCGCGAACGAGACCGGGACCCCGATGTGGACCTTCTCCCGCGGCAAGAACCTCGGCTACGGCGGGCCGGAGCCGCGCGACCGGAGCACGGTCGCCCTCGACCTGGGGCGCATGAACCGCATCCTCGAGGTGGACGACCGGCTCTGCTACGCCGTCGTCGAGCCCGGGGTGACGTTCTTCGACCTGTACGAGCACATCCAGGAGCGCGGCCTGAAGGTCTGGCTCTCCGTCCCGGCGCTGGGCTGGGGCTCCGTCCTGGGCAATGCGCTGGACCGCGGCTACGGCATGACCCCGCTGGGCGACCACTCCAAGCAGATCTGCGGCATGGAGGTCGTCCTGCCGGACGGCGAGCTGCTGCGGACCGGGATGGGGGCGATGAGCGGCACCGGCCTCGGGCCGATCTTCCAGGGCGGCTTCGGGCCCACGCTCGACGGGCTGTTCACCCAGTCCAACCTGGGGGTCGTGACGAGCATCGGACTCTGGCTGATGCCGTGGCCGGAGGTCTACGTCAACGGCGACGTCACCGTCGAGCGGGAGGAGGATCTGCCGCAGCTGATCGACATCCTCACCCAGCTGCGGCGCGAGGACGTCATCCAGAACAACGCCCTGTGCGGGAACGTGGTGCGCGCGGTGACCATGAACGGCCCGCGGTCCCGCTGGTACCAGGGGGAGGGGTCCATCCCGCCCGAGCGCCTCGAGGAGATCCGCCAGGAACTGGGCATCGGCCAGTGGAACGCCAAGTTCGGCATCTACGGGGACAAGGGCCTGGCCGAGCGCCGCCTGGAGATCATCCGGGAGCGGTTCGCGGACCTGGAGGGCTTCACGGTCAACGCACGGCTCTACGAGGCGGCGGAGGGGGCGCGCGTGGCCTACGCGGACATCGCCGACCAGGACCGCACCCAGATGGCCGGCGTGCCCACGCTCAAGCCCCTGGGCACGATCAACTACATGGCCGAGAACGGCGGGCACATCGACGCCGCCCCGATCCTGCCCGCCCGCGGGGAGGAGGTCTGGGACTTCTACCAGGAGGTCAAGGACCTGTACACCGAGTACGGCTTCGACCTGTACATCGGCTACCACCTCTACCCCCGCCACATGGTGCACGTGACCATGATCTACTTCGAGAACGACAACGAGGAGATGCTCGGCCGGGCGCGGGAGCTGTACGGGCGCCTGCTGGACGCCGCCCGCCGCCGCGGGTACGCGCCCTACCGCAGCCACATCGACTACATGGACCGCATCGCCGACGGGTTCGACTTCAACGACCACGCCGTGCGGCGCTTCCAGGAGCGGCTGAAGGACGCCGTGGACCCCGCAGGCATCCTCGCCCCGGGCAAGCAGGGCGTCTGGCCCGCACGGTACCGGGACGGCCGCTGAGCCCGCCGGGCCTGCCGGCGGGCGGCCGTCACGCCGACGCCGGCAGGCCCACCTCCACGCCGAGCGTGGCGATGGCCTCCAGGGTGCCCCGGTAGTGGTCGGCCAGCAGACTCGATGTGGTCTCCGCGTCACGGGCCAGGGCGGCCTCGAGAATGGCCTGGTGCTCCGCGGACAGGTCCCGTCCGCTCCAGTTCGTCGCCGAGGTCGCCCAGCAGTTGTAGAGCTGCGCCAGGTCGGACAGCGTGTTCGTCAGGTCGATCAGCGCCGGGATCCCGCAGGCGGCGAGCAGCTGGGCGTGGAACGACTGGTGCGCGACGGCCCACTCGGCGGTCAGCCGGTTGTCCTCGTCCCTGCTGGGCGTGCGCTCCATTGTGTGGTGGGCGGCCATGAGCTCGCCCTCCCACGCCAGATCGCCTCGCTCGATGGCCAGGGTGACCCCGAACTGCTCGTTGACGCACCGCAGCTCCGTGATGTCCCGCAGTTCGTCCAGGGACAGGGTGGGCACGAAGAAGCCGCGGTTGGGGCGCAGGACCACCAGCCGCTCGCCCGCCAGGCGCGTGAGCGCCTCCCGCACGACCGTGGACGACGTGGTGAACTGCTCCGAGATCTGGTTCAGCTGGAGCCGGTCGCCCGGCGCCCACCGTCCGCTGAGCATGTTGGTGCGCAGCTCGTCGCGGAGGTGCTTGGAGAGCGTTTCGGCGTCAGTGCGTTTGGCCATGCGCACAGTCTACGTTCTGCGCCGATCTTGTACATCGATGGCAAAAAAAGATCCAACCCACGTCACCGGTCGATGTGCATTTTCAGTGCAGATTGTCTTCTTTTGAGTACGACCGACTATTGCGTGCATCACAACCACATCGTAGACTCGTCCGCAGAGAAAATATTTTAATGATCAAAATGCACCCTGATGAACCATGGGAGACGACATGACAGCCAGGACTGGAGTTCAGTACAAGGCCGGCCTTGACGACGGCCGCGAGGTGTGGCTGGGCGACGAACGGATCGACATCACCACCCACCCCGCGCTGGTCCGGTCCATCGAGGGAATGGCGGGCTACTTCGACTACCAGCACGACCACGCCGAGGACGTCCTCATGCCGGCCCCGGACGGGGGGCGGATGAACGTCTCCCATCTGCTGCCGCGCAGCGCGCAGGACCTCGAGCGCCGGCACGTGGCCTTCGACCGTCTCGCCCGCTACTCGGTGGGCATGCTGGGCCGCACCCCGGACTACGTGAACGTGGTCCTCGCCGGTCACGTCTCCCGCCGCGACATCTTCGAGCAGTACGGCGACCCCGTCTTCCACGACCGCCTGGCGGCCTACCAGCGCGAGGTGATCGACGGTGACCTGGCGCTGACCCACACCATCGTGCACGCGGCCATCGACAAGTCGACCGGCGAGTTCGAGGGCGTCAACGAGGACCTGACCCTGCGGGTCGTCGACCGGACCGTCGACGGCCTCGTGGTGCGCGGCGCCAAGATGCTCGCGACCCTCGGCCCGATCGCCGACGAGCTCTACGTGTACCCCGCCACCCCGATCCGTCCCGGGGACGAGGCCCACGCCGTGTCCTTCGCGATCCCGGTCAACACCCCCGGGGTGGTCTCCGTGTGCCGCGACCCGTACGTGGTGGACATGGAGGTCGTGGACCGGCCGTTCTCCGCCCGCTTCGACGAGCAGGACGCCGTCGTCATCTTCGAGGACGTCCTGGTGCCCTGGCACCGGGTGTTCATCGACGGCAACCTCGACGTCTACAACCGCCTCAACGGGGGCACCGCCACCGGCAACACCCAGCAGCAGACCGCCATCCGGGCCTGCGTGAAGCTGGAGTTCGCCTACGACCTGTGCGTGCAGATGGCCAAGGCCACCGGCACGGACACCAAGCCCGAGACGGCCTCCGTGCTGGGCGAGATCTACTCCTACCTGCGCATCGCCCGGGCCGTGGTCCACTCCGCCGAGGTGAAGTCCTCGGACTGGGGCGGGGGCGCCTGGTTCTGCCACGACGACATCTCGTCCCTGCGCACCATGATGCCGATCTGGATGGCGCGGGTGAACGACATCATCAAGACCCTGGGCTCGCACAACCTGCTGGCCACGCCGACCGCGGCGGCCTTCGACCACCCCCGGCTGGGCCCGCTGGTGGAGCAGTACCTGCCCGGGGCCCAGGGCATCTCCGCCCGGGAGCGGGCACGGATCTTCCGCACCGCGTGGGACTTCGCCGGATCCGCCCTGGGCTCGCGCAACGAGCTCTACGAGCGCTTCTACCTCGGCTCGGTGGGACGGGCCCGGGGGCTCGACCACCGCAAGGCCCAGGCCAAGGGCGAGACGGGCGCGTACCGCGCTCTGTTCGAGGACGCCGGCATCCCGCAGGCCGACGACGCCGTGCCGCAGCCCGTCGCCGTCGTCAACTGAACCCAGCCGAGCAGGCCGGTGGGCCGTGGCGCACACCGGCAACGACAAGGAATGAGGAAGCAGATATGTCCTGGGGACTGATCAGCGAGATGGGGCACGTGGGCATCCAGACCACCGACGTCGAGGCCTCCGTCCGGGACGCGACCCAGCTGCTGGGCCTGCGCGTCACCGAGCAGGCGGGCGACGCCGTGTACCTGGCCGCCGGCGACGTGCACCACGAGCTCGTCTACCGGGAGTCGGACGTCATCGGCGTGGACTCCCTCGGGCTGGTGGCCCGTGACGGGGACGCCCTGAAGACCGTCCGGCGCCGCGTCGAGGACGAGAACCTCGAGGTGCTCACCGACCTGCCCCGCACCGCCGGGGTGGAGGACGGCTTCAGCTTCGTCGGCCCCGAGGGGTGGGTCTTCGAGATCACCATCGGCCGGCAGGCGGACGTGGCCGCGCAGAAGGGCTTCGGGCCGGACCGCTACGGCCACCTCAACTTCCACCCCCGGAACACCCGCTCCATGATGCAGTTCCTGCGGCGGGTCCTGGACTTCCGCCTCTCCGACGTGATCGGCGACGACTACGCCTACTTCATGCGGTGCAACCCGGACCACCACGGGATCGCCCTGCTGCCGGGGAAGGGCACCTTCCACCACCACGCGTGGCAGACCCAGTCCGTGGCGGACCTGGCCAAGCTGGGCGACCGGCTGAACAAGGTCGGCCGGGACCTGATCTGGGGCCCGGTACGCCATGGTGCAGGTCACAACATCGCCGCATATTATGTCGAGCACTCGGGAGCGGTCGTGGAGCTGTACACGGATCTGGAGCAGATCTACGACGACAACCGGGAGCCGATCGTCTGGGGCGCCGAGGACAACTGGTGGAACATGTGGAGCGACTACCGTCCCCTGGACTTCCGCGACTTCGGCATCCCTCCCGTGGTCCGCCGCCTCACCGCGGTCTGACCCGACCCGCCTCCCCGGGCGCACGCCACGAGCCGCGGCGCCCGCCTCCTCCCCTGCCAGCCGTCATCGCCGCCGGCCCGGGCCTTCCACCCCGTCGGCGATTCCACCCGGTGCCACCGCGGCGCCCGGAAGTTGGAGCTCATGTCTCAGCAGAACCGGACCCCTGGGGTCCCCGGGGGTCCGTCGACCCCCTCCCGTCCCGACACCCTGAACACGAAGGAACTGCGCCGTGTCCTCGGGTCCAGCATGCTCGGCTCGATCATCGAGTACTACGACTTCATCCTGTACGCGACGGCGGCCGCCATCGTCTTCGACAAGGTCTTCTTCGCGAACCTCGACCCGGCCCTGGCGCTCTTCGCCTCCTTCGGCACCCTGGCCGCCGGGTACGTGGCGCGGCCCCTGGGCGGCCTGGTCTTCGGCCACTTCGGCGACCGGGTGGGCCGCAAGCAGATGCTCGTGGTGTCGATGATGATGATGGGCGCCGCCACGATCGCCATCGGCCTGCTGCCCACCCCGGAGGTGCTCGGCTGGATCTCCCCGGTGATCCTGGTGCTCCTGCGCATGGTGCAGGGGATCTCCGTCGGCGGCGAGTGGGGCGGGGCCACGCTCATGGCGCTGGAGCACGCCCCGGCCTCCCGCCGCGGGTTCGCCGCGGCCTTCGCCAATGCCGGCGGCCCCGCGGGCGGTCTGCTGGCCACGCTGGTGGTCTCCGCGACCTCGGCGCTGACCGGTGACCAGTTCCTCGAGTGGGGCTGGCGGGTGCCGTTCCTGCTGAGCGCGGTGCTCATCGTCATCGGCATGGTGATCCGCCTCAAGGTGGCGGAGTCGCCGGTGTTCCAGCAGCTGGCCGCTGAGGCCGAGCAGCTCGAGGAGACCCGGAAGACCCCGCTGGGCGAGATCCTGGCCCGGCACTCCAGGACCGTGGGCCTGACCCTGGTCGCCAGCCTCGGCTTCTACGCCTGCCAGGGCATCCTGACCTCCTGGGGCGTGGCGCAGGCCGTCAACAACGGCATCGACCGTGAGTGGGTGCTCAACTGGAAGGGCGTCGCGGCGATCGTCACCGTGGCCGTCTCCTTCCTGGCCGCCCGGATGAGCGACCGCATCGGCCGCCGGACCGTGCTCACGGTCGGCGCCGTGGCCGGGATCGTCCTCGCGTGGCCGATCCTCGTGATGCTCACGAGCGGCAGCCCCTGGCTGTTCGTCGCGGCGATCCTCATCGGCAACGGCCTGGTCCAGGGCATCCTCGCCGGGCCGATCGGGGCCTTCATCTCCGAGCTGTTCCCGCCGCGCGTGCGCTACACCGGCGCCTCGCTGTCCTACCAGCTGGCCTCCACGCTCGGGGCAGGCTTCACGCCCATGATCGTCACGGGCCTGATGATCGCCGGCGGCCTGCCGCTGGTCGGCGTCTTCTGGGTCGCCGTGCTCGTGGCCGGCCTGATCTGCATCCGCCGCGTCCCCGAGGGCGCGGAGGGAATGCAGAGCACCCACCTGGAGCGCGCCCGGTTCAAGGCCACCAAGCGCATCGCCACTCGCAGCGCCCCGCGGGAGACCGTGGACGCCGGCCACGGAGCGTCCGGCGACGGGGCCTGAGATGGGCGGCGACGGGCAGCTCACCGCGGAGGTCACCCTCACGGACCGCCTGCTCCACCACGCCCACCGGGTCCGGTTCGAGGACTTCAACGTCGCCGTGCTGGAACGGGCCCGGCACCGGGTGCTCGACGCCCTCGGCAACATCGCCGCCGGCCACCGCGCCCAGGGCATGGAGCAGCTGGTCGAGACCGTCGTCGGCTGGGGCGGGCGCGAGGACGCGCCCGTCCTGGGGGACGGGCGCAGGATCCCGGCCCACCACGCCGCGATGCTCAACGCGGCCCTCATGCGCTCGTTCGACTTCGAGCCGGTCGGCGCCGAAGGACCGGGGCGGCGTCAGGTCGCGGCGCACATCTCCGGCACGACCGTGCCCGTCGCCCTCGCCGTCGGGGAGCGCGAACGGGCCGACGGCCGGCAGCTGCTGACGGCCCTGCTGGCGGGCGAGGACATCGCCGCCCGGCTCGCGTTCGGCTCGGGCTTCGACGTCTACTCCGGCCAGGACAACACGGGCACCGTCAACGGCGTGGGGGCCACCGTGGTCGCCTGCCTGCTGATGGGACTGGACGAGACCCGCACCCGGCACGCGGTCGGCATCGCGGTCAACCAGCTCGCGGGCACCGTGGCCGGCATCTTCGACCGGGCCGGCGTCTTCAAGCTGCCCATGGCCTTCGCGGCGCGCAACGCGATCACCGCAGCCGAGATGGCCGCTGCGGGCGTGACCGGGCCGGAGGACCCGCTGGGCGGCCGGTTCGGGTTCCTGCAGACCTACTGCACCGACCCCGACCCGGAGGTGATGGTCGAGCGCCTGGGGGAGGAGTTCTACGCGGACGCCGTGATCAAGCCGTGGTCGTGCTGCCGCGCCGCGCACCCCTCGCTGGACGCCTGCGTGCGGCTGGTCGAGGAAGGTGGGCTCGACCCGGAGCGGATCGAGCAGGTGGTCGTCCATGTGACGCCGCGGACGGCCGGGGGCTTCGTCGGCCAGCCCTTCGAGCCGGGGGAGTGCCCCGAGGTCTCCGCGGCCTTCAGCATCCAGTACACCGCGGCCGCCGCACTGGTCTTCGGCACGGTCCGCCCGGAGCACCTCGGGCCGCAGGCGGTGGCGGACCCCCGGGTCCGGGCCCTCCTGGGCGTCACCGAGATCCGCGGCACACTCGACGACCGCGAGGTGCTGACGGCGGAGGTCGAGGTGCACCTCTCCGACGGCAGCGTGCGCCGGCAGCGGGTGGACGCCCCGCGCGGCGACGTCCACCACGCCCCGCTGTCCGAGGAGCAGATCCTGGAGAAGTACCGGCTCAACACCGCCTTCTCCCACCGGATCAGCCCCGCGCGCGCCGAGCGGGCCGCGGCCACGGTCGCGCACCTCGAGGACCTCGAGAACGTCGGTGCGCTGACGGGCTGCTTCGTGCCGGAGCACTGAGCACGCCCGGTGGCCGTGCCGGCCCGGCACCCGAGCACAGAGGGAGGGGGTGGGACCGTCAGGTCCCACCCCCTCCCTCTTCCTCCCACTGCACGGTGCTCCCTCAGGGGCGCAGCGAGACCAGGTGTCCTTCCTCCGGATCCCGCAGCGTCGGAGCGCCTCCGTCGAACTCGAGGCGCCGGGGCTCCTCCGGGTCGAAGCCGGGGACCGTGCGGCCGCCGGCCCGGGGCCGCCCGTCGCGCACGAAGCCGAGGAACCACTCCTGCAGCGCGCTCGCCGTGGCGTCGAAGACGGCGGGGTCGAGGCCGCGGAGCATCGGGGCGTCCTCCCAGCAGCGGCGGTCGCCGAAGAGGAAGGGCAGCGGCATGCAGTGCGGGCTGCCTGCCCCGGGCAGCGGGCTCTGCACGGAGAACCCGGCGAGGTGAACGTCCAGACCGGCCCGGACGGCGGCGTGCGCGAGCTCGAGGTGGGCCAGCCGGAACTGGTGGAGCGTCATCGCCTCGACCATGCGCTCCTTGCCGGAGGCCCCGGGGCGCTTGTGGTCGATCCAGGCCGCCGCGGCCGCCGGGTCCGCGAAGCAGGACCCGAGGTAACCGCCCACGGCGCCCGGCGTGAACGCCTCGTCCGGGGCGGCGCGCAGGAAGGCCGAGGCCTCCTCGGCGGTGGACAGCAGCAGCAGCGACTCGACGTGCAGGCGCGCCGCGGAGGCGCCGTAGTCGTGCAGGTCCTCCCCGACCGGTCCGCCGGCCGCGGGCATCAGTGCCATGCCCCGGCCGGCGAAGGCCCGGGCCAGCTCCTGCTGGGCGTCGAGGACGGCCTCGAGCGGAGCGTGCGACAGCCCGCCGGCCCCGGCCAGGGCGGCGGCGGCCGGACGCCACCGCTCCGTCAGCGCCTCCGGGGTCAGCGGGGGCTCCCAGGGCAGGCTGACGAGGGCCAGGCGGCGGAACAGTCCCGCAGCCCCCGGGTGCGCGGCCAGCGCGAAGCCGTACCAGGCGCCGGCGGAGTCCCCGGCGAGCGTGACGTTTCCCGGGTCCCCGCCGAAGGCGCCGATCTCGTCCCGGACCCAGCGCAGCGCCTGCAGCAGGTCCCGCAGGGGCCGCTGGGACTCGTGCGCGTCCCCGTGCGGGCCGAGGTGGCCCAGGACGCCGAGCCGGTAGTTCACGGTCACCAGGACGACCGGCCCGTTCCGCACCAGGGCGGGGGAGGTGAACCAGCGGGCGTTGCCGGTGCCGGAGAGGAAGCCGCCGCCGGGGACGAACACCACCACCGGCAGCCCCTCGGCGCCGGCCGGGGCCTGGACCCGGACCTGGAACGCGGTCTCTCTCTGGGGGAGCTCGCCGTTGGCCCCGCCCAGCAGGGCGTCCAGGGCACCGGGCCGCTGCGGGAACGCCGCGGGCCGCTCCGCGCCGGCCGGCGCGCCGTCCCCCCGGCCCACGGCGACCGCCTCGGCGAACCGGTCGCCGGGCTCCGCCGGCTCGGCGTAGCGCAGGACGACGTCGACCCCGGCGTCCGGCCCGCTCACCGCAGGAACTCGTAGTCGTCCGCCTCGACGGTCTGGGTGATCCGCCAGTACTCCGTGGTCCGGAAGGGCCACACCTGGGAGACGCGGTCGAAGCGGTTCTTGTACCAGGTCCGCACGTAGGGCTGCCCCCACGTCATGCGGGAGTTCTCGGCGTCCACCCAGGCGATGTGCCGGTCCAGGGCCTCCTGCTTGAGGTCCAGGGCCCGCGCACCGCGCGCGAGGAGCTGGCGGACCGCCTCCACCGTGTACTCGGCGGCCCGCTCGATCATGAAGTGCAGGCCGCCGGCCACCACGCCCCCGGTGTTGGGGCCCATCAGCATGAAGAAGTTGGGGAAGTTCGGCACGGTGATGCCGGCGAAGCCCATGGCGTCACCGCCCCAGTAGTCGTGGATCTCGACCCCGCCCCGGCCCACGATCTCGATCGGGTCCAGGTAGTCGGAGGGGCGGAAGCCGGTGGCGTAGATGACCACGTCGACGTCGAGCTCCCGCCCTTCCGCGGTCACCAGACCGGTGGGCGTGAAGGACGCCAGTCCCTCGGAGATCACCTCGGTCTGCGGGGCCCGCAGGGCCGCGGCCCAGACGCCGTTGTCCCGGAGCATGCGCTTGGCCGACGGCGGGTACTGGGGGATCGCCTTCTCCAGCAGGTCCGGGCGGCCCTCGTACTGCTCCTCCATGCGCCGGACGATCGCCTGACGGAACTCCTCGTTGGCGCGGGAGACGCTCAGCGGGGCGCCCTCCCAGCCCTCCTCAGCGGTGGCGATGTGCAGCCGCCCGTCGATGCCGCCGGCGGTGACCCACAGGCGGAACAGCTGCCCGTAGCCGGGGACTGTCGTGTGCAGCCAGTCGGCGGTCTCGGACATCGGGTCGTGGTAGGTGGGGGCGGGCAGCATCCACGGGGCGCTGCGCTGGAAGAGGTACAGCTGCTCCACCTCGCCCACGACGGCGGGCACGATCTGGTAGGCGCTGGCGCCCGTGCCGATCACCGCGACGCGCTTGCCGGTGAGGTCCACGCCGTGGTCCCACTCCTGGGAGTGCATCTGCGCGCCGCGGAAGGAGTCCTGTCCCGGCCACTCGGGGATGTGCGGGTGGTCCAGCTGGCCCACCCCGGTGATGACGGCGTTGTAGCGGCGGACCTGCTCCTCGCCGTCGCGGGTGCGGGTGGTGGCCGACCACGTGGCGGAGTCCTCCTCCCACACGGCGCGCACCAGCGAGGTGTTCAGCTCGATCCGCTCGGCGAACCCGGCCCGCTCGGCCACGGTCTCCAGGTAGTCGAGGACCTCGTGGCCCTGCGCGAACTGGTGCGGCCAGTCCACGCGCTGGGCGAAGGAGAAGCTGTAGCCGTAGGTGGGGGTGTCCAGGCGCACTCCGGGGTAGTGGTTCTTCCACCACGTGCCGCCCACGCGGTGCGAGGCCTCGATCCAGGTGTAGGGCAGCCCCGCCTCCTGGAGCCGGTAGGCGGCGGCGATGCCGGAGATCCCCGCTCCCACGATCAGCGTCTCGAAGGTCTCGGTCCCGGGGTCCGTGCGGTAGTCCTGGTAGTGCCAGTCCGGGGAGCCGTTGCGGTCGGGGGCCAGGGCGAACTCGTGCTTCAGCTGGCCCATCCAGCCGGGATCGCGCTCCGTGCGCCCTCCGGTGAACCAGTTCAGGAGGGTGTCCGTCTGCTCGGGGGTGAGCGGCTCGAGCGTCCGGACATCCTCGTCACGCAGTCGCCGCAGCCCTTCGAACGCCAGCGCCTGGGCCTGCTCCACCTGCTCGGGGGTCAGGCCGCCGTGCGGCTGGAGGGCCGTGCCCATGGGCGGGAGGGGCGGGGAGAGCTCCGGGGGCAGGAACGAGGTGTCCCGCAGCGCCACGGCGACGGCGGCCAGCAGCACGGGTGCCTCCGCGCCCGCGACCATCCGCCGGAGCGTCTTGTCGTCCTCGGTGATCTGCGGGTGCTCGTCGGTCCAGTACAGGTCGCCGTGGGTCGGCTGGGTGGTGAGCGGGGTGCTGAGAGCGGTCATCGGTCCTCCTGGTGCGGCGGTGGGCGGCCTGGCGTGGTCGATCAGGCGGTGAGCTGGCGCGAGGCGCGGACGCGGTCGTCGACGTGGGCCCGCAGCACCCCGACGACCCGTGCCTGCCCAGCCGGAGTGAAGACGGCGGCCACGTACCGGTCCGGACGGACCACGACGAGGACCGGCTCGGCGGGCAGGCCGGCGGTCAGGACCGCGCGCTCCTCCCGGAGACGGACGACCCCGTCCGGGCCCGGACCCCCGGCGGGTGCGGCGCTCCCCGGGCCGTCCAGCCGCAGCACGGTGGCGCCGATCCGGGTGAAGTAGGGGTCCAGTGCCTCGGGCTCGGCGCCCAGGGCGATCACCGACCACCCGCGGCCCAGATGGGCGTCGAGGCCGGCCGAGTCGCCGGACGCATCGGTGACCGCGGGCTGGCCCAGGGACCGGCCCACCGTGACGCCGGGCAGCTCGACGGAGCCCTCGCCGGTCGGCACGGCGACGCCGCCGGAGTAGTCCGGCGGGGTGACGAAGCGCATGTTGGCCAGGAAGTCATGGACCGGGGGAGCCTTGCGCAGCAGCTGGACGACGGCGTCGCGCGCGCATGTGGCGACCGGGTTCGTGGCCATCACCACGGCACCGATCCGGCGGGAGAGGACCATCATCCTGGCGCCGTGCATGCGCCGCTCGGTCTCGTAGGTGTCCAGGAGCCGGTCGGTGGCGCCGCCCCGGACGGCCTCGACCAGCTTCCAGGCGATGTTCGAGGCGTCGCGCAGTCCCGCGTTGAGCCCCTGCCCGGCGAAGGGGGGCATCAGGTGCGCGGCGTCCCCCGCCAGGAAGACCCGGCCGGCGCGGTAGGAGCGGGCGACCCGCTGGTGGGCGACGTACACGGCCGCCCGCCGGACGTCGGCAGGGTCCAGCTCGGGGCGGAACGGTCGCATCAGCTCCCGGATCTGCGCCGGGGACGTCATCGCGTCCGCGTCCTCGTGGTCGAAGAGCATGAACTCCAGCCGGAGACGTCCCTTGACCCCGGGGACCAGCACGTAGGGCCGCCGGCCGTCGCAGTGGAACTCCGCGTACGGGTCCCGCGGCGTGGTCTCGTTGAGCAGGTCGATGACGATCCAGCGCTGGGGCTGGGTGGAGCCGACCAGGTCGATCCCCGCGGCGGAGCGGGTGAAGCTGCGCCCGCCGTCCGCCCCGACCAGCCAGCTGGCGGTCAGGACCCGCGGGCCGTCCGGGGTGCGCACCTCCAGGGTGACCCCTTCGGCGTCCTGGGACAGCTCCGTCGCCTCGGTCCCGAGCAGGACCTCCAGCCGGGGGTGGGCCAGCGCCCGGTCGAACAGCAGCTGCTCGAGGACCGGCTGGTCGAACTGGGTCTTGGCAGGGTGGCCGAGCCGCGACGGGACCGGCCGCGCCTCCGCCAGCAGGCGCTCGTCGAGTCCGAAGTAGCGGCTGCCCGTGTCCAGCAGGGACTCCGCCTTGAGGTCGTCGGCGATCCCGATCTGCTCGAGGATCCGGAACGACTCGTCCTGCAGGCTGATGGCCCGGGGCAGGTCACCGGGGGCGGTGGACCTCTCCACGACCGTGGTGCGGACGCCGGCGTCGGCCAGCAGGAGTGCGGCGGTCAGGCCGACGGGACCGGCCCCCACCACGATGACCTCACACGCCGGGTCGAATCGGTTCTCCACTGTGCCTCCTTGCCGTCGACGGCGCACCGGTGTCCGGGGCCGGACGTGTCTGCTGTCGTTCCCCCGGGCTCCGGCAGGGCGAAGACGGGTAATGCACATCACATCTCGAATCAGAATAAACCAGGGATGATGTAAAGGTCAATACAGAATGTATTCTGTTTCGAGGCTGCCGAGCACTCGCACGGAAGCCTCGCGGCATGTCCCGGCGGCCGTCCGCGACGTCCTGCGGCGGGACGTCCGGGGCTCGCGCTCATCGCCCGATCGGAATGGACTCGCCGTCCGCCGGCACGAGCAGCTCCCCGCCGAACGTGGTGGCGGCGCGCATCCAGGTCTCGAGCGGCGCGTGGGCCGGGACGAGGTGGTGCAGGGCCAGCGTGCGGACCCGTGCCGCCGCCGCGATGCGCCCGGCGTCCTCCGGGGTGGTGTGCGCCCGCCGGTGGTGTCCCATGCTGGCGTCCAGGTCATGCTGCGTGGGGGCGCGGTAGCTGTCGGCCACGGCCTCCAGGTCGATGGCCTCGTGGAGCAGGAGGTCGCACCCCTCGGCCAGGCGGACCAGGTTCGCACTGGGCGCGGTGTCCCCGGAGACGGTGACGGAGCCGTGGGCCGAGTCGAAGCGGAAGGCGAAGGCGGGTGCCATCGGCCGGTGCTGGACCAGGGTGGCGGTGACCGTCACGCGGTCGTCGCGGAAGACCTCCAGCGGCTCCATGTCAGGATGGTTCGCCTCGTCGGGATGGAAGCCCGTGCGGGGTGGGATGACGATGTCCTCGCCGCGGAAGACGCGGGAGAGGTCCGGCGCGCGGGAGTCCCGCCGCCGGTCGTTGAGGTCGGTGGCGTGGGCACGGAGCAGCAGCTCGACCAGGTCCGCCGTCCCCGGGGCCGGGGCGTCGGGGAAGACAGGGTCTGGCTCCTCCCCGGAGCCGGACACCGGTGGGAGCACCCCGCGCCGGCCCGGTCCCAGCACGGGAACGGTCCGCTCCGGGTGGCCCCGGAGGGCGAGTCCGCCCAGGACCATGACGGAGTTCAGGTCGATCGTGTGGTCCGAGTGGTGGTGGGTGAGGAAGATCCCACGGAGGTCCGTGACGGACAGTCCCGCCTCGGCCATGCGCAGCCCCACGCCGTGCCCGCAGTCCACCAGGTAGACGGCCGGACCGACCACGACGGCCGTGGCGATGCCGCTGCGGTGGCGCGCGTCCCGTCCCGGCCGCAGCAGCGGACCACCGGCGGTTCCGAGGGTGATGACGCGCATGCCTCGTTCCGGTTCGTGTCCCACAGTGCTCCACTCCTGTTCGCTGGTGGCTCGGTGCTCCGGGCCGAGGTGCGTGCCGTCGGACGCCGACGCCGGTGAGGGGCCGCCGGGGGCGGCGGTCCGACGGCACGAGCGGCGGCGGGACCACCGGCTCCCGGTGGTCCCGCCGCCGCTCGGCGGGTGTCAGCCGAAGATGCTCGCGATCACCGGCTGACTGGACTTCTGCCGGTCGGCGACGTCGACGAGGTCCGGTCGCGGCAGCTGCGGCACGTCCGCCGGGTTCTCGAACTGCAGGTCGACGTCCTCGGCGTTGGTCACCGGGCCGTGGCCGGCCTCGGCCTTGATCCCGTTGGCCTCGGGGCTGTTCAACCAGGCGGTGAGCAGCTTCGCCGCCTCGGCGTTCTCGGCGCCGTCGATGACCCCGGCGTACCAGTAGGTCGCCCAGTTGCCGCCCTCGACGGGATAGGTGATCTCCACCGGCGCCCCGTCCCCGGACAGCGTCAGGTAGTTGCCCATGGCGCCCATGAGGCAGACGTAGGCGCGCCCCTGGACCACGGCGTTGTGGCACTCGGCGGTGTTGGACGCGATGACCACGTCCTGGTCGGCCAGCTTCTCGAGGTACTCCTTCCCGAGGGAGTCCTCGTTGAGCACCAGATCGGCCCACTGCATCCCGCCGCCGTCGGTGGCGGGATCGGTCATGGTGATCTTGCCCTTCAGTGCCGGGTCGAGCAGATCGTCCCAGCTCTCCGGCGCACCCCCCACATCCTGACGCGTGTCGTGCACGAACCCGCGGGGCGAGGCCGAGACCGCGGTGAGAGTCCCCGCGTCGAGCGAGAACTGCGGGTCACCGGTGAGCTCCTCCGCGTTGAACGGGCGGTACTCGGAGAAGTAGTCCCGGTCGGCGAGCGCCACGGCACCGGTGTCACCGGTGATGACCACGTCGGCGATGCGCTGGCCCGAGGACTGCTCCTGCGAGACCTTGGTGTCGAGCTCGGCGCCGACGATCTGGAGGGGCTCGACCTGGATCTCCGGGAAACGCTCCTGGAAGCCCTCGAAGACGGCGGGCCAGGTGGCCGTCAGCGGCGTGTAGACGTTGACCGAGGTCTGTCCGCTCTCGACCGCCGAGGCGTACATCTGCTCGAACTCCGCCATGGCCTCCGCGCCGCCGAGGCCGGCTTCCGCGTCGACCCCCTCCCGCTCGCCGAGGCCCTCGGCGGCCGGGGCGTCCCCGCCGCAGCCGGTCAGCGCCAGGGCCGAGGCCAGTCCCAGGACGGTGAGGCTCTTACGTGCTTTCATGTGTGGACCTTTCGTGAGGATGGTGCGGGCGGGATCAGAGGGGCAGGCAGGCAAGGGAGTCCGGCGGGATCGCCGCGGTGACGGTGTCGCCGCGGGAGGGTGCGCCGTGAGGCCAGATGTTGGCGACCTCCGCCGTGCGCAGGGAGACGGAGAAGCGCTGCGGGCCCATCTCGAGGGCGTAGATGTACTCGTCGCCGAGGTAGACGATGTCGACCACCGTGCCCGTGCACCGGTTGGGCATCGTCTCGGCCGGCTCGCCCATGATGACGGAGGCCGAGCGCATGGCGATCTCGACCCGGTCCCCCTCGCGCAGCCCGGCGCGGGCAGGGCAGTCCAGCCGCAGGTCGGTGCCGTCGAGGCGGACGGCGACGCCGTGGTCGTCGGCGGTGACGACCGTCGCCCCCAGGAAGTTGTCGTAGCCGACGAAGTCGGCGACGAAGTGCGAGACGGGGTGCCAGTAGATCTCCCGGGGCGTGCCGACCTGCTCGATCTCGCCCTTGTTGAGGAGGACGATGCGCGTCGACAGGGAGACGGCCTCCTCCTGGTCGTGGGTGACGTAGATGGAGGTCGTCCCCAGGCGGCGGTGCATGTCCCGCAGCTCGCTGCGCATGTCCTGGCGGAGCCGGGCGTCCAGGTTGGACAGCGGCTCGTCGAAGAGCAGCAGGCGGGGGGCGGCGACCAGGGCCCGGGCCAGGGCCACGCGCTGCTGCTGGCCTCCGGACAGGTCCGTGGCCATGCGGCTCGCGTACTCGTCCAGACCCACCATCTCGAGGACGTCGCGCACCCGGCGGGCCCGTTCCGGCACACTGACCTTGCGCATCCGGAGGGGATAGCCGACGTTGGCGGCCACGGACATGTGGGGCCACAGGGCGTAGCTCTGGAAGACCATGCCGATGTCCCGCTTCTCCGGGGGGACGTGGCGGCGCTCCGCGGGGGCATCGACCACTTCGTGCCCGATGGACACCCGGCCGCCCGTCGGGCGCTCCAGTCCCGCGACGCAGCGCAGGGTGGTCGTCTTCCCGCACCCGGACGGGCCCAGGAGCGTCAGGAACTCGCCCTCCTCGATCTCCAGGTCCAGCGACGGCACGGCCGGCGCCGCCTTGGGGGAGTACCGCTTCTCCAGGGACTCGATGATCACTCTTGCCATGGCTCTTCCTATCGGGTGGAGGCCGCGCTGACGGCGCGGGTGTCGTCGGGGATCTGGTCCGGATCGGGCGTGGGGGCCGTCCGGTCGGGGTCCGGGTCGGGCCGGACGGCGTCCACCAGGGCGCCGCGGGACCTGGTCCTGCGCTCGGCGCGTCGGCGCAGGAGGCGTCCGATGCCGAGCATGAGCGCCCCGCCCAGGGCCAGCAGCACGAGCAGGACCAGCAGGAGGGCGGCGGCCCGGGACCCGTTGCCGAGCTGGGTGTAGTAGTTGTAGACGAGCAGCGAGACGGTCTCCGTCCGGGTGCTCGACAGCAGGATCGGGATGTCCAGGCTGCCGGCGGCCATCACGCCGGAGATGAACCAGGACGCCAGGAACGTGGGGCCGATCAGGGGGACGACGATCGTTCCCATCATGCGCGGCGCGGAGGCGCCGTGGACCCTTGCGGACTCCTCCAGCTCGACGCCGAGCTGGCCGACCGGCCCGCTGGTGGCGCGCTGGGCGATCGGCGTGACCACGATGATCAGGGCGATCAGGACGATCCAGATCGACCCGTAGAGGTTCCGGAGGCCGGGCACGCTCAGGTAGGCCCAGGTGATCGCCAGGGCCAGCACGATCCCGGGAACAGCGACGACAGCCCAGACGACGAGCTCGGGGACCTTGGCCAACCGGTTCCTGCTCCGCAGCGCCAGGTAGCTGATGAGCACCGCCAGGGCCGTGGCGAAGAACCCGCCGATGACGCCGACGAAGAAGGTGTTCTGCAGGGCCCTCAGCACGTTCGGTGAGTCGAAGAGGTCGAGGTAGTGCTGGACGGTGAATCCGGAGACGCCCAGGACGGGCTGGAGCGAGCCGATGACGAGCTGGATCAGGGGCACCACCAGCGCCACGGCCGTGTACAGCAGGAAGAGCGCGAGGCCCGCCCACTTCCAGGCGCCGATGTCCTCCCGCTCCAGGCGGTAGGCCTTGCCGGTCACGGTGATGAAGTTCCGGTTGCCGAGGACCTTGGACCGCAGCAGCACCAGCAGGTAGATGATGGCGATCAGCAGCAGCGCCAGCGCGCTCGCGGAGTCGTAGCGGATCGGGGTGGTGGCGAGGAAGTCGTAGATCTGCGTCGGGAAGACGTAGATGCCGGCCGGCACGCCCAGGATGAGGGCGACGTCGAGCTGCCCCAGGGAGTTCACGAAGCCGAGGATCGCCAGACCGGACAGGGTGGGCAGCAGGATCGGGATGTTGATGTCCACGAACAGCCGGAGCCGGCTCGCCCCGGACAGCCGGGCCGCCTCCTCCATCGAGCGGTTCAGGGCGCGCACGGGGCCCATCAGGAGCAGGTACATCACCGCGATGCCCTTCAGACCGCTCACCAGGATCAATCCGGTCCAGGAGAACGCGTCGAGGCGGGGTCCGCCCTCCGGTCCTGTGCCGAGCATCTGGGTGATCAGGCCGGTCGGGCTCGTGAGCATGCCCCAGCTGATCGCGAAGAAGAGCGTGGGGATGGCGAAGATGGTGATCATCGTGACGGTGATGGCTCGGCTTCCCGGGGTGTTGGTCCGGGTGGACAGCCAGGCGAAGACGAACCCGCCCACGATGCCGATGGTCTGCACGCCGACGGCGTAGAGGACCGAGGCCCACAGCGTCTCCCACGTTGCCGGGTCCCCGTAGGCGTTCGTGAACCCGGAGAGACCGAAGTCCCCGCTGGTGCCCGGCTGGCCGCTGCGGAAGGCGCCGTAGACGAGCATCAGCAGTGGATAGCCGAAGAACGCGCCGATGAACAGCAGGAAGACGAGCAGCGGTGCGCTGACTGATCTGAGTCGGTTCACGATGACCTCTCCGTAGATTTCTCCGGACATCCCGCGCGAACTCACGGGTCCCGGTGCTGAAGCCCCATCTTGTGTGTGATTTATGACACTGTCAACGGATTCTGCATAATTGGTTTGAAAAGATTTTGTCCTTCCCAGCATGAATGACGGGTGGTGTGATCAACTTCGGGACAGGGGTGGCGTGATCCGGATCACGAATATATTCTAATCTGGATAGTGCAAACGGTTGGCCGAGGGGTCGCCGAACCACACCACGAGGAGAACGCCATGAGCGAGAGCACTCTCGACACCCCGACCACCTTCGATCCGCGGGCGTTCCGCGACGTCATGGGTCACTACCCGACGGGTGTGGTGGTGGTGACAGCGATGGTCGACGACGCACCCGTGGGCATGGTGGTCGGCACCTTCAGCTCCGTCTCGCTGGAGCCGCCGCTGGTCTCCTTCATGCCGATGACGACCTCCGCCTCCTACGCGAAGCTGCGGGCGGCGGACGGTGTGTGCATCAGCGTCTTCGCCCACGACCAGCTGCAGGCCTGCAGGACCCTCGCCTCGAAGGACCCGGAGAAGTTCGACAAGGTCGAGTGGAGCCGCTCGCCCTCGGGGGCGCCGGTGATCGCCGGCGCCGTGGCGCACCTCCACGGGAGCATCGAGCGGGAGATCGAGGCCGGCGACCACTACATCACCCTGGTGGCCGTCGACGACATCGCGGTGAACCGGCCGGTGACGCCGCTGCTGTTCTTCCAGGGCGGCTACGGCGGCTTCTCCACGACGGGGCTGTCTGCCCACGTGGACGAGTCGCTCATCTCCGCCGTGCGGATCGCGGAGGCGGCCCGTCCGCAGCTGGACCGGCTCGCGCGGCGGTTCGGGTGCTCGGCCGCGGCGCTGGTGCAGGTCAGCGCCCTGGATCAGACCATCGGCGCGACCTCCTACGGCGGGGACACCGACGCCGACGAGCGCATCGGCGTGCGCGTGCCCCTCATCCCGCCGCTGGGCGAGGCCGCCGTGGCCTGGAGCCCGGACCAGGTGGACCGCTGGGTCTCGCGGATCCACCCGCAGGACGAGCAGGTGAGCACCGCCTACCGCGAGGCCGCGGAGCGGGTGCGCGAGCAGGGGTACGCCATCTCCCGCGTGGACCACGACCCCGAGGGCTACGAGCGGCTGGGGGAGGCGCTGAGCGAGTACGCCGGCGGCGAGCTGACCCCGGCCCGCGACCGTGCCGTGCGCACCACCATTGCCGGCGCGAGCCACTTCTTCGGCGGCTCCGTCGAGGCCTCCGAGACCGGGATCGAGCTGGCCAGCGTGGTGGTGCCCGTGTTCGCCCCGGACGCCGGCGAGCTCGCCAACTCGGGACTGGTGCTGCGCCTGTGCCGCCTGCCCGCAGCGGTGGACGGCGCCACCGTCCAGGAGTGGGTCCGCGCCATGCAGGACGCGGCCGCCGAGGTCACCGAGGCCCTCCGGACGAGCGCCCGCAAGGACTACGCCCGGTACGCCGTCGCCGGACTCCGGTACGCCTGAGCGCGGACCGGAGCAGACACGCCCCCCGGGACGGGCGCCTCGCCCCGGAACAGGACCAGAGCACCAGGGGAGCACCGCATGAAGAACCCGCACACCGCCGCACCGAGCGCCGTGCCCTCGCACCCGGCGGATCCTCCGCCCGTCCCCGACGCGCGCGCGAGCACGTCCTCCCCGGACCCGTGCCCCCACTCCCCCCAAGGGGTCCTCGAACTGAGCCGGTGCCGTGCGGTGGTCTGGCAGGTCGAGGGGACCGTCGTCACAGGGGACCGGCGCGGCCGGCTGCTGGGCTTCCCCACCGCCAACGTCGCGGTGCCCGACCAGCCGTGGCGCGACGGGGTCTGGGCGGCCACCGTGCAGATCGACCCGGCCCGGTCCGGACCGGTGCACCTGGCCGCGGTGTCCGTCGGCCGCCGGCCGACCTACTACGGCAGGGACGGGGTGCGCCTGCTGGAGGCCCACCTGCTCGACTTCGCGGGTGACCTCTACGGGCACACCGTCCTTGTCCGGCTGCACGAGCGGCTCCGGCCGCAGCGGCGGTATTCCGCGTCGAAGGAGCTCGTCGAGCAGCTGCACAGGGACGTGGCCGGGGCGAGGGCCTGGGCCTCCCGCGAGGACGTCGCACGGACTCCCGACGCCTCGCCGGGCGCGCGGGGGCACGGGACCGCGGGTGGCGGTCGTCGTCGCCCGGTGCGCAAGAAGCGGCGGCTCAGCCCAGAGGACGTGCAGCACCTGCAGGAGCGGCGCCACCGGAAGCGCGAACAGCTGATCGGGGCCACGGTGCTCGACCTCAGCCGTCAGGGGCAACCGCCCACCCACGACCTCGTCGCGCGCCGCACCGGCCTGCCGCTGGCCTTCCTGCGCTCGCGGTACCCCACCGCCGAGATGCTGGCGGAGACGGTGGCCCGGGCCGGCTGACCTCCAGCAGTCGAGTGTCTCCCACTGCTTGACCGGGTGCCTCGCATCCGGGCGCGAGGACCCGTGCCACGACGACGGGCCGCTCCGGAGGTGAGCGCGGGCGCTCAGGCGGCCGGTGAGCGCCCGCGCCCACAGGGGCCTGTGAGCGGGCGGGGTCCGCCGTCGTCAGGGCGGTTGTCCCCAGAAGCGCGATCATGACATAACACATCTATTTGCAATGGCAATGCCAGGATGAGGGGACGCCACAACGGCGCCTCACCCCCCATCCTGGAGGCCCCCGATGTTCCTCGGACTGTTTTCTCGTGCCCGCACTCCCGACACCGGTTCCTCCGCCGCCGGTGGCCCGCTCCGGGCTGCCGCGGCCTCAGTGGTCGTGGCGGGACTCGTCCTCGTCGGTGGCGCCGTGCCCGCCGAGGCGGCGACCACCTACAGCGCCTCGCTGCGCACCGCGGTGCAGTCCCTGCCCGTGGCCGCGGAGAACAACGTCGGCTATGACCGGTACAAGCAGTTCGGCGACTGGAACG
This sequence comes from Kocuria arenosa, assembly GCF_042879215.1. Lineage (NCBI taxonomy): Bacteria > Bacillati > Actinomycetota > Actinomycetes > Micrococcales > Micrococcaceae > Kocuria > Kocuria arenosa. Next base: position 213,948 of record NZ_JBHZTA010000003.1, on the reverse strand, counting down.
ACGCCAACCGTGACTGCCAGAACACCCGCGCCGAGGTGCTGCAGAACGAGTCCAAGGCGAGCATCAGCTTCACCACCAGCAAGCGGTGCGCCGTCAAGGGCGGGCGCTGGATCACGACCTGGGACGGGAGGGTGCACACTTCGGCCACCACCGTGCAGATCGACCACACCGTGCCCGTCCACGAGGCCTGGGGCTCCGGGGCCCGGCACTGGACGAAGGCCAAGCGCGTGGCGTTCTACAACGACCTGGGCGACCACCGCGCGCTCAGCGCCCAGACCTCAGCACTGAACTCGGCCAAGCAGGCCCGCGGCCCCGAGTCCTGGATGCCGCCGAAGAACCGCTGCGGCTACGTGGGGGAGTGGGTCGCGGTGAAGATCCGCTGGGGCCTCAAGGTCGACAGCACCGAGAAGGCCGCCCTGACCCGGATCGCCGCCTCCTGCCCCAACGTCACCCTCACGGTCAGGAAGGCCTGACCGGCGGACGACGGCCCGCACAGTCCGTCACCGGCCGATGCTGTCAGCTGCTGAGGCCTGACGCAGAACTCGGCGATCACGCTGCGTGCAGGGATGACCTTGCGACGGCGGGGCGTGGTCCCTCAGCAGCGACGGGCGGTCTGCTTCATCCGACCGGAGTCCGTCTCAGCCCCGGCAATCGGGCTCTTGCTCGTCCGTCCCGCTCAGAACGCCTGCAGCAGGACGAGCACGGCGCCCAGCGTGGAGGCGCCGAGACCCACCCGCCGGACGACGCGCCGGTTGATCCGCGCGTTGACCGCCCCGGACGCCGCGAAGCCGAGGACCATGGCCGGCAGGAGAACGGCGGCGAACAGCAGGGTCCGGCGGTCGATCGATCCCACCGCGGTCAGCGCCGTGAGGGACAGCAGCGTGCCGAACAGGAAGAACGCGCTCATGGTGCCGCGCATCCGGGCGCGCGAGGACCCGTGCCACACGAGCGCCATGGGCGGACCGCCGATGGACGTGGCCGTGCCCAGGAGGCCGGAGGCGGCCCCGGCGGCGGCGACGGTCGCGGGCCGTGGCCTCGGCTGCCAGCCGCACACGCTGAGCAGCACGGCGAGCAGCACGGTGCCCGCCAGGACGAGGGCCAGGGTCCGGGCGGGCAGGGCGGCCACCAGCAGGGCTCCCGCCACCGTGCCGGGGACCTGCCCCATCACGGCCCAGCCCGCGTCCTTGACGTCCACGGCGGCGCGGTCCCGCAGCACGCCGAGCACGGTGAGCCCGAGGGCCACCAGGATGAGGGAGCCGGGCAGCAGGGTGGGATCGAACAGGGCGATCACGGGGGCGGCGAGCAGGCCCAGGCCGAAGCCGATGGCGCCCTGGAGGCAGGACGCCACGCTCACCACGAGCGCGACGACGGCGAGCTCCATGCCGGTCACGAGGCACCTTCCGGTCGCGAGAAAGGGATGGGGGCATTGTTCCACCTCCGGGGACACCCGGAGGTCCCGCGCCGGTGCGAAGATGATCCGCATGAACTGGAGTCCGCGTGCCCTGGCCCGCTCGATCGACCGGCCGGAGTCACGCCGACTGCCCCGGCGGCTCGTGCAGCTCTACGCCGGCCTGGCGCTCTACGGCATCACCATGGGGATGCTCGTGCGGGCGGAGCTCGGTGTCATCCCGTGGGACGTGCTGCACCAGGGGCTGTCCCGGCAGTTCGGGGTGAGCATGGGCACCGTCGTCATCGTGGTCAGCGTGCTGCTGCTCCTCCTGTGGATCCCGCTGCGGGAGCGGCCCGGCCTCGGCACCCTCAGCAACGCGGTGGTGGTCGGGCTGGTGCTCGACGCGACCCTGGCGGTGCTGCCTCCGGTCGAGTCGGTGCCGCTGCGGGTGCTGCTCGTGCTCGCCGGTGTGCTCCTCAACGCCGTGGCGACCGCCGCCTACATCGGGGTGCACCTGGGGCCCGGTCCGCGCGACGGGCTGATGACCGGTCTGGTGCGGCGCACCGGGCGTTCCGTGCGCGTGGTGCGCACCTCGATCGAGGTGGCCGTGGTGCTCGCCGGGTGGCTGCTCGGGGGCACGGTGGGGCTGGGCACGGTGCTCTACGCGCTGGCCATCGGACCGCTGGTCCAGGTGCTGATGCCCCGGCTGAGCGTCCGGCTCCACCACTGATCGTATTGCTCAATGACCTGCGACAACGCGGACAAGAACGGCTTGCCTCAACGTATGGCAATGTATGCATGTTTCTGCTGTATTGGTGGAGCAGGCTCTCCGGGGCGCACCGAGACCACTGAGGAGACGGTCATGGCCGATCACGACAAGCAGGCCGAGCACACCGTGGCGGACCACGCCCACGGCGAGGACTGCGGGCACGAGACCGTGCAGCACGAGGACCACGTAGACTACCTCCACGACGGCCACAAGCACGCTCTGCACGAGGACCACTACGACGAGCACTGAGTCGCTCGATCTCGCCGATCTCGAGAAGCCTCTGCTCCGTGCAGGGCTTCTCGCCCATTCCCCCGGCTGCGTCGGAGGACGTGATGCGCGCTGAGCGTGCTGAGCTCGAGGCGGCCGCCTGCCTGTTCAAGGCCCTGGCCACCCCGGCCCGGCTGCAGCTGCTGTGCCTGCTCGCCGAGGGGTCGGCGACCGTCTCCCGGCTGGTGGAGCTCTCCGGGCTGTCCCAGCCTTTGGTGTCCCAGCATCTGCGCATCCTGCGCGAGACCGGCCTGGTGATCTCGACCCGGCACGGTCGCGAAGCGGTGCACGCGCTGGCCGACACCCACGTCTCCCACATCGTGGCCGACGCGGTCGCCCATGCCGCCGAGCCGGCGGCCGTCCCGGAGGTTCCCGAGCACTGACCCCGCCGCACGGGCGGTGCTGCGTCAGTGGGTGCGGCGGGAGACCGCTGGAGGCGGGCCGAAGCCGCTCACGGCCTCCCGCAGGAGTTCCGGTGCGTCGTGCTCCGGCTGGTGGATCCGCTGCGGTCCGCCGGCGGCCACCCAGCGGTTCAGTGCCTGCGCGCGGCGCTCCTCCTCGAGCCCGCTCAGCCACACGGTAGGGCCGACCCTCCCGCTGGGTCCGTCCCGCCGTGCCACGGCGACCAGTGAGGCCATCTCGCACCGTCCCATGCACGGGGACGAGATCAGGACGGCTCCGGCCGTGCCCTTCACCACCTCCTGGAGATCCTCCACCTGCTCGGGTGTCCCGGTCAGCCGGCGCAGGCCGGCGCACCGGTGGCCCTGGCACACCGCGACCAGCGGGCCGCTGGCGTCGGTTCTTGACCTGCTCGGAGTGCGCTTGCGGGTCATGGGACTGCCTCCTGGATCGATGCACCAGATCGCGTGTCGACGGACGCGTGGCGTGGTCTCCGCCGAATTAGTAGTTGAGAATGAAACTCATTACTATGAGAGCTTGTTGAGGCCGGTTTGGCAAGGGAGAAGCATGCGCAGTGGGACCGGAGTGGACGTGCGGGGACTCGGCGTCGCCGTGGCCGGGCGGCCCCTCCTGCATGGAGTGGACCTGCAGGTGCAGCCCGGACAGCGGGTGGCCCTCCTCGGCGCCTCAGGCTCGGGAAAGTCCCTGACGGTGCTTGCCCTGCTAGGACTGCTCGGACCTCAGTTCGACGTCCACGGCTCCCTGCGGGTCGCCGGCCGTGAACTGCCCTGGCGCCAGGCGCCAGGGCGGCGCCCGGGGATGGCGGCGGTCTTCCAGGACTCCCAGGCCGCCCTGAACCCGGTGGTGCGCCTGGACCGGCAGCTCCTGCCCGCCGTGGCCCGTCGACGGCGGATCGGCGCGGCGGCCGCCGTCCAGGTGATGGAGGCGCTGCTCCGTGAGGTCGGCTTCGAGGACCCGGAGCGAATCCTGCGCGCCCATCCCTCCCAGCTCTCGGGTGGGCAGCGGCAGCGTGTGTGCCTGGCCCTGGCCATGGCCGCGTCCCCGGACCTGCTGGTGGCCGACGAGCCCACCACGGCCCTGGACATGATCAGCCAGCGCCATGTCGTCGAGGCCCTGCGCCGCTGCACGGGACCGGGGCGCAGCGCTCTGCTGTTCATCACCCACGATCTGGCGGTGGCCGCCGACCTGTGCGACACCGTCGTCGTCCTGGAGCGGGGCCGGGTCGTCGAGGCCGGTCCCGTGCAGCAGGTGGTCCGGTCGCCCCAGGCGGCGTTCACCGTGTCCCTGGTCGCCGCAGCTCGCGCCGGGCTCCGGCCCGAAGCCGCTCCGATGAGTGCGGCTCAGTCGGGTGCGGCGCCGCTGGGCGTTGCGTCGTGAGCCGGTCGGCAGCCCCCGCCACCATGCTGCGCGGCATCGGGCTCACCAGGACCTACCGGACCCGCTCCGGCACCGTGGCCGCGGTGCGCGGCGTCGATCTGGTGGTGCGCGAAGGCGAGACCCTGGGCCTGGTGGGTCCCTCCGGCTCGGGCAAGTCCACGCTGCTGTCCCTGCTGCTGGGCGTGGAGCGCCCGGACCGGGGCGAGGTCCTCTTCAACGGCGCGCCCCTGACCGGCCGGCAGCGGATCCGGCGGGCCCGGCAGGCCGTGCAGTACATCCCGCAGGACCCGGCGTCCAGCCTGGACCCGCGGCGCAGCGTCGAGCGCCAGCTGCGGGAACCGCTGCGGCGCTTCCGCGTCCCCGGCGACCACCTGCGCCTGGTGCAGGACGCCCTGGAGCAGGTGGGACTCGGTGCCGAGCACCTGGCCCGGCACGCCCACGAGCTCTCCGGCGGCCAGGCCCAGCGCGTGGCGATCGCCCGGGCCCTGGTGACCGGCCCACGGATCCTCCTGGCCGACGAGGCCGTCAGTGGGCTGGACCTGCCGCTGCGCAACCAGGTGCTGGAGCTCCTGAAGGACCTCCACGTGCGGGGAGGCCTGGGGCTGCTGTTCATCTCCCACGATCTCACCGCGGTCCGTTCCCTGTGCGACCGAGCGCTGGTGCTCGACCGCGGGCAGGTGGTGGAGGAGGGGCCCACCGACCGGCTCCTCGAGACGCCGCGCCACCCGACGACACAGGAGCTGGTGGATGCCGTCCCGCGGCTGTCCGTCTGAGGCCCGTACCCCTGAGATCTCCGCCGCCCCATCCACCGATCACGACGAAAGGGTCCTCTGATGCCCCCTCGCCCCACCGCTCCCCGCCCCGCCCCCCGCCGCGCCGGCCTCGGCCTCGCCGCTGTCAGCCTGCTGCTGCTCACCGGGTGCTTCTCCGGGGGCTCGGACACCTCCTCCGCCGGGGGAGCCGGCGGCTCGACCGACGCCCGGATCGAGCTGGCCATGCTGCAGCCGCCGCGCTCGGGGCTGTCCCCGCTGAGCGACGACGCCTTCAAGCTCTCCCGCTGGTCCACCGCCGAAACCCTGGTCCGGCTGGACGAGGCCGGGGAGGCGCAGCCGATGCTGGCCACTGAGTGGGAGCAGCTCGACGACACCACCTGGTCCTTCACCGTTCGCGACGGCGTCACCTTCCACGACGGGACCGAGCTCACCGCGGAGAACGCCGCCGCCTCCCTGGCCCGGGCGGTGGAGGCCGAGCCGGCCCCGCGCATCCTCGACGGGGTGGAGATGAGCGTGGCGGCCGAGGGCGACACGGTGCGGGTCACCACCGCCGAGGCCGATCCGCTCGTGCCCCAACGGCTGTCCAGCCCGCAGCTGTCGGTCCTGGCCCCGGCGGCCTACGAGGGGGACACCGTCACCCCGGTGGGCCACGGCACCGGGCCCTTCGAGCTCACCGCCGTGGACGGCACCTCCGGGGCCACCCTCGAGCGCTACGACGACTACTGGGACGGCGCCGCCGCCGCGGCCGGCATCGACGTCTCCTTCGTGCCCGACGGCACCGCCCGGGCCGCCGCGCTGCGCACCGGGGAGTCGGACGTCGTCGAGGCCGTGCCCGTGGGCCAGGCCGCCCAGGTGGAAGAGGACCTCCTGGCGGAGGTGCCGATGCCGCGCACCAACACCCTCTACCTCAACAACGAGGACGGGCCCTTCGCCGACCCCGCCCTGCGCGCGGCCGCCCGCGAGGCCCTGAACCCGCAGACCGTGGTGGACGGGGTCTACGAGGGCCGGGCCGACGTGGCTGCCGGGCTGCTGGGACCGGCGATCCCCTACGCCGCGGAGGGCAGGGACGCCGACGCCTACCGCGAGCTGCTCGCCGACCGCGCCGAGGCCGGGGACCCGGCCGGACAGAAGATCACCATCGGCACCTTCACCGACCGGGCCGAGCTGCCCGAGGTCGCCGTCCAGCTCCAGCAGCAGCTCGAGGCCGCTGGGTTCGAGGTCGAGCTGGAGGTGCGCGAGTACCAGTACATCGAGGCCGACGCCCTGGACGGCGACTTCGACGCCTTCATCCTCTCCCGGGCCACGGTGCTCGACTCGGGGGATCCGGTGGCCTACATGGTCAGCGACTTCGGCTGCGAGGGCTCGTTCAACCTCTCGCAGTTCTGCTCCGAGACCGTCGACGACGCCCTGACCGCCGCGGAACAGGCCACTCCCGGCGAGGAGCGCCAGGAGGCCATCATGGCCGCCGAAGCGGCGATCCTGGCCGAGGACGCGGCGATCCCGATGCTCCACGAGCGCGTCATCCAGGGGGAGCAGAGCGGCGTGGAGGGTGCCGCCCGCGACCCGCGCGAGCGCGAGCTCATCACCGCTGAGACCACCGTCGCCGAGTGAGAGGACGGGGAGGGGCGGCGGCCCTGATCTCCCGCGCAGCGGCCTTCGCCGCTGTCGTCGTGCTGATCGGGGCCCTGCCATGGCTGTCGGGCAACAGCCCGGAGTACACGGTCCTGCGCGCCCGCTACGCGGACCGGCCGGCCACCCCGGAGGTGCTGGCCCAGATCCGGACCGAGCTGGGCCTGGACGGCGGTCCGATCGCCGTGTTCGCCGACTGGGCGTCGGGGGTGCTCACCGGAGACTTCGGCACCTCCTGGATCAGTGGGCGCCCGGTCCTGCCCGGCGTCCTGGAAGCCATGGGGGTGTCCCTGACCCTGATGGGCGCGGCTCTGCTCGTCGCCCTGCCCGTGGCCGCCCTGACCTGCGTGCCCACCGTCCGCAGCGGGCTCGCCGGGCGCCCCGCCCGCGGGGCCGGTGCGGCGGCCGCCGCACTGACCGCTCTGCCGGAGTTCCTGCTCGCGGCCGTGCTGCTGATCGTCGTGGCCGTCTGGGCGGGCTGGCTGCCGCCCTACGGGTGGCAGGGCCCCCAGCACGTGGTGCTGCCGGCCCTGGCGCTCGGCCTGCCTGCGGGCGGACTGATCGGCCGGCTGCTCTCGACCGCGCTGGCGGGCGCCTTCACCGAGCGCTGGGTGCACACATGGGCCGTGGCCGGGCACTCCCGGCCCCGGATCGCGCTCGCGGCGCTGCACCGGGCCCTGCCCGGAGTGATCGGGCAGATCGCCCTCGTCGTCGTCGGGCTCACCGGAGGAGCGGTGCCGGTCGAGGAGGTCTTCGCGATCCCCGGCCTGGGCCGGACCCTGCTCGGGGCCGCCGCGTCCCAGGACATCCCCGCCCTGCAGGCCGGGGTGCTGCTCCTGCTCGTTGTCGCCGGGACCTGCGGGGTCCTGGCGGCCTTGGCCCGCCGGGCGCTGCTGGGGCCGGCCGCCCGCTCCGGGGACCTGCCCGTCCCCGGGCCGCCCCCGGGCCGGCGCCGGTCCTGGTGGACGGTGCCGACCGTCTCGGGTGCCCTGCTGCTGGGACTGATCGTCGCCGGGCTGCTCCGGGACCCTTACACCTCCGCCCACGGGAGGCTCGAAGCGCCCTCCTGGGCGCTGCCCCTGGGAGCCGATGCCGCAGGACGCGACGTGCTGGCGCGGGTGGGCCACGGCGCCCTGGACACCCTGGGCCTCGCCCTGGTCGTGGTCGCCGCCTGTCTGGTCATCGGCCTCGTCGTCGGGGTGACCGGGGTGTGGTCCACCGGCCCGATCGAGGTCACCAACGCGGCACCGCCGATCATCGCCGGCATCCTCGTCGTGGCGGTGGCCGGCCCCTCGGCCGCCGGGGCCGCCCTCGCCGTCACCCTGGTGAGCTGGGCGCCGTTGGCCGCCCACACCGCCGCCCTCGTCGCCGAGATCTCGGCCCGGCCCTACGTCCGGGTGCTGCCCCTGCTCGGCGTGGGCCCGGCCCGCGTCCTGGCCGGAACCGTCCTGCCCACTCTCCTCCCGGAGGTGACCCGGCACGCCATCCTTCGACTGCCCGGCACCGCCCTGGCCATCGCCGGCCTCGGGTTCCTGGGCTTGGGGCAGCAGCCGCCGAACCCGGAGTGGGGGCTGCTGCTCTCCGAGGGCATCGGCTACGTCGAACGCGCCCCGTGGACCGTGCTCGGCCCCGCAGGTGCCCTGGTGCTCGCCTCCGTCCTGGCCGTCTCCCTCTCCAGCGCCGACGTCGCGAGACGGGCGACACGTGGCGGGGTGGGAACTGCCGCCACGGTCCCCGTTCCGGATCCCGGCCAGGAGCCGACGGGGGCCGCCGAGCCGGTGGGAACGGTGCGGGGCTGAGCCTGGCGGTGCGGCCGGCGCTCGGACGGCCGGCGCCGGCAGCTCATGACGGGCGGGCTCGCCGGCGGGCGGTGTCCCGCCGCAGCAACAGAACGGCTGCCGCCGGACCGAGGTCCGGCATCGGCCGTTCGTCGTCGGGAGCCGGGCTCAGCCCTGGCGGGCCTTCATGCACGGGTTCTTCTTGTTGATCACGAAGGTGCGGCCGCGCCGGCGGACCACCTGGGCGCCGGGGACCTTCTTCAGGGCGCGCAGCGAGTTGCGTACTTTCAATCCGTCCTCCTGATTGTCGTTCTGGACATCGTTCTGAATGTCGTTACTGCTCGTGGTGCCGGGGGATCCGGTGCGGATCCCCCGGCGGATCCCCCCGGGGTTCAGCTCGGGGAGCTGATGCCGAAAGGATCGGCCAGTCCGGTGATCCCGGACCGCATCTCCGCCTCGGTGAGCTGGCACGAGGCGAGAAGTCCGGTCATCTCGGCGGCGTCGAGGTCCTCGCCGGTGGCGGCCAGCACGGTGGCGTGCACCCCGGGACCTGCCGGCACCGCGTGGCCCCCGGACGGTCCGCGGTGCTGCTCCACCGGCCACGGTCCGGTGTTCTCGAGCCACACCCGAGGTCCGATCCCCTGCACGAGGATGCGGTACTCCGGGGCCACGGCCAGCCAGACGAGCCCGCGCAGCCAGCAGCAGCCCGCCGCCAGGGCGGAGAGGGCGTGCTGGAAGCGCTCCGGGTGCAGCGGGCGCTCCACCCGCTGCACCACGGTGGTGAACGGCGAGGACGGCGCGCCCCGGGACGGTTCCAGGCACCCGGAGGCGGCGCGGTGCAGGGCCTCGGCGGGACGGTGCCGCCCCGGGCGGACCTGGGAGCCGTGCTCGACGACGTCCGCGTGCCGGGCCAGCTCCCGCAGCAGCCCGACACCGCGGGCGCGCTCCTCGGCGCCGACGGGCACCAGATCCGGGTCGGCCAGCAGCACGGTGTCGTTGAAGGCCAGCTCCCCGACGAGGAACTCGCCGGGCGTCCGCTCGTCCCCGTCCACGGTGGTGCAGCCGGCCTCGGCCAGGGTCTGCCCGTCCCAGATCTGGTCCTCCACGGAGGCCGATGCGCAGGCGAGCACGGCCGCGTCCACGGTCGGTGGCGGGCCCATGAGGCTGCTCAGCGCGCGGGCTGCCGTGGCGGTGGGCACTCCTGGGGGCAGCCCCACGACCACGTGCTCCTCCCCGGCCCCGCACAGGCGGTCGAGGGCCGGCACGAGGTCGAGCCGGACGGCGCAGCTGGGGCAGCCGTGCTCCAGCGACGTCGTCACCCGTTCCGCGGGGGCGCCCGGCCGGAACGTCCGGCGCACCACCGCACCCTCGTCGAGCAGGTCCTGCACCAGCACGACGGCACGCGGGAAGGCGTCCGCGAGGGACTCGCAGGCCCGCTGACGGCTCAGGGCGTCCAGGGAGCTGACCATGACAAGATGCATGCCCGCCACCCTGCATAAGAATGATTCTTAAAGAAAGGACGGAAGGTTCGGACTACGGGGTCGAACGCCGAATTGACCATCGTTCTCATATTCTTGAGAATGGATCTCATGAAACCTCGATCCACTCCACCGGTGACGGCCCCCGAGGACCGCTCGGCGATCCGCACGGAGGACCTCACCGTGGTCCTCGGCGCCGCTCCGGTGCTGCGGGGGGTGGATCTCACCGTGGACGACGGCGAGGCCGTGGCCCTCATGGGCGGCAACGGCTCCGGGAAGTCGACCCTCATCAAGTCCCTGCTCGGCATCGTGCCCATCACCTCCGGCGAGGCCCGGCTGTTCGGCGCCGACGTCACCGGCGCGCGCCGGGCCGTGCCGTGGTCGCGCATCGGGTACGTCCCCCAGCGCGTCGGCGTGGGCGCCGGGGTGCCGGCCACCGCCCTGGAAGTCGTCGCCTCGGGGCTGACGGGACACCGGCGCCTGCGCCCGGGCGCAGGTGGCGGGCGCGCGTGCCTCGACGCCCTGGAGCAGGTCGGCCTGGCCGACCGGGCGCGCGAGAGCGTGGCGATCTTCTCCGGCGGCCAGCAGCAGCGGGTGCTGATCGCCCGGGCACTGGTGCGACGGCCCCGGCTGCTGCTGCTGGACGAGCCCCTGTCGGGAGTGGACCAGGTCTCCAAGGAGGCCATGGCCCGCATCCTGGCGCAGCTGCAGGCCGACGGCACCACGCTGCTGGTCGTGCTCCACGAGCTGGGCGAGCTGGCCCCCCTGCTGGACCGCGCCGTGGTGCTGCGCCAGGGACGCATCGTCCACGACGGCAGCCCCCCGCTGCCGGCCCCGGGGCACGACGCCCCCGACCACGAGCACCTGCACCCCCACGGGGACGCGCCCTCCGCCGTTCCCACCGCCCCCGATCTCCACGGAAAGCCGCAGTGACCATGATCGAGACCCTCGCCGCCATGCTGGCCAGCCCGCTGATGCAGCGCGGTCTGCTGATCGCCGCCCTGGTGGGGATCTCCGCGCCCGTGATCGGCACCTACCTCGTCCAGCGGCGCCTGGCCCTGCTCGGTGACGGCATCGGCCACGTGGCCCTGACCGGGGTGGCCATGGGCTGGCTGGCCGGCTCGGCGGCCGGACTCACCCCGCACGACGTCCTCGCCGTGCCCGGGGCGGTGGTCGCGGCCGTCATCGGCGCGGTGCTCATCGAGGTGATGCGCACCAAGGGGCGCACCAGCGGCGACGTCGCGCTGGCCCTGCTGTTCTACGGCGGCATCGCCGGCGGCGTGCTGCTCATCGGGCTGGCCGGCGGCACGTCGGCGAACCTCACCGGCTACCTCTTCGGCTCCATCGCCACCGTCACCCCCCTGGACGTCTGGCTCACCGCCGGGCTGGCCGCGGTGGTCCTCGGCCTCGGGCTCGGCCTGCGCCCGGCTCTCTTCTCCCTGTGCCACGACGAGGAGTTCGCCCTCGCCACCGGGCTGCCGGTCCGGGCCCTGAACATCCTGGTGGCCGTCATGGCCGCCCTGACCGTGTCCGTGTCGATGCGCGTGGTCGGCGTCCTCCTGGTCTCGGCCGTGATGATCGTCCCGGTGGCCGTGGCCCAGCTGGTCACCCGCTCCTTCGCCGGGACCATGGGCACGGCCATGGCCGTCGGGGCCGGGGTCTGCGTGACGGGCCTGTCCATCACCTACTTCCACCCGCTGTCCCCGGGGGCGACGATCGTGGTGCTGGCCATCGCCTGCTACGTGCTGGTCCTGATCGCCCGGCCCCTCCTGGGGCGCACCCGCCGCCACGGCGGACCGCACGGCGCGGATCGCCTCCACGACATCGAGGACGACCTCCAGCTGCGAGGAGCATGACCATGTCCCGGACCACCCGACAGCGCTCCGCCCTCACCGAGCTGCTCGAGCGGACCCCCGAGTTCCGCTCCGCCCAGCAGCTCCACGCCATGCTGGGGGAGCAGGGGGAGCCCGTCTCCCTCGCCACCGTCTACCGGAACCTCAACGCCCTGGCCGAGACCGGAGAGGTCGACGCCCTCGCCGCCCCGGGAGGGGAGACCCGGTACCGCCGCTGCCGGCGCACCGAGCACCACCACCACCTGGTGTGCCGCCACTGCGGGCACACCGTGGAGGTCGCCGAGACCCAGGTCGAGCGGTGGGCCACCCAGACCGCCCGCCGGCACGGGTTCACGGAGGTCTCCCACGCCATCGAGCTCCACGGGACCTGCGACGCCTGTCGGCGCGCCACCTGAGAATCCGCCCACCCTGGGGTCCGCCCGCGGGGGAGTTTTGACAACGATTCTCAGATTGACTGAGAATTGTTCTCATGACCCTGTCTCGTGCTCTCACCGTTCCGCTGTCCCTGGCCGCCGCACTCGCCCTGGCCTCCTGCGCCTCCGGCTCGGCCGACCCGTCGGCCGCCGGGGAGGGATCGGGTGAGGCGCTGAGCGTGCAGGCCTCCTTCTATCCGTTGCAGTACGTCGCCGAGCGCGTCGGCGGGGATCTCGTGGAGGTGGAGTCGCTGACCCCGGCCGGGGCCGAGCCGCACGACCTGGAGCTGTCCCCGGCCGCCGTCGACGGACTGCGCACCGCGGACGCCGTCGTGTACCTCTCCGGGTTCCAGCCGGCGGTCGACGACGCGGTGGCCCAGGCGGCCCCCGAGCACGCCCTCGACGCGGTGCACGCCGGGGTGGAGGGCGAGGAGTCCCACTCCGCCGAGGAGCACGGATCCGCGGAGGAGTCCCACACCGAAGAAGCCCACGGCGACGCGCCCCCGGCCGGGGAGCAGCAGGCCGACGGCGCCTCCGGTGACGACGGGCACGGCCACGACGGGGAGGATCCGCACTTCTGGCTGGACCCGGACCGGCTCGCCGCGGTGGCCACGGAGGTCGCCCACGAGCTGGCCGAGGTCGACCCGGACAACGCCGCGGCCTACGAGTCCAACGCCGAGCGGCTGACCACGGAACTGGCCGCCCTGGACGAGGAGTTCACCGAGGGGCTGGCCACCTGCGAGCGGAAGACGATCGTGGTCTCCCACGACGCCTACGGGTACCTGGCGGACAAGTACGACCTCGAGCAGGTGTCCATCGCCGGGCTCGACCCCGACACCGAGCCTTCCCCGGCCCGGCTGGCCGAGATCGGCGAGGTCGTCGAGGCCGAGGGCGTCACCACGGTGTTCTCGGAGTCCCTGGTCAACCCGAAGGTCGCCGAGACCCTGGCGGCCGAGCACGGCATCGAGACCGCGGTGCTGGATCCGGTGGAGGGCCAGACCGACGAGAACGCCGACTACCAGCAGGTCATGCGCAACAACCTGGAGGTGCTGCGCACCGCGCTGGACTGCGCGTGAGGCGGTGAAGCCGCCTCCTCGGGTCCTCGGGGCGCACCGTCCGGGGTAGTCCTGAGGAGTGCGCCCCTGCGCCGGGACGGGAGTCCGGTGACAGGGTGGGTGGGCGCCACGGCCGGGCCGGTCGGCGGCCGTGCCGACTGTGGTCGCCGCGATCGGGACCCGGGTCGCGACGGTCTCCTGGCCGCAACAGCCACCGCGCACCGGCTGGGTGGAGGAGGATGGGGGGCGTGGACACCACGACTGAGACCACCGCGGGGCTCACCGCCCTGCGTCACGAGGTGGCCCCGGAGTATCCGGCGGCCGCGACCGCGACGCTGCGGATGCCGGCCGAGCCCGCCCGCCTGCACCTGCTGCGGTCGCTCACCCACGGAGCACGCAGCGTCCTCCAGTTCCCCCGGGCCAACGGCGCGCCCCGCACGGTCCTGCGCGGGCGCCGCTGACGAAGGAGCCGACATGTCCTCACTCCCCACGGGCCGCGTCCTGGTGGTCGACGACGAGGTCGATCTGGCCCAGCTGGTCGCGGGCTACCTGCGCAAGGCGGGACTCGAGGTCGCGGTGCGCCACGACGGCACCGAGGCGGTGGCCGTGGTCCGGGAGTTCGCCCCGGACGTGCTGGTGCTGGACCTGGGACTGCCCGGGACCGACGGCATCGAGGTGTGCCGCCAGGTGCGGACCTTCTCCGACTGCCACGTGCTGATGCTCACGGCCCGCGACGACGAGGTCGACAAGATCGTGGGCCTGTCGGTGGGGGCCGACGACTACGTGACCAAGCCGTTCAGCCCGCGCGAGCTCGTGGCCCGGGTCCAGGCCATGCTGCGCCGGGCCCGCACCCGCCCCGCGCCCACACCGGCGGGACAGGAGCTGGTGATCGGGGACCTGGTGGTGGACGAGGCCGCCCGGGAGGTGCACCTGGGCGGGGAGCCGGTGGTGCTGACCCGGATCGAGTTCGACCTGCTGGCCGCCCTGGCGGCCCGCCCGCACCTGGTGCTCTCGCGCCGGCAGCTGGTGGAGATGGTCTGGGACACCGCCTGGGCCGGGGACGCGCACCTGGTGGACGTGCACATCGGGCGGATCCGCAAGAAGCTCGGCGACGAGGCCGCCAGCCCGAGGTACATCCACACCATCCGCGGGATCGGCTACCGGATGGGCACCGGGCGATGAGGTCCGTCGTCACCGGCCGCACCCGGCCCTGGGAGTCGCTGACCGTGCGGCTGATGCTCGCCCAGACCGCTGTGCTGCTGATCGGTCTGCTGATCGTGGTCGTGACTGCGGTGCTGATCGGGCCGGACATGTTCTACGACGAACTCATCGATGCCGGGCACGCCGATCAGGCCGACGGGCTGGGGCACCTGGAAGACGCCTTCCAGTCGGTGACCCTCACCGCCCTGTCCATCGGCGGGATCCCGGCGCTCTACATCGCCGGGATGCTCACCTTCTACCTCTACCGCACCATCAGGCGGTCCCTGGACTCCTTCAGCTCCGCCGCCGGCGAGGTGGCCGCCGGCAACTACGACGTGCGGGTGACCTCGGCGAAGCTGGGCCCGGAGTTCGACTCGCTGGCCTCGTCCTTCAACGAGATGGCGGCCAAGCTCGCCTCCGTGGACGCCACCCGCCGGCAGATGCTGGCCGATCTGGCGCACGAGATGCGCACCCCGCTGGCCAGCCTCAAAGGCCATCTGGAAGGCATCGAGGACGGGGTGGTCGCCCTCGACGAGCACACCACCGGGATCCTCCACGCCCAGATCACCCGCCTCGAGCGCCTGGCCCGCGACATCCGCCAGCTCACCGCCGCCGAGGAAGGCGTGACCCGACCGCAGCTCACTCCTCAGAATCCCCAGCACCTGGCGGCCCAGGCGGTCGCAGCGATCGAACCTCACGCCGCAGGCAAGGGCGTGTCGATCACCTCGCTGAGCACCGGCACGGAGGTCGCCTCGCTGCCGCTGGACCCGGAGCGGATGGGCCAGGTGCTGAGCAACCTGCTGGAGAACGCCCTGCGCCACACCCCACCCGGGGGCACCATCACCCTGCACACCGGCCACACCCCGGAGGCGGTCACCTACACCGTCACCGACTCCGGGGAGGGCATCAGTGAGGAGCACCTCCCGCACGTCTTCGAACGCTTCTATCGCGCCCACACCGGCCGGGAGGCCCACCGCGGCGGCTCGGGGCTGGGGCTGGCGATCAGCAAGGCCCTGGTCGAGGCCCAGGGCGGAACACTGGAGGCCGCCAGTGCCGGCCCCGGGCGCGGGGCCAGTTTCCGGATCCACCTGCCCCGCCACCGGCCCACCGGCGGAGCCCCTGGGGGCACCGGGCCAGGAGGTCCTGGGAACGGCGACGTCTGAGAACGACGACGGGCCGTGCCCGCCACCACGGCAGTGGAGCACGGCGGTGGGCACGGCCGGTGGGGTGCGGCGTCGGCTACCCGTGCGAGGTCCCGGAGGTCCCGGGGGTTCCACCGAGCACGAGCCGGCGGGTGCCCTTCACGCTGAGCCCGATGACCCGCTCGAGCGGGCCCTGGCCGAGGGCCCGGTGCCAGGCCACCGCGAACAGTGCCGCGACCGCCAGGTGGATGACGTACCACAGGTAGGGCTGGTCGTCGTGGGCCTCGAAGGACAGGGCCACCAGGTGGGCGGTGTAGAGGGTCAAGGTCATCGCGCCCATCGCCGCCAGCGGCAGCAACCAGGTTTCGGTCTTGCGGGCGATCAGCAGGAGGGCTCCGAGCACGGCCAGGCCCACGCCCAGGCTCGCCGCGATCGCCAGCGGGGTGTTGGTGTGCGGAGTGGCGATCGCCAGCCACCACACCGTCTCGGTGGGCAGGGAGTCCGGGCCCCACACCAGGGCCTCGGCCAGCTCCTCCTCCCCCATCGAGGAGGCGTCCAGCAACCGCTGGTAGCCGCCGAAGGCGTGGAGCAGGAAGGAGGAGGCAGCCCGGGCGAAGATCGCCACCCCGAGGCCGACGACGAGCAGCCGGAGCTGGACCTCCTGCTGGCGCAGGTTCAACCGGCCCAGCCCCATCCCGACCAGCAGATAGGTCATGTACGGCAGAGCCGGGTAAGTGCCGGTCAGCAGCAGTTGGGAGATCGTCCCTGCCGGCTCGCCCACCAGGTCGGCGAACATGGGGTTGGAGGAGCTCGACTCGGGGAGCGCATCTGCCAGGCCCTGCATCAGCAGCGGCCCCGTGAGGCAGAAGACCGCCGCGCAGCCGAAGAGCACGTTCGGGCCCGCGTGCAGGAACGGGACCGCCAGCAGGAAGAACACCCCGTAGTAGATCAGGATGTTGTCCGCCGGGGCGTCTGCGGGCATCAGCGCCCCGATCCCCAGCCCCACGACCGCGATCAGCGCCGCCCGCACTGCCAGACCGATCCGGTCGGCGGTCATCGTCGCGCCGTCGTGCGGGTGGCGCCCGCCGGAGGTCAGCGACAGTCCGACCCCGGCCAGCAGGGCGAACAGCGCCGCCGAATCCCCCGAGAAGATCAGGTACGACCAGGTCGGTTCGTCCGTCGCATCGTCATGGTCGGGCAGGATGTGCACCGATATCAGCCCGATCAGTGCCAGTCCCCGGGCCGCGTCGATGCCCACCAGCCGTCGCGTCGGTCGTATCAGTCCATCGTCCGGCCCCGCTGGATCGGTCTTCGCCGCCCGTGACATCGTGCTCATGACTCCCCCTGCTCGTGCCGGCTCTCCCGAAGGCCGGTGCAGCGTGCGGCCCATGGGGCCCCGTCCATGGCCCCGGGACGTCCGGAGCCGATCTCCCTCCAGGGTCTCCGGCACGCTTGGCGCTGACCTCGCGGGATCCTCACGATTCCGTCAAGACTTCGACGGGTCCCGTCGTGAACCTTCCCCTCCACGGCTCCCATCCACGGTTTCCCTCCACGGCGGGAGGGGAGGCGCCACGCCGTGGCGCGGGCCCCCGAGCTCCTGGAGCGGAACCGGGGCCTGCACCTGGGCGGGGGCTGTCCCGCGGGTGCTAGCCGGCCTGGAGCTTGCGGCTGTCGTCGCGGATCTGCCCCACGAGCTCCTCGAGCATGTCCTCCAGGGTGACGATGCCCTCGACCTTGCCGCGCTCGTCGAGCACGAGGCCGAGGTGGGCCCCGGAGTTCTGCATCAGCGTCAGGGCCGCGCGCAGCGGCATGTCCCGGTCGATCGTGGGCAGGGCGCGGATCAGGGACGGGTCGATCGGGGTGTCCCGGGCGGCCTCGTCGATCTCGATGAGGTCCTTGACGTGCACGTACCCGGCGAGCTCCCCGAAGACGTCGAAGACAGGGAACCGGGAGAACCCGCCGGCGGCCACCGTCTCGGCCTGGGCGGGGGTGACCCCGGCGGGCAGGGTGGTGACCCTGTCCAGCGGGATCACGATCCCGGTCACGCTGCGCTCCTCGAAGGTCAGGGCCCCGAGCAGCAGGCGCTCGTCATTGGCCTCCAGCAGGCCGCCGTGGCGGGACTCCTCGACCAGGGCCGCGACCTCGTCGCGCGTGAACACCGAGGTGACCTCGTCCTTGGGC
Source organism: Kocuria arenosa (assembly GCF_042879215.1). Classification (NCBI taxonomy): domain Bacteria; kingdom Bacillati; phylum Actinomycetota; class Actinomycetes; order Micrococcales; family Micrococcaceae; genus Kocuria; species Kocuria arenosa. The sequence goes on along the minus strand of NZ_JBHZTA010000003.1, from coordinate 196,223 downwards.
TCCACGCGCAGCAGCCGCAGGATCCCGTTGGCGATGCCGTTGAGCACCCACAGCAGCGGGCGCAGCACGGTGACGATGCCCACCAGGACCGGCGCCAGGACCATGGCCATGCGCTCCGGGCCGGCCAGGGCGATGTTCTTGGGCACCATCTCCCCGAACACCACGTGCAGGTAGGTCACCAGGGACAGGGCGATCGCGAAGGCGATCGGGTGCACGAAGGCCTCCGGGACGCCGATCGCGCCGAAGGGCACCTCGAGCAGGTGGGCGATGGCCGGCTCGCTGATGTAGCCGAGGGCCAGGGAGCAGATGGTGATGCCCAGCTGCGCGCCGGCCATCATCAGCGAGACGTTCTCCATGGCTCCCAGGGTCACCTTCGCGGCCCAGGACCCGGACAGCGCCCTGGGCTCGATGATGGTGCGGCGGGCGGAGATCAGGGCGAACTCCGCCCCGACGAAGAACGCGTTGGCGCCCAGGAGCACCACGGTCAGGATCAGGCCGGTGACCTCGCTCATCGGGTCACCTCCTGGCTGTGCGCGGCGGCTTCCACGGCGCGGCCCTCCGGGGCGTCCGCGGGGGTCGTCCCGTCGCCGGGGCGGTGGACGTGGGCGTGCAGCTCGGTGATGCGGTGGGCGTCCAGCGCGATGACCTCGAAGGTGATCGTGGCCTCCGGTTCTCCGGGCACGGGGGTGGCCGCCACCGTGACCCGGTCCCCGACCTCGGCCAGACGGCCCAGGTGCAGGGTCACGAGCCCGGCGAGGGTCTCGTAGTCCTCGTGCTCGGGGACCGCCACCGCGAGGTGCTCGGCGGCCTCGTCCGGGCGCAGGGCCGCCGAGAGGTCCCAGGACCCGTCCGGCTCCACCGTGACGGGTTCGGGCTCGGGGTCGTGCTCGTCGCGGACCTCTCCGACGAGCTCCTCGACCAGGTCCTCCAGGGTGACCAGTCCGGCGGTGTCGCCGAACTCGTCGATCAGCACCGCCATCTGCAGGCCGCCGGCGCGCAGGGTGTCCATCAGCTCGTCCAGGGCCACCGTGTCCGGGACGAAGGTCACCTCGTCCATGACCTCGTCCACGGTCACGGCGGTCCTCTCGCGGTAGGGCACGGCCAGGCCGTGGCGCACGTGCACCTGGCCCAGGACCGCTCCCTCCCCGGCGTCGAGGACGGGGAAGCGGGAGTGCCCCGAGGCCTTGGCCGTGGCCAGCATCTCGTGCACGGACGCGTCCGGGGCCAGGGTGGTCATCTGACCCCGGGGGGTCATCACGTCGTGGGCGCGGCGGTCGCCGAAGGCGAAGGAGCGCTCGACCAGCTCGGCGGTGGCCGCGGCCAGCGCCCCCCGTTCGGCGGAGTGGCGCACCAGCCCGGCGAGCTCCTCGGGCGAGCGGGTCGAGGCCAGCTCCTCCTGCGGCTCCACCCCGAGGGCGCGCACGATGCGGTTGGCGTTGCCGTTGAACAGCCGGATCGGCCAGGCCAGGGCCTTGGTGAAGCTGCGCTGGAACCCGCTCACCGCACGGGCGGTGGCCAGTGGCCTGGAGATGGCCAGGTTCTTGGGCACCAGCTCCCCGAAGATCATGGTCAGGCCGGTCGCCAGCACCAGCGCCAGGGCGATGGAGGTGGAGCGTGCCGCCACCGGGGACAGCCCGGCGTCGGTGAGCGGGCCCACGATCAGGGCGGCGATGGCCGGCTCGGCCAGGAACCCGATGCCCAGGTTCGTCACGGTGATGCCCAGCTGCGCTCCGGAGAGCTGCGTGGACAGCGTCTTCATCGCCCGCAGCACCCCGCCCGAACGGCGGTCGCCGGTGGCCGCGGCGGCCTCGACGTCGTTGCGGTTGACGGTGATCAGCGAGAACTCGGCGGCCACGAAGGCCCCGCAGGCGGCGATCAGGGCCACCCCGACGAGGATCGACAGGACTTCCATCAGCCCCACCACCTCGTCACATCTGCACGGCCCGAAGGCCGGGGTCTGTCACAGGGCGCGTCGCAGTGGGCGCTCATGATCTCCGTATCTCACTCGTGCACAGGGCGGCCCAGCTCCAGGCCGCAGGAACCAGCAAATCTAGCAACCCCAACCATGAGAAGCCTGGGAAAGATGAGAATTCTGTGAGATGCCGCCCGGCCCGCCACTAAGCTCGGGGCCGTGACCGGACTCAGCGGAGCGGCTCTGCTCGAAGTCTCCAGCGCCGCCGCCACCAACACCGGTCTGGCCCTGCTGGCGGCGGCCCTGATCATCCGCTGCCTGCACGCCCGGTGGCACCGGACCGAGGCGATCCACGTCCTCCGGGACGGAGCGCACTGCCTGCGCTGGCACACCACCCGCTACGAGATCCACGAGGAGCCCTGGCACCCTCCGCCGGTGACCGCGCCCGCTCCCGGGACCGATGTGGTCGTCTGGTTCCACTCCCTGCACCCGGAGCAGTGGAGGCTGAGCACCCCGCACCGCCCGGCCTGGGTGCTGGCGGTCTGCGGGGCGGGCCTCCTGCTCCTGGGGCTGCTGATGCCGGTGCTGCAGTAGGCCGTCCCCCAGCACACCGTGATCCGCTGCCACCGAGCTGCCGTCTCCGGGCACCACCGCGGTTCCCCGGCTGCGCCGAGCGTGCCGGAGCGGGACCGGGCACCGGCGGCGTAGCGTAGAGCGTCCGGGCGCGACCGCTTCGTCGTCGTCCCACCGCCCCGCCGCACCGCTAGGAGACATCGCCCGTGGAACCCCTGCCGCTGGAGCCCCTCACCCGCTTCCTGACCGTGGAGCACGCCGCGGACCTCTCCGGGCTGGCCGCGCGCATCCCGGGCTCGGGCTTCCTCTGCTTCTACCCCAACGACGAGGAGTACACGGGCTTCGTCGACGCGACGGGCCGGCTGTGGCTGCGCGGCGACGACGCCACCCCCGCCCGGGAGCTGCTGGAGGTGCTCGAGCCGCCGTTCCGGATCGCCTATCCGGTGGCCCCGGCCGTCACCGGCGACGAGGAGGCGATCGTCTCCGCCGGGGTGCTGCAGACCCCCGAGGAGCTGGAGGCCTACCGGGCCCGCTTCGCCGACGTCGAGGGCGAGGCGGACCTCGACCACCAGGCCCACGCCGTGGACGCCGTGGGCCAGCACTGGACCCTGATGGCCGGCACCGAGTCGGGGGAGGTGCTCGCCCTGTGCTTCGGCCGGGACGAGGCGGGCGTGCCGTTCTCCGAGCAGACCACCTTCACCGCGGAGTCCCTGCCCCTGCCGGTCACCGTGGTGGAGCTCGACTGAACCCGGTCCCCGGTGACCGGGAGCGATTCCCCGCCCGGGCGTGACCGGTCAGGCGGCGTCCGGGACCGCGGCGGCCCGCTCAAGGGCGCCGGCGGCCGCGAGCGCCGCGCGCACCGTGCCGAGGTTCGTCGCCGTTTCGGCCAGGGCGCCGTCCACGGTGGCGGCGGCGTGGAGCTCCGCGGCCGCGTGCAACCGGGCCTGCGTGCCGTGCAGGTGGACGCTGCGCAGGACCGGCACCCACTGGCCGTGCCCGGCGGCGTCGGTCCAGCCCACGAGGCCCGCGAAGGCCCCGCGGGGCCGCGGCTCGAGCTCACGGATCAGGGACAGGGCCTCCCGGCCCGGGGCGCCGCAGCCGGCGGCGGCACGGTGCAGCGCCACCGCCGCGTGCAGCGCGCTGGTGCCGCGGTGCAGCCGGCCGGTGAGCCGGGTCGCGAGGTGCCAGGCGGCGTCGGTGCCCAGCACGCTGGGCTGCTCGGGCACGTCCAGGGACGCGGCGTGCGGGGCCAGGCGGCGGGCCAGGTGCTCGACGACGTGCTGGTGCCGCCGGCGCGCGGCGGGGGAGCGCAGCAGGGACTGCTGGGCGGCCGCGTCGCCCGAGACCGTGAGGTGGCGCGCGGCGCAGCCGGTGTGGGGGTGGGCGGCGAATCCGGTCGGCCGGACCTGGGCCGTCAGCTCCGGGCCCGCACCGAGGACCGGGCCGCCGCCCCGCGGGCGCACCAGGAAGGCGTGGCCGCCCGGGGCGCGGGCCACCAGCTCCTCCCACAACCGGTCCAGGTCCACGGGGGCGGGGAGCCGGAGGTCCAGCGCGCGGGCCAGCACCAGGTGCTCCGCGGCGCCGCGGCCGATGCGGTCCAGGGCCTCGGCGAGCGCCTCGCGGTGGTCGGCGTCCGGCGCCGGGGCGGAGGGCACGAGCTGCCGCGCCGGGGGCACCGGGGCCGTGGGCGCCGGGCGGGGCGCCCACGCAGGCCGCTCGGCGAGGAACAGGTCGGCCGGCTCGTCCGGGTCGAAGGGGATGGCGCCGCACACCACCGGACGGGCGGCGCCGCGGCCCCGGTCGCCGGACACCTCGCGGGTGAGCTCGTCGAGGCGGGCCAGGACCGCGTCGACACCGCCGTCCGTGATCCGTTCCGCGGGCAGCTCCCGGTCGCGGCGGGCGAGGAGGATCCCGTGGCGGCCCGCGAACGCGAAGTCGCCGTCGACGCCGGGACCCCGTGCGTCGCCCCGGTGGTGGGGCGCAGGCGTACCGGCGGGGGGCGTGGTTCCACGGAGCATGGGCGGAGCCTTCGGTCGAGCGGATCGGGCCGGGTAAGGGGACCCTTAGTAGTGCGTGGCTCGACTGTAGCAGTCCGCTCCGGATTAGCTGACATATCTCTGCCGTAATCCAGCCGACAGGACCGCGCGCGATGAAGCGCCTGTCCTGCCCCTGGGCCACCGGGACCTGGTGGACGTCGGGGCTTCCCCGGGCCGGTGGCCGCTACGGGCGGCGGCGGGTCTCGGCGACGGCCAGGAGGCCGCCGACCAGGAACACCACGGTGGCGCCCAGCACGACCAGCAGCGGAACGGTCCACCCCCCGGTGCCGGAGTTCAGCGCGCCGACCAGGGGAGGGCCGATCGTCGCGGCCAGGTAGCCGCTGCCCTGGATGCGGGCGGAGGTCCCCGCGGCCTCGGCGTCGGTCCGCACGATGCGCGCAACGATCGAGAAGATCGTGGTGAAGCCTCCGCCCTGGGCGACGCCGCCGATGGCGGACCAGACGAGGTAGCCCTCGGGGGCGATCAGCAGCCCGACGGGGAGGGTGATCCACAGCACCCCGATGACGGCCACCGGCACCCATGCCGGGGTGCGGGCGGCCAGCAGGGGCACTCCCAGGGCCCCGGCGATCGCGGCGACCTGGAACAGGGAGGCCCCGGCGCCGGAGGCCGCCAGGCTCAGCCCGCGGGTGTCGGCCAGCAGGGTGGGCAGCCAGGCGGTGACGGAGTAGTAGGAGATGGCCTGCCCGCAGAAGGCGAGGGTCAGCCACCAGCCGGTGCGCCGGATCTGTGCGGTGCCCCGGGCCTGCCTCAGCGCCCCGGTGGCGGTGCTGGGCTCGGCGGGGGCGTCGCGGGGGGCGCGCGGTGCCCCGGCCCGGCGGCGCGCCACGACCAGCCAGAAGACCAGCGCCACCACGGTCAGGACGCCCCAGGCTGCCAGTGCCCAGCGCCAGCCGACCAGCGCGGCCAGCGGTGCAGTGCCCAGGGCGGTGATCATCGACCCGACATTGAGCGCGGCGGTGTAGGTGGCGGTCACCACGGGGATCCGGCGCCAGGGGACGTCGCGGCGGATGATCACCGGGACCACGATGTTGCCGATGGCGATCGCGGCGCCGATGACCACGGTGCCGGCCAGGACCACCGGGGCGGGGCCGGCCGAGCGGATCACGGTCCCGGCCAGCACGCCCGTGAGGCACACCAGGACCGCCGTCTCCGGCCCGAAGCGTCCGATCAGCTTCGACGCCAGCGGGGTGGCCAGCGCGAAGAGCAGCACCGGCAGGCCCGTGAGCAGTCCCGCGGTCGCCGCCGAGAGGCCGAGGTCGGCCTGGAGCTGCGTGATCACGGGGGTCGGGGCGATGATCGGCCCGCGCAGGCTGAGCGCGACGAGCACGATGCCGACGACGACCCACGGCAGGGCGCGCGCGGGCACGGAGCGCTGGCTCATCTCGGTCCTCCCCGACAGTGCAGTGGTCTCCTGCCGGCGGGGCAGGTGCTTCCGCCAGCCTGCCAGATGACCGCCGCACATCGGGACGGCACTCCCGCCTAGGATGGCCGGTATGTCTGAGATCACCCGGTTGCTGAACACCGCCTCGATCCGCCTCGACGCGGTGGCGGACGACTGGCGCGGCGCCATCGCGCTGGCCGGCGAGCTGCTCGAGCAGCAGGACGCCGCCGGCGCGGAGTACACGAGGGCCATGATCACCAGCGTGGAGGAGAACGGCCCGTACATCGTGGTCGCCCCGGGGTTCGCCTTCGCCCACGCCCGGCCCTCGGAGGCCGTGCACCGCACCGCGATGTCCTGGGTCCGGCTCGCCCGCCCGGTCGAGTTCGGGCACGCGGCGAACGACCCCGTGACCCTCGTCGTCGCCCTCTCCGCGACGGACCGGAAGGAGCACCTGCAGGCCATGCGGAAGCTGGCCACGCTGCTGGGCTCGCCGGGGACCCGGGCCGCCCTGGACGGGGCGAGGACCCCCGAGGAGGTGCTCGCCGTCCTGTCGTCGGGCGCCCCGGAGCGGCCCGTGGACGCGGCGCCGTCCGCGGAACCGGAGCCTTCCGCGGAACCGGCGCCGACGACGACGGAGGCGGCCGCGGACAGCCGCAACAAGATCCTCACCGTCTGCGGCAACGGGCTCGGCACCAGCCTGTTCCTCAAGAACACCCTGGAGCAGGTGCTCGACCGCTGGGGCTGGAGCCGGTACCTCACCGTCGAGGCGACCGACACCATCTCGGCCCGCGGCAAGGCCAAGGAGGCCGACCTGATCCTCACCTCCGGGGAGATCGCCCGCACCCTCGGGGACGTCGGCGTCCCCGTGAAGGTGATCGAGAACTTCACCAGCACCACCGAGCTCGACGCCGCCCTGCGCGAGCTCTACGACGTCTGAGGCAGGCAATCCGTGAACTGGCTCGTCAGCATCCCCGAGTTCCTGGTCAGCGAGATCCTCGCCGTCCCGGCGTTCCTCATCGGCATCATCACCGCCGTGGGCCTGGCCGCCCTGCGCAAGAGCACCGGCCAGATCATCGGCGGCGCCATCAAGGCGACGCTCGGCTTCCTGCTGATCGGCGCCGGCGCCACCCTCGTCGTCGCCTCCCTGGAGCCCCTGGGTGCCATGATCCTGGGCGCCACCGGCGCCCAGGGCGTGATCCCCACCAACGAGGCCATCGCCGGGATCGCCCAGGCCGAGTACGGGGCCCAGGTCGCGTGGCTGATGATCCTCGGCTTCGCCGTGAGCCTGGTGCTCGCCCGCTTCACCCCTCTGCGCTACGTCTTCCTGACCGGTCACCACGTCCTGTTCATGGCCACGATGCTGACCATCATCCTCGCCACCGCCGGGTACGACGGCTGGGTGACCGTGCTGCTCGGCGCCGTGCTTCTCGGCATCCTCATGGTCTCCCTCCCGGCGCTCGCCCACCCGTGGACCCGCCGGATCACCGGCGACGACAGCGTGGCCATCGGGCACTTCGGCACCGCCGGGTACATCGCCGCCGGAGCCGTGGGGCAGGTCGTGGGAAAGCGGAGCCGGTCCACCGAGGACACGAAGCTGCCGGAAGGGCTGCGCTTCCTCCGCGACTCCATGGTGGCCACCGCGCTGTCCATGGCCCTGATGTACGTGGTCCTCGCCGTGCTCTTCCTCGCCCGGGCGGGGACCGAGGAGGCCTTCACCGCGTTCGAGGGCGGCGCCACCGGGGTGGGCAACTACCTCATGATGTCGATCACCCAGGGCCTGCAGTTCGGCGTGGCCGTCGCCGTGATCCTCTTCGGCGTGCGCACCATCCTGGGCGAGCTCGTCCCGGCCTTCCAGGGCATCGCCGCCAAGGTCGTCCCCGGGGCCATCCCGGCGCTCGACGCGCCGATCGTCTTCCCCTACGCGCAGAACGCCGTGCTGCTGGGCTTCATCTCCAGCTTCGTGGGCGGCCTGATCGGGCTGCTCGTCCTCTCCGTCTGGCTCAACCCCGCCATCGGGCTCGCGCTGATCCTGCCGGGGCTCGTCCCCCACTTCTTCACCGGCGGCGCGGCCGGCGTCTACGGCAACGCGACCGGCGGGCGCCGGGGAGCCCTCGCCGGCGGCTTCGTCAACGGGCTGCTCATCACGTTCCTGCCCGCGTTCCTGCTCTCCGTCCTGGGCGCCTTCGGTGAGGAGAACACCACCTTCGGCGACGCCGACTTCGGCTGGTTCGGGATCGCCGTGGGCTCCGCCGCCAAGATCGGGTCCGTCGGCGGCATCGTGGTGATCGGCCTGATCGGACTGGCGGTGCTGACGCTGGCGATCGTGGTGCAGCGCAAGGTGGTCGACACCCGCTGGGACCCGGCCGCCGGCCGCGCCTGGCCCGGGACCGCGGGCGCTCCGGAGACCGCGGACGCGGCGGCGGGTCCCTCCCGCACGTTCCCCAGGATCGCGCCGCCCAAGGGCGCGCCGGCTCCGCCGCCTCCTCCGCGCTGATCCGCCGGTCCGGGACCGCCGCGCGCTCGACCGTCGGCCGGGGATCGCCCGATGGCCGCCCGGCGCACCACCGGGTCAGGAGTTGCGTCCCCGCGCGGCCACGGTCCAGCGCTCCAGCAGCGCCCCGTCGCGCACCACGGCCACGTCGTCGACCAGGTTCATGGTGAGGCACACGTGGTTGGGGATCACGCGCACGCGCTCGCCGAGGGCGGGCAGCGGGGCGTCCTCGGGCCAGACGACGGTGGCGTGGTGCTCCGACAGGGCTGTGATCCGGGCGTCCGGGTGGTCCATCAACCGCCCGTGGCCGGTGGCCCAGGCGGGCCGGTCGCTGCCGAGAACCTTGCTGCCGGCGTCCAGGACGGTCCGCCGCGGCACCCCGTTCCCGCCCTCGTGCCGGCTGACCACGGTCGCGGCCACGGTGAGGGCGATGTCCTCGAGGGCGCATCGGCCGAGCTCCAGCTGCTGGGCGTCGCCGAAGACGTAGACCCCCGGCCGCACCTCCGTGGCGGTCGTGCTGTCGGTCAGCAGCGCGCTGGGCGTGGAGCCGCCGCTGCGGCGCTGCACCTCGAAGCCCGCGGCCGCCAGCTGCCCGGCCGCCCGCTCCAGGGCCTGCTGCTCCTGCGCGGCCGCCTCGACCGGCATGCCCGGGGCGTAGCTGTGGCCCGGGAAGGTGAAGACGCCCTCGACGCGCAGCCCGGCCCGGGCCGCGGCCCGGGCGACGTCCGCGGCGGCCTCCGGGCGGACCCCGCTGCGGTGGTGGCCGCTGTCGATCTCCACGACCACGGCGACGTCCCCCGCCGCCTCCCCCAGCTGCTCGCCCATGACGGTGGCGGCCTCGGAGGAGTCCACCCCCACGCTGATCCGGGCCGCGGCGCTCAGCCGGCGCAGGCGCTCCGCCTGGCGCGGACCGACCCACAGCGGGTACGCGATGAAGAGGTCCTCGGCCCCGTGCGCGGCGAAGACCTCGGCCTCCCCGAGCGTGGCCACGGTCAGTCCGATCGCGCCCGCGGCGAGCTGCAGCGACACGATCTCCGGGACCTTGTGCGTCTTGGCGTGCGGGCGCAGCAGCAGGCCCCGCTCGCGCACGGCCGCGGCCATCCGTGCGATGTTGCGCTCGAGCACGTCCCGGTCGATCAGGACGTCCGGGGTGTCGACTTCTTCGGGGATGCGGGGCATGGGGCTCCTCGTGCCGGGGCGACGATCTGCTGAACTCCGCCCATGCTAAGACCCGGGCGCGCCCACGATCCCGGAGCGGGCGGCCGTCATGCGGCGGGAACCAGCTCCGACCGGTCGGCGACGTCCAGGCCGTGTGCCTCGCCGACCGAGCGGTGGGTCACGTGGCCGGCCATCGTGTTGAGCCCCGCGGTCAGGGCGGGGTCGGCGGCCAGTGCCGCCGTCACGCCGCGGTCGGCGAGGGCGGTCACGTAGCGCAGCGTGACGTTGGTCAGGGCGTAGGTGGAGGTGCTGGGCACCGCGCCCGGCATGTTGGCCACGCAGTAGAACAGGGTGTCGTGCACCGGGAAGACGGGGTCCTGGTGGGTGGTGGGACGGCTGTCCTCGAAGCACCCGCCCTGGTCCACGGCGATGTCCACCAGGACGCTGCCCTGCTTCATGGCCGCGACCATGTCGTTGGTGACCAGCTTCGGGGCCCGGGCGCCGGGGATCAGCACGGAGCCGATCACCAGGTCCGCCTCGGTCACGGCGCGCTCCACCTCGTAGGCGTTGGAGACGACGGTCCGCAGCCGCCCGGCGTACCGGTCGTCGAGGGCGCGCAGGCGGTCCACGTCGATGTCGAGGATCGTGACGTCGGCGCCCAGGCCCACGGCCATGGCGGCCGCGTTGGTGCCGGCCACGCCGGCGCCGATCACGGTCACCTGTGCGGGGCGCACCCCGGGCACGCCGCCGAGCAGGACGCCCTTGCCGCCGCCGGTGGCGGTCAGGGCCGAGGCCCCGGCCTGCACCGAGAGCCGGCCGGCCACCTCGCTCATCGGCGCCAGCAGCGGCAGCCGGCGGTCCGCGGTCTGCACGGTCTCGTAGGCGATGGCCGTGACCCCGGACGCCAGCAGGGCACGGGTGAGCTCCGGCTCCGCGGCCAGGTGCAGATAGGTGAACAGGACCAGACCCGACCGGAACCGGTGGTACTCGGAGGCGATCGGTTCCTTGACCTTCAGCACCATGTCCGCCTGGGCCCACAGTTCGTCCGGGTCCGCCACGACCTCCGCGCCCGCGGCGGCGAAGTCCTCGTCCGAGAAGCCCGAGCCGACGCCGGCCCCGGCCTGCACGAGCACCTGGTGGCCGCGGCGGCGCAGCTCGTGCACGCCGGAGACCGTGATGGCCACCCGGTGCTCGTCGGTCTTCACTTCGGTGGGAACGGAGATGATCATCGAAGGGCCTTCCGCGGAAAACATAGAATGGGTGCCACAAAACTACGATTTGTCGCCGTCCCTGACGCAAGGATCGACGATCCTTCGGCAATCGGTGTAGAACTGGGAGAACCATGGAGAAAGTGACCCCGCTCACGCGGTCCGCGCCGCAGGATCGGCGGCCCCGGGACGAGCTGGACGACCTCGACCGGCGCCTGCTCGCGCTGCTGCGGGAGAACTCCCGGATGACCAACCAGGCCCTCAGCGAGGCGCTCGGAGTGGCGCCGTCCACCTGCCTGGCCCGGATGAAGGGGCTGCAGCGCTCGGGGGTGATCCGCCGGTTCACGGTCGAGGTGGACCCCAGGGCGCTCGGGAGCACCATCGAGGCCCTCATCAGCGTGCGACTGCGGCCGGGGGCCCGGCACCTGATGTCCGCGTTCGGCGAGGGGCTGAAGTCGGTGCCGGAGGTGTCCCAGTTCTTCTTCCTGGCGGGCTCGGACGACTTCCTCATCCACGTCACGGCCCGGGACACCGACCACATCCGCCAGTTCGTCCTGGAGCACCTGTCCTCCCACCAGGCGGTGGCGACCACCCAGACCAGCCTCGTGTTCGAGCACGTCCAGGGATCCGTGGAGATCTGATCCCGGCCCGTCCCTCACCCGCGGACGGGAGTCCCTGCGGTGAGTCCGTCCGCCCGTGCCCGCACGGCGGCGGCCGCGTCCTCCGCCACGAGGTCCGCGTTGATCGCCGCGGCCGCGCCGACCCCGGCTCCTGCCGCCGAGGAGACCATGGCCGAGAGGTCGCCGGCGTTGCCGGCCGCCCACACCCCGGGGATCTCGGTTCCGCCCATCGGGCCCGTGGCGATCAGTGCCCCGGCGGGGTGGTCGGTCAGGGTGCCGCCGAGCTGCTCGTACAGGTCCGCCCGGGCCACGAACCGGGGCGCCACGACCAGGGCGTCCACCGGGACCTCCGGCCCGTCGTCGAGGACCACGGCGCGCAGGACGTCCTCCTCGACGCGCAGGCGCTGCACGGGCCCCTCGACCACCCGGACCCCCAGGGCGGAGAGCTGCTCCCACGCCTCGGCGCCGGGGTCGGGCATCCGGTCCGGGAAGAAGGTGACGTCCTCGCTGAGCTGCCGGAACAGCAGCGTCTGGTGGATGCTCATGGGGCCGGCGCCGAGCACGCCGATGCGCCGGCCGCGGACCTCCCACCCGTGGCAGTACGGGCAGTGCAGCACGCTCCGCCCCCACAGCTCGGCCACGCCGGGCACGTCGGGGAGCTCGTCGACCAGCCCGGAGGCGAGCAGCAGCCGCCGCGCGCGCAGCATGCTGCCGTCGGCGAGGCCGACCGTGAACCCGTCCGTCTCGGCCCGGGCGGTGACGGCCCGGCCCGGCACGATCTCCGCCCCGTACTCCTCGGCCTCCCGCCGGCCGGCGGCCAGCAGCTCCAGCGGCGGGATCCCCTCGCGGCCGAGGAGGTTGTGCGCGCCACCGGCCGGGGCGTTGCGCGGCTCGCCGGCGTCCACCACGACCACCGAGCGCCGGGAGCGCGCCAGGGCGACAGCTGCGCTCAGGCCGGCGGCACCGCCTCCGACGACCACCACGTCATGGGTCAGTTCCGGGCTCATGGCACACCTCTGCTCTCCTGGGGTCTCCTCCGGCCGGGAACTCCCGGCTGCAGCACCACGGTAGACCTCGGATGCGTTGGAGACATAGCATTTTGCCCATGACGCAAGAACTCGACCTGGACGCCGTGATCCGCCGGCGCATCCGGGGCCTCCGGCTGGCCCGCGGTTGGTCCCTCGACGCGCTCGCGGCCCGGTGCCACCTCAGCCCGTCCACGCTGAGCCGGCTCGAGACCGGCCACCGCAGGATCGCCCTCGACCAGCTGGTGCCCATCGCCCGCGCCCTCGACACCTCGCTCGACCAGCTCGTGGAGTCCCCCGAGGACGAGGACGTGGTGATCCGCCCGCAGCCCAGCAGCACGCCGGGGCTGACCACGTGGCTGCTCTCCTCCGACCGGACCCTGCACGGGATGACCGTGGCCAAGATGCGCATCCAGCCGGGCCGGCCGCCCGCCCCGGACCGACTGGCGGTGCACCCGGGCCGGGACTGGTTCACCGTGCTCTCCGGGACCGCCCGCCTGCACCTGGGGGAGCGGGTCATCGTGGTCGAGGCCGGTCAGGCGGCGCAGTTCTCCACGATGGTCCCGCACGCGATCGTGGCGCAGGGCGGGCCGGTGGAGATCCTCACCGTGCTCGACCACGACGGCGAGCGCGCCCACCTGCACGCGGAGGACTCGGCCGGCGACCGGCAGGTGCGGGCCTCGACCGACCGCCCGGAGTCCGGCGGGGTCGATCGCGACCCGAGCGGGTGATGCGCGCCCGGGGCCAGGGCGCCCGGCCGGCGGACGGCCCGGCTCAGGAGCCCGGTGCCGCCGGCACCGTCTCGGTGCGCCCCGACGGACCGGGCCGCGCGGCCGGGCCCGGGAACTGCGGGATCAGGGCCACGGCCCCGGCGGCGATCAGCGCCACGGCGGCGAAGACGATGAAGTTCCACTGGAACGGCAGGGCCATGGAGCCGATCCAGCCGCCGATGAGCGGGCCCGAGATCGCGCCGATCCGGGCGAAGGACAGGGCCCAGCCGGTGGCGGTGGCGCGGGAGTGGGCGGGGTAGTACTCGGCGACCCAGCCGGTGAGGACCAGCGAGGTGGAGATCGAGCCGATGCCGGCCAGGGCCACGAACACGTAGTTGATCACGATGCTGTTGGGGAACATCAGCAGCAGGATGCCCACCCCGCCCAGCAGGTAGAAGACCACCAGGATGAGCTTCTTGCCGTAGGCGTCCGCGGCGCGGCCCAGGGCGATGCCGCCGACGGCCGAGGCGAGGCTGAAGACCACCAGGAACGTCAGGGCCGGGCCGAGCTCGTAGCCGGCCGAGCGCATGATCGAGGGCAGCCACGTGTTGAGGCCGTAGACCAGGACCATGCCGCAGAACAGGGAGATCCAGAAGAAGACCGTGGCGATCAGGTAGCCGCCGGAGAACATGGCCGCCAGCGACTGCTTCCATCCCACGGACCGCGCCTCCGCCTCCTCGGAGAGCACCGGTGTCCAGTCGCTCTCGACGAACGGGTCCACGTGCAGCCGCTCCGCCAGGCGGGCGGCCTCCTCGCGGCGGCCCTTGCCCACGAGGTACTCGAGGGACTCGGGCAGCAGCTTGGCGACCAGGGGCAGCAGGACCACGGGCAGGAACCCGACGCCGACCACCCAGCGCCAGCCCAGCGTGGGCAGCAGGGCGATCGCCACGAGCGCGGCGGCCAGGATGCCGAGGGAGTAGCCGGAGTACATCACGCCGTAGTGGAAGGACCGGCTCCGCGGCGCCGAGTACTCGATGGTGAGAGCCGCGGCCACCGGGATGATCCCGCCCATGCCCAGGCCGCCGAGCAGCCGGAAGAGCCCGAAGACCTCCGGGGTGGGGGCCAGCGCGGCGCCCAGCTGCATGGTGGTGAAGATGGCCATCGAGACCAGCAGCATCTTCCTCCGGCCGATCCGGTCCGAGAGCGTGCCGATGGTCATGGCGCCGATGAGCATGCCGATCAGGGCGTAGGAGCCGAGTCCGCCGAGCTCCAGCGGCGTGAGATCCCATTCCCGGTGCTCCGCTAGGGCGGGCAGGACGGCGCCGAGCACTCCGACGTCGTACCCCTCGGCCAGGATCGCGAGCCAGCAGGCGAGCAGCACCCGGTTGGTGGTCTTCTGCGGCACGGGCCACGCGGCGGTGGGAGAGCTGGTCATGCGAGGATGTCCTTCGAACGGCGGCGGGACGCCCGGGCTCCGGGCGGGGCGCGGGCGCTCGCCGGGGTGACCTGGACCTCTCGATTCTAGGGAACGCCCGGGGCGGGATGGGCCGCGCCGGCCGAGCAGCAGCACCGGCGCGAATAATTGCCGTCCCCGCCCGGTTGTACAGTCGAACAGGCGCCGCCCGCTCGAGGGCGCGCCGTCCCCGCCTCGATCCAGGACCGTGAGATGACCTGTGCCCTGCCGTCCGTCCGGACGCCCCCGACCGTCCCGCCCGTCCCCGCCGGGGGCGACGACGACGCCCGCTGCCTCGGGGTGGACATCGGCGGGACGAGCATCAAGTACGCGGTGGTGGACCCGGTCCGCGGGACCACGGTGGGCCCGGTCCGCCGGGTGCCCACGCCCGCGCCGGCCACCCCGGCCGCGGTGGTGGCCGCCCTGCGCGGGGTCCTGGAGAAGCTGGAGAACGCGCCCGGGCCGGGCGGGCCCCTGGCCGGGGTCGGCATCGGCGTTCCGGCCATCATCGACCACGGCATCGCCCGCTCGGCCGCCCACCTGGACGACTCCTGGATCGGCGCGGACGCCCGGGAGCTGCTCGCCGACGGGCTGGGGCGCGAGGTCGCTGTGCTCAACGACGCCGACGCCGCCGGGCTCGCCGAGGTGCGCTTCGGCGCCGCCCGCGGCGCGAACGGCACGGTGCTGGTGATCACGCTGGGCACCGGGATCGGCTCGGCGCTGTTCCTGGACGGAGAGCTGATCCCCAACAGCGAGTTCGGCCACGTGTGGCTGGACGGCCGGGACGTCGACGGCTGGGCCGGCGCCTCCGCCCGGATGGAGGAGGCCCTGGACTGGCCGACCTACACGGACCGGCTCCAGCGCTACCTGTCCCACCTCGAGCGCCTCATCTCGCCGGACCTGATCGTCCTCGGCGGGGGCATCAGCGAGCGGCACCAGGAGTTCCTGCCCCACCTGCGGCTGCGGGCCCGCGTGGCCCCCGCGCAGCTGCGCAACGCCGCCGGCATCGTCGGTGCCGGCCGCCAGGCCCACCTCGGAGTGGTGCGGGCGAACCGCCTCGTCGGCAGCCGCTGAGCCGGGACGGGACGATCAGCCCCTGGCGTTCTCCGGGACCGAGGTCGGGGTCGGGGGAGCGGCCTTCGGTCCCGGTGCGGTCTCCCGTCCGCTCACCGGGCCGGCGCTCGCGGTGGTGGCTCTGCTCACCGGCCGTGCGGCGGGCCGGGACCGGTCCTGCTGCTCCAGCCGGCAGAGCGCGGCGTTGTTCATGTTGATCGTGATCATGGTGTCGACCCCTCGTAGCTCATGACAGCGAATGTAAGCGCGACTCGGGGCCGCGCCGCCGCCATCGGGGCGTTCTGTGCGTCACATTCGCCGATTTCTCGCAACAGCCCTGGTCGGGAGCGGGTTGGCGGCAGGGTGGCAAGCACTTTGTGACGCCGGGCGACGGCTGGGACGCCGGTGCGTGAAAGTTCGTGCACTTCGCACGGTGGGCCGTGGACCGATGCGAAGGACTCTTCCCCTGTGTGACGCAGCTCTCTATCATGGACAAGGACAGCGTCGTCGAGCACCCCGCCCGGCACCGGGACCCCTTGCAGACCCCGATGCGCTCGCACGACTGGAGATTCCCACCATGAGCATTTCCGAACTGACCCCTGTTCCCGACGACACAGGGTCCCTCGACGTGCTCCCCGGCATCGGCGTGGGTCCGGTCGTCGTCCCGGTCTCGTCCATCACCGTCTCCCACGTGGCGCGCTACCGCATGCGCACCGACCGCGCGGGCCTGAACCTGCGGGCGGGCGAGGTGGTGCTGTGCGCGCCCTACGATCCGATCGAGCTGGGCATGGTCGTGCTGGTGCGCTGCGAGGCCGATGGGTACAGCCCGGGTGCCCTGATCCCGGCGTCCGACGTCGAGTACCTCGAACCGGCCGGCCCGTCCTTCGGCCCGTTCATCTGGGACACACCGGGCGTCCGCGGCTGAGCGCCGCATCCTGCCGCTGCGGCTGCCGTCAGGCCGGCAGCTAGGCCTCAGTGAGGGCGTCCGCCTTGTGGGTCGCCCGGGCCCCGGAGCTGTCGGACTCCACGATGTAGTGGGGATCGTCCGCGCTGGCGCGGTACGTGCGGCCGTCGAGCTCGAAGTCCTCGGTCTTCTTCTCGACCACCTTGCCCTCGGTCGTGCCCTGCGGGGTGTTCCACGTGACCTTGGTGCCCTTGCTCAGGCTCATCTGCTGCTCCTCTGCTCCGGTGCTCAACCGAGCCGGCACTCGTCCGTCCTCGGACGACCGCCGGCCCGGGTGCCCGGCCGTGCCGAGCACGGTCCTCAGCCTACGGAGCCAACCGGGGTGCGGCGACCCCTGCCGGGCGCGGCAGCGGCCCGGCAGCGGCGGCTGCGCCGCTGCCGCCGGGCTGTGCTGCTGCCGAGCCGGGGCTGTTGGGCTGCGCTGCTACCGGGCCGCCGAGGCCGGCTCGAGGGCGGTCGGCTCCTCGCGCGGGTCGCCGGCGTCCCGGCCCTCGTCCCCGGTCCGCGGGTCGTCCGGCTCGTCGGCGGTGTCCACGAGACGGCCCTCGGCGAGCGCCTCGGGCTCGACGTCCGTCTCGATCGTGGTGGCCAGCGGCTTCTCGGCCACGAAACACAGCACGGCGGCCGCCAGCAGCCCCAGGGGCATGATCCACAGGTAGATGGGGGTCAGGGCGTCGTTGTAGGAGGTCACGATCGGGTCCCGCAGCGCCTGCGGCAGGGAGGCGACCACGGCGGGGGTGAGCGAGTTGGCCCCGCCCGCACCGCCCTCGAGCGCGGTCGCCGCGAGGCGATCGGCCATCAGGTCGGACAGGCGGCTCGCGAAGACGCTGCCGACCACCCCCGAGCCCAGGGTGGCGCCGATCTGGCGGAAGAAGTTGTTGGCCGCGGTGGCCGTGCCGACCTGCCGCAGGGGGAAGGTGTTCTGCACGATCAGCACCAGCACCTGCATGGACAGGCCCAGTCCCAGGCCCAGGACCGCGATGTAGAGGCACACGTGCCACACCCCCTGCTCGGAGGTCAGGGTGGCGAGCAGGCCCATGGCCACGGCCACGATCACGCTGCCGGCCACCGGCAGCCACTTGTAGCGTCCGGTCCGGCTGACCGCCTGCCCGGCGAGCACCGAGGTCACGAGCATGGTGGCCATCATCGGCACCATCAGCAGCCCGGACCGGGTGGCGTCGACGCCGAAGACCATCTGCAGGTAGGTGGGCAGGTAGCCGAGGGCCCCGAACATCGCCACCCCGGTGAGCAGCCCGGCGAGGGTGGTGAGGACGAAGTTGCGCTCGCGGAACAGGTGCATCGGGATGATCGGCTCGGCGGTGCGCCGTTCCACGGCCACGAACGCCGCGGCGCTCACGAGCGTCCCGGCGATCAGGCCGAGGATCACGGGGTCGGTCCAGGCGTACTTGCCGCCGCCCCAGGTGGCGAACAGCACCAGGCAGGTCGTGGCCACGGCCAGCAGCACCATCCCGCCGACGTCCAGGCGCGGCCGGCCGCGGTGCCGGGGGAGCTTGAGGAACAGGACGGCTCCGGCCAGCGCCAGCAGTCCGAGCGGGATGTTGATCCAGAAGACCCAGCGCCAGCCGGGCCCCTCGGTGAAGAACCCGCCCAGCAGCGGACCGGCCACCGAGGCGAGGGCGAACACCCCGCCCATGACGCCCATGTACTTGCCGCGCTCCCGGGCGGGCACCACGTCGGCGATGGCGGCTTGGGAGAGGATGATCAGTCCGCCGCCGCCGAGGCCCTGGACGGCGCGGGCCGCGATGAGGACCTCGATGGTGCCGGCGAGCGCGCCGACGACGGAGCCGGCCATGAACACCAGGATCGCGCCCAGCAGGAGGGGCTTGCGGCCCATCAGGTCCCCGAGCTTGCCGTACACGGGCATCATGATCGTCGAGGCCAGGATGTAGGCCGTGATGACCCACAGCATCTCGTCGACCCCGTTGAGCTCGCCCACGATCGTGGGCAGCGCCGTGCTGAGCACGGTCTGGTTCAGCGCGGCCAGCAGCATGGAGAGCATCAGGCCGACGAAGAGCAGCACGAGGTGCCGGGAGCCGGAGCCCGGTTCGGCCCGGTGGGCGGGGGTGCGGGTCATGAGAGCTTCTCCTGGAGGCGGTGGAGGAGGGCGAGCGCCGACTCGTGGTCCTCGGCCGGCAGCCCGTGCGCCGGGGAGTAGCCCTCGGCGGTGATGGCGAAGCGCAGGGGGACGCCGCCGAGGATGACCAGCATCCGGGCGACCTCGTCCACACGGTGCTCCTCGATCCCGGCCGACCACTCCGGGTCCCGGGACAGCAGCTCCGCGAGGGTGCGGCGCACCAGGGCCTCGGCCTCGAGCATCAGCTCGTGCCGGCGGCGGCCCAGCCCCGGGTGGTCCTGCAGCAGCTTCCGGCGCCGCTCCGCGTCCCGGCCCGCGTAGGCGCTGCGGGTCACAGCCAGCAGCAGGCGCGAGACCTGGCCCAGCAGGTCGTGCTCGAGGGAGAACCCCTCCAGCAGCTCCGGGTCCAGGGTGGGGGCCCGCATGCCCAGGACGGCGTCCTCCTTGGCGGGGAAGTAGTTGAAGAAGGTGCGCGGGGAGACGCCGGCCGCGGCGGCGACGGCCTCCACCGTGGTGCCCTCGACCCCGCGCTCGACCGCGAGGGCGGCGGCCGCCTCGTGGATCGCGGACCAGGTCTCGGCCTTCTTGCGGGCGCGCAGGGTGGGAGGGGAGTCGTCGTTCACGACCACATTTTTGCACTTCTGCACGTTTTGCACAACTGCAATATTTGCCGGGGTGCCCGCCGCGGCGGCGGGTCGGTGCCCGTCGCCGGGCACCGCGGTGGGCCGCCCACGCCGCCGGGCCCATCCGGCGGCATGGGCCCGGCCCTCCGGCTCAGTCCTTCAGGGGGTCGTGGCCCCAGTTCATCAGGGAGTAGCGCCACCGGGTCTCGCGCACGTCCCCGTCGGGGCGCTGGGCCAGGTGGCGGTGGACGTAGCCGACCACCTTGCGCATGTGCTCGTGGTCGGCCTCGGTGCGCTCGCCCTTCGGCCTCTGCAGGATCTCCACGATCCGCCGCCCGGAGCGGTGGCCCACCGACTCCCCGCCGTCGTCCTGGCCCACCGAGGTGGACTCCTCGGTGTCCAGCCACGTCGACAGCTGCTCGGCCGTCATGTTGACGGCCTCGTCGAAGTCCTTGCCGGTGGTGTCGTCCTTCTCGCCCATGCCCTGCTCCTCGCTCTCGGACCGGGCGGCGCCGTGTCGCCGCACGCCCTCGGCGCCCGGGCGCCCCGGGCGTGAGGCCCAACCTACCGGCGGACCGTGGTGTCGGCGAGCATCCGCCGGCATCGAGCACGGTGCCGCCGGCGGGTGGGTGCGGACGCGGCACCCGGCCGGGACTACGCCGCGACGCCCACCTGGATCAGGGTGTTCCAGGGGTCCTCGAAGCGCAGCACGGCGCCGTCGTGCCGGGTCGGGATCCGGTGGTCCGCGAGCCGGGACTCCAGGGCCGTGACGTCGTCGGCGTCCGGCAGGTCGATGTTGACCTGGCCCAGCCCCAGTGACGCCGCACGCGGGCCGGCCCCGGCGCTCTGCCAGGTGTTGAGCGCGATGTGGTGGTGGTAGCCGCCGGCGGCGATGAACAGGGCGGAACCGATGTCGCTCATCACCTCGAAGCCCAGGACGTCCACGTAGAACTGCCGGCCCAGCGGGATGTCGCCCACCTGCAGGTGGACGTGGCCCAGGGTGGCCGGCGGTGCCGCCGGGCGCCCGCCCTGCTCCGCCAGGTGCTCCTGCAGGAACCCGTTCGGGTCCAGGGGGTTGGAGGCCAGGGTCAGCAGGCCGGTGGGCTCCCGCCGCCACGTGTCGCGGGGCCGGTCCGTGTAGAGCTCCACCCCGTTGCCCTCGGGGTCGTCGAAGTAGAAGGCCTGGCTGTAGAGGTGGTCGGCGCTGCCGGTGAAGGAGTGGGGCGCCACGGTCGCCACGGACGCCAGCGCCGCGGCCAGGGCGGGCTCGTCCTCGAAGACGACCGCGGTGTGGAACAGGCCGGCCTGCCCGCGGTGGGCCGGCGGGAGCTCCTTGACCTGGCGCAGCCGCACCACCGTCCGGCCGTCCCGGCCCAGGACCGCGGTGTCCCCGGCGTGGGCGAGCACGTCGAGGGTGATGGCGTCCGCGTAGTAGGCGACCATCGTGTCCAGGTCGGAGACCAGCAGCTCCACGGCGCCCATCCGGGTGCCGGCGGACAGCAGGTCCTCCGCGGGGCGCTTCGTCAGGCTCCGGGGATCGGGGTTCTGGGGAAAGATCGGCATCTCGGGGTTCTCCGTCGGCAGGGGCAGTGCATTGGTTGATATGTCCCCAAGAATAGCGCGAGAAGCTTTCCTGTGCAAGTAAATTGTGGTGCCGGCGAGCGGGACCCCGTGCTCGATCCGCTGCGGGGTGCACGACCGTTCCGGGTCCGCCGCGGTCCGCCGCGGTTCGGTGGTCGGATCAGGTGGTCGGAGCAGGTGGGCCGGCGGCGTGGTCAGAGGATGAAGATCAGCGCCGCGATGACCGCCAGGATGCCCAGGAAGACGAACCCCCACGCCTTGAGGTTGTCGGAGTCGTCCTCCTCGGGCTCGGCCGGGCGCGGCGGCCAGCCGCCGGGGCCCGGACCGAACACCGGTCCGGAGGGCCCATGCCCGCCGGCTCCCGGTCCTCCGGGCGGCTGGTGCTCGACGCCGTGTCCGGGAGCCCCGTACCCGGGTGCACCTTGTCCGGGTGCCCCCTGCCCAGGGAACTGCCCGGGGAACTGCCCGGGCGGCGGCGGGGCGGGGGTCGCGGGGCTCACGCCCCACTGCGGATTCTCGGGCGAGCCCGCCGGGGGAGCACCCGGTGGGGGCGTTCCCGGGCGGACGTCGCCGTCCGCCGCCGGGCCGGCCGCGGACGGGGGCCCCGCCGTCGGGCCCGGCGCCGGTGGAGACGCCGGGGGCAGGGTCTCGCCCGAGAGCACGGGACCGTCCTCGCGGTGGCCCCGCTCCGCCTCGTTCAGCAGGGTCACGAACTGCTCGAGCGGCTCGGACCCGTCGTGCTCCCGCGCCAGGAAGCGCTCGGCGCGGCGGCGCACCACCTTGTAGACGCGCCCGTCGTCGGGAACGCCCAGGTCCCGGGCGGCCCGTGCCACGGCGAGCGGGGGCTGCTCCGGCAGGGGGTCGGTGCCCCACTCCAGGAGCCCGGTCAGCAGCGGGCGCTCGAGCACGGTGGCCAGGGCCGCACGGGCCCCGGGCACCCGGGTCAGCTCCAGCAGCCCGCTCGGCGGCGCGGACGGGCACCCCGGCACGTCGCTGGGCAGCCGGGCCGCGCGCTCCAGCCAGAAGATGTCGCCGAAGAGGGTGGCGAGCAGCACGGCGGCGGCAAGCCGGTCGTCGCTCGGCGCGGCGTCCTCCGGGAGGCCCTGCTCCCAGTGCGTGCCGAGGGCGCGGCGGGCGGGCTCACCGGCCAGCCGGACGCGCAGCTGCACGTCCTCCGGGCCGCGGGCGGTCTCCGCGGGACGCTCCACCGCGTGCCGCACCTGGGGGTCGAGCTCGGGGTCCATGGGCCACCTCTCCGTCGTCGTCCTGCGTCCATGCTCCCAGAACGTGCTGGGCGGCGGCGGGGAGCCGGTCGGTCATCGGGACGGTGGGCCGGGGTGGGGGACCGTGCCGGGCTCAGGCGGGGAGCAGGCTGCGCAGCTGCCCCGCGGCGACGCGGGGATCGGGGGCCTCGGTGACGGCGCGGACGACGACGACGCCGCGCGCCCCGGCGTCCAGCACCTGCGGGAGCCGCTGCTCGTCGATCCCGCCGATGGCGAACCACGGCACGGGCAGGACCTCCGGGTCCGCGTCGAGCCGGGCCTCCGTCAGTGCGGCGACCGCGCGGACGAACTCCAGTCCGGTGGCCGGGCGCCCCGGCTTCGTGGGCGTGGCCCAGACGGGGCCGGTGCAGAAGTAGTCGACGTCCGGGTCCTCGAGCGCCGTCCGGGCCTGTCCGAGGTCGTGGGTGGATCGCCCGATCAGCACGTCGGGGCCCAGCAGGTGCCGGGCCTGGGCGGGAGTGAGGTCGTGCTGGCCCACGTGGAAGACGTCGGCGCCCACCAGCGCGGCGATGTCGGCGCGGTCGTTGACGGCGAACAGGGCGCCGTACTCGGCGGCGACCCGGCCCAGCAGCCGCAGCGCGGCGATCTCCTCGTCCGCGTCGATGCTCTTGTCCCGCAGCTGGACGATGGTCGCGCCACCGGAGTACGCGGCGTGCAGGAACTCCTCGAGGTCGCCCCGGTCCCGGCGGGTGTCCGTGCACACGTACAGCCGGGCGGCGAGGAGCTTTGCCGTCCGGGCATCTCGCAGGGGAGGCTCGGCGGGGGCGGAGGCGTCACGGGTATGCTGGGTCACACGCTGATGATAGGTCAGCGGTTCTGCGGGAGCCCCACCGGGGGCTGAGAGGGCGTCCAGCGCCGACCGCCACACCTGATGCGGGTCATGCCGCCGTAGGAAAGGACGTTCCGTGTGACTTCCGCGCACCTCGCCCCGACGACCGCACCCCACCCCCTGGTCGGGCAGCCCGAGCACGTCCGGGCCGACGTCGCCGTGGTCGGCGCCGGGGTGATCGGCCTCGCCACCGCCTGGGAGCTGCGCCGCCGCGGCCGCTCGGTGGCCGTGGTGGACCCCGAACCGGGCTCCGGCGCGAGCCGCGCCGCGGCCGGGATGCTCGCCCCGGTGAGCGAGGTCCAGTACCGGCAGGAGCCCCTGTACCCCCTCATGACCGCCTCGGCCGCCGAGTACCCGGGGTTCGTGGCCGCCCTCGAGCAGGCCGCCGGGGGGACGGTGGGCCACCGGGCCACCGAGACCCTGGTCTGCGGGGTGGACGCCGCCGACCGGCAGGCCCTGGCGGACCTCCGCGCGCTGCAGGGGCGCCACGGCATGACGGTGGAGCAGCTGACCCTGCGCGCCGCCCGGGCCCTCGAGCCCGCCCTGAGCCCGCGGCTGTCCGCCGCGTTGCGGATCCCCGACGACCACCAGGTGGACCCGCGCCGGCTCGTGGCCGGGCTGCTCGCCGCCCTCCTCGCCCCGGAGCTCCCGGAGCCCGTCGAGACCTCGGAGGCCCCGGAGCCCCTGGAGCGTCCGGAGGTCCCCGAGCCATCGCCCGCGCGCGACGGCGGACCGGCCCACCTCGTCCACGACCTCGCCACGGGGCTGCGCCGCAACGCCGAGGGCGCCGTGACCGGCGTCCGCCTGGCCGGCGGCGGGATGGTCTCCGCGACCTGGACGGTCCTCGCCCCGGGTGCCGACCTCGGCGACCTCGAGGGTCTGCCGGAG
The DNA here is from genome assembly GCF_042879215.1 of Kocuria arenosa. NCBI lineage: Bacteria > Bacillati > Actinomycetota > Actinomycetes > Micrococcales > Micrococcaceae > Kocuria > Kocuria arenosa. The sequence continues at coordinate 172,319 of NZ_JBHZTA010000003.1, read as the reverse complement.
GACTGGCACCCGCCCCTGCGGCCGGTGCACGGGGACATCCTGCGCGCCCGGGTCCTCGCCGGGGCGCCGGCGCTGCTCGAGCGCACCGTCCGCGGCCTGGTGCACGGAGTGCCCGTCTACCTGGTGCCCCGCACCGACGGGACCGTGGTGATCGGGGCGACCTCCCGCGAGGACGACCTGACCGGGCCCAGCGCCGGCGGCGTGTTCCGGCTGCTGCGCGACGCCCAGGCCCTCGTGCCCGGCGTCGCCGACCTCGAGCTGGTCGAGGTGCTGGCCCGCGCCCGGCCCGGCACCCCGGACGACATCCCGTACCTCGGCCGGGTCCGCGACCCCGACGGCTCGCCCGTGCCGGGGCTCGTGGTCTCCACCGGCTACTTCCGCCACGGCGTCCTGCTCGCCCCGCTGGCCGCCCGGCTCGCCGCGCAGCTGGTCGCCGGAGGGGCCGGGCCCGATCCGGCCGCCGACGCCGAGCACCTCGCCACCACCGACCCGCACCGCTTCGACCGACCCGTCGAGGCCCGTCGACAGGACCCCGAGCCGGCCGCCGCCGGACCCGGGCCCCGGAGCAGGAGCCCCCGATGACCGCCATCACCCTCAACGGCCGCCCGCACGAGGTGGCGGCGGAGGCGACCGTCGTCGACCTCGTCGCCGAGACCGTCGGCCGGGCCCTGGGCCCCGACGGCGCCCCGCTGGACGGTGGGCGCCTCGGCGTGGCCGTGGCCGTGGACGCCGCGGTCGTGCCCCGCAGCCGCTGGCGGCGGACCCCTGTGGCGGAGGGCCAGGCCGTCGAGATCATCACCGCCGTCCAAGGAGGCTGACGTGACCGTCCCGCACCCCGACCCGCTCCTGCTCGACGGCACGGAGCTGACCTCCCGGCTCATCATGGGCACCGGCGGCCTCAGCTCGCTGCACACCCTCGAGCAGGCGCTGCTGGCCTCCGGCACCGAGCTGACCACCGTGGCCCTGCGCCGCTACGCCCCCGGCCAGGGCGACTCCCTCTTCGCGCTGCTCGAGCGCAACGACATCCGGATCCTGCCCAACACCGCCGGGTGCTACACGGCCCGGGACGCGCTGCTCACCGCCGAGCTCGGCCGGGAGGCCCTCGAGACCGACTGGGTCAAGCTCGAGGTGATCGCCGACGAGGACACCCTGCTGCCCGACGTCGTAGAGCTCCTCGACGCCACCGAGCAGCTCGTGGCGCGCGGCTTCAAGGTCTTCGCCTACACCTCGGACGACCCGGCCGTGGCGCGCCGCCTCGAGGACCTGGGCGCGGCGGCGGTGATGCCCCTGGGCGCCCCCATCGGCACGGGCCTGGGCATCCTCAACCCGCACAACATCGAGCTCATCGCCTCCCGGGCGTCCGTGCCCGTGGTGCTCGACGCCGGGATCGGCACGGCCTCCGAGGCCGCCCTGGCCATGGAGCTGGGCTGCGACGCCGTGCTGCTGGCCAGCGCCGTCACCCGTGCCCAGGACCCGGTGGCGATGGCCACCGCGATGCGGCACGCGGTGGTCGCCGGCCGGCTCGCCGCCGGCGCCGGGCGCATCCCGGTCCGCAGCCACGCCCAGGCGTCCTCGCCGATGGCCGGACGGATCGATCCGGGCGCGTCCGACGACGGGCCGGCCGCCGAGCCGGCCGACGCGCCGCGCGGGGACTGGGCGCCCGTGGGGGAGCGGCCGTGAGCCCGCTGCCCCCGCTCGTGGAACCCGGCCCCGAACTGACCCGCGAGGAGCTCGAGCGCTACGCCCGGCACCTGACCCTGCCCGGGATAGGGCCCCTCGGCCAGCGGCGGCTGGGCGGTGCCCGCGTGCTCGTCGTCGGCGCCGGGGGACTGGGCTCCCCGGCCCTGCAGTACCTCGCCGCGGCGGGGGTCGGGACCCTCGGGATCGTCGACGACGACGTCGTGGCGCTCTCCAACCTGCAGCGCCAGGTGGTGCACACGACCGCCGACGTCGGCCGCCCCAAGGCCGTCTCCGCCGCCGACGCCGTCACCGCGCTCAACCCTCTCGTGGACGTGCGGATCCACCCCGTGCGTCTGTCCGCGGACAACGCCGTGGACCTCATCGGCCAGTACGACCTGGTCCTGGACGGCGCCGACAACTTCGCGACCCGCTACGTGGTCAGCGACGCCGCCGCCCTGACCGGCACGCCCTGCGTCTGGGGCTCGATCCTGCGCTTCGAGGGGCAGGTCAGCGTCTTCTGGGCCGGGCACGGGCCCACCTACCGGGATCTCTACCCCGAGGCCCCGCCGGACGGGGAGGTGCCGAGCTGCGCCGAGGGCGGCGTCTTCGGCATGCTCCCCGCGACCGTCGGCTCGGTCATGGTCACGGAGGCCGTCAAGCTCATCACCGGCACCGGGGAGCCCCTGCTCGGGCGGGTGCTGCTGCACGACGCGCTCGCGATGACCTGGCGCGAGATGCGCCTGGCCCCGGATCCCGGCGCCGCCCCGGTCACCGCGGTGGCCGAGCCCGACGCCGTCTGCGCCCTGCCCGGGGCGGACCCCGCCGAGACCGTCGGGGCGGCCGAGCTGGCCCGGCTGCTCGAGCGCCGGGAGCACGGGGAGGCGTCCTTCGCCCTGGTGGACGTGCGCGAGGCCTGGGAGCGGGAGCTCGTGGCCATCGACGGCGCCGTGCCCGTCCCGCTGCAGGACATCCTGGACCGGGGCGCGGACGCCCTGCCGCCGGAGGCGCGCGGCGCGGACCTCGTGCTGCACTGCAAGGCCGGGGCCCGCTCCGCGACCGCCCTGGCCGCGCTGCGGCCGTTCTTCGCGCAGCGGGAGGAGCGGGTCCGCCACCTCGAGGGCGGGGTGCTCGCCTGGGTGGAGCAGGTGGAGCCGGACAAACCGGTCTACTGACTGCTCCTGCGATCCTGGAGGCATCACGCCTCGACGTGCCACCGTGCCACGGGGATCGGTGACGACGGTCTCCGCGTTCCGGGGCGAGAGCGCTCAGCGGTGACAGCGCTCAGCGGTGGCTCGATCCCTCGGAACCATGTCCTGCGTTCCCGTGGGCGGAGACGCAGTCGCCTCTGCCACGGCGATCACCCCCGCCCCGGTACGTGGGAACCACCGGATGGTCACCGGGGTGGTGGCGAGCAGCACGAGGTCGAAGTCATGCTCTGGTGACGCAGTCCCGCTTCTCGCGGTGACGGAGGGACCGCCGTCGAAGCCGTCACGAGAATGGTGTGCCCGCTGCGGGCCGTCGCAGGACCTTGCGTCGGCGTCGTCCCGAGGGAGGGCTGGATGCGCGGCGCCCGTCGGGCCGACCGGACGCCGCCCGCCCAGGGCCAGGTGGTGCGGTCAGCGCACCCTGATGTAGACGGGGCCGGAGCCGACGTTGACGGTCATGGTTCTCCCGCTTCTGCCGAGCTGTGTGTTCAGGGGGGTCCCGGGCACCGGCAGGATTCGGCAATGAGCCGCGGGGATACCGACCCGTCTGCGATCAGCACGCGGTCGGCTCGCAGCCCCCGGGTGACGCCGGGGCGCGATCGGGCAGATTGCGATCTGGAAACGACCCGGGACACCGGATGGCGGCCGATCGTAATCTGTTGGTCGGGGGGGCGATGACCATGGACTGGAGCGCCGAACAGATCAGCCAGATGCGCAACGGCCGGGCGACGTACCGGGACCAGGCGCAGGGCACCGCGCTGACCTGGGTGCGCACCGGTGCGGAGACCGCAGGCGAGTACGGCCTGCTCTACGCGGAGTATGCCCCGGGCATCAGGGTGTTCCCGCACTACCACACGCTCTACACCGAGACCCTGCACCTGTTCGAGGGCACCCTCGACGGCAGGATCGCCGGCCGGCAGGTGCAACTGATCGAGGGCCAGGAAGCCGTGGTGCCCCCGCGCGCCGTGCACGGCTGGCGGACCGCCGGTGACCGCACCCTGCGCTTCGTGCTGGAGGTCCGCCCCGCCCACCCGGGGTTCGAGAAGTGGCTGGTGACCCTGCAGAACATGGCCACCGACGGGCTGACCCACCCCGACGGGCGGCCGAAGAACCTCTACCACGGTGCGCTGATCCTGGTGGAGTCCGACATCCATCTCCCCGGCCCCGGGCGTCTGCTCGACCCGGCCCTGCGGATGCTGGCGGTCCGGGCGCGCCAAAAGGGAATCGATCGTCAGCTCGAGGAACGCTACTACCGCCAGGTCTGAAGAAGGACAGGACGCCAGGTCGCGGGACGGTGCAGACACTCCTGGTCCCGCTGCGGGCAGTCACGACAGGGGCCATTCCCGGAAGAACGATCTCCTGCACCAGGACGAGGACGAACTTCTCCTCGCTGTCAGCGCTGGGGGAGTGGCTTCGTAATACCCATGAAGATGCACAAAAACCTGTTCATGGGCCTGTTCGCCCCGGCACAGTAGAGCTGTGACGTCAGGGACCGCCTGTGAGGTGAGTGGGTGCGGCCGGGAGGCCGTGACCCTGCTCCCGGTGGTGGCCTGGACCGCGGCCACCTTCCCGGAACTGACGGCAGCGCCCCTGCACCACTACTGCCACGACCACGAGATGCTGATCAGTGACCGCTACGCGGCCGCAGTGGACTGGACGGTGTGCAGGAACAGCGCCGAGGGCCACCGCTTGGATCCGCAAGCAGTCCAGCAGATCTGTGCGCACCTCCAAACGATGAGGACCCCCAGGGCCCAGGCGGTGCACGCCGCCCTCGTCCTTCTCGCCGGGACCCCCTGAGCCGGGCAGCCGTCTCGGAGCGGGGGCAGGTGCATCCTGTCCCCGGCCCACCCATCTGCCCGGATGCAGGCTCTGCTGCGGGGGCGGAGGCTTGGTGTGCCTATTCCTAACCTCGGACGGCTGGTACAGGAGAACTTTCAAGGCTAAGCTCAAGCACAAAATGTCTGACAATCTGCAGAGTGGCTGTTGGCTGGCGCTGCATCGAGGGCAGGACAAGGTATGGATCTGAAGACTGTGGGCTCCCCGACCGAGGTCCAGCACGGCGGGAAGGGCAACCTGTCTCCCGTGGCGAGCATGTCGCGCAGGGACGGAGTCCTCCGCGAACTACGGAGAGCCGTGGTGCGGGGAGATCTGCGCCCCGGCGACAAGCTGACGGAAGTCACCCTGTCATCGACGCTGGGCGTGAGTCGTCCCACCATCCGTGAGGCACTGAACCAGTTGTCCCAGGAAGGGCTGCTGGTCCAGGAGCCTTACCGGGGGTTGCGCGTGGCCAACCTGGAGCCTGACCAGCTCCTGGACATCGCCAAGGCCAGGCACGCCCTGGACATGCTCGCGGTGGACGCCATTCTCGAGGACGCCAGTGGCCGGCGGATGGCTGCTGTCCAGGACGCCTGGAGGGAGTTCGAGCGGTGGGAGAACGATCCTGATCCGCTGACTCTCCATGAAGCCCATGTGGCGTTTCACCGCGGCATCTGGGCGGCGTCGGAGAACTCGATGCTCCTGCGGTTCTGGCCCGTGACGGAAGCTCATCTGACCATCGCCCTGGCTCAGGACCAGGCCGTCCGCTCGGATCCCGCCCGCGCCAGCCTGGTGCATCACTACTTGATCGAGGCCCTGTCGCGGCGTGACCGTCCGGAGATCGAGACGGCCTTCAAGAAGCACACGATCGACAGCGCATGTGAACTGATCGCCATCATGGAACAGGAGAACTGAGGATGAAGAAGGTGCTCGTGGTCGGGGCCACCGGGTTGATCGGCCGGACGGTGGCCGACACCCTGGCCCCAGTGCATGAGGTGGTGCGCTCCTCCCGCAACGACGGTGAACGCGCGGACATGTCGGATCCCGCGTCGGTGCGCGCCCTCTTCGAGCGCGTGGGTCCTGTGGACGCCGTCGTCAGCTGCGCCGGGGCGGTGCCGTTCAAGCCGATCACGGAACTCGTCGCGGCGGACTACGCGGCCGCGGTACAGGAGAAGGTCCTGGGTCAGGTCAATCTCGTGACCGAGGGGCTCGCCCACGTTCGCGATGGCGGGTCGTTCACCCTCATCTCCGGAGTCCTGTCCCGGGAGCCCATCGCCACCGGGGTCGCGGCGTCCTTGGCCAACGGCGCCGTGGAGTCCTTCGTGATGGCCGCGGCCACGGAGCTGCCGCGGGGCATCAGGATCAATGTCGTCAGCCCCAGTGTCCTGGCGGAGGCGGAGGCCTACCACCCCTTCTTCCCCGGTTACCCGCAGGTGCCGGCTGCGGAGGTGGCCCGCGCCTATGTGCGTTCGGTCGACGGAGTGGAGACGGGCAGGACGTTCGACGTCTGAGGAACGGGCTCGACACGAAGGCCTCCCCCTGTGCTGACAGAGGGAGGCCTTCCGCCGTGCGCACACCACCGTTCAGGCTCTGGGACCCCTGCCGCTGGTCCGTCGCCCGCCGCGGGCTCTGGGCGCTGCCTCCCGGGACGTGGCCCGGATCCTGGAGGGCATCGCTGGGGCAGGACGTGGTCCAGCCCGGGGCGTGCCGGTCATGTCAGCGGACGTAGTCCGCGCCGGTGATGTCGACCGTCGCCCCGGTGGTGTGCCGGGACCGTCCAGAGGCCAGGAAGGCAATGACCTCGGCCACGTCGGCCGGCGGGGTCATCTCTCGGAGGGGGAGGCTGTCGAGCCGGTCCTGCTCGTCGGAGAGGTGCGCACTGAGCCCCGTGCCGACCCAGCCGGGAGCCACGGCGTAGGCCAGGATGTTGTCGGCCGCGAAGCCACGGGCGATCCCCTTGGTGAGAGCAAGCAGCCCGCCTTTGGCGGCCCCGTAGGCGAGGTGTTCGGCGTCGTCGCCGCGGTGCGAGGACCGGCTGGCGACATTGACGACGGCCCCGCCACCGTGCTCCTGGAAGTGCAGGACGGCGGCCCGGCACAGATCGGCCGGCGCCTGGAGATTCAGCGCCAGGTTGGCGTCCCAGCCCCGGCTCCAGTCCTTGTCGTCGGTGAGGGGGGAGGCCAGCCAGGCACCGGCGTTGTTGACCAGCACATCGACGCGTCCGCGCCAGGCGAGGGCCTGTTGCCAGACGTCGTGCCGGTGCTGCGCGTCGGCCAGGTCTCCCTGGACGAGGTGGATCCGCTCGCCCAGATCTTTCCGCGTCCTCCGGGCCTCGGCGGCCCCTCGGGCGTAGTGCAGCACCACGTGGGCGCCTTCCCGGTGCATGATCTCCACGGTGGCCCGCCCGATTCCGCCGGATCCGCCGGTGACCAGCACGGTCTTGCCCTCGAGCATGGCCCGGGGCTGCAGTGGCGTGTTCATGCCACCGCCTGTGCGCCGGTGCTCTCGACGATGGATCCGCAGGAGGAGGGGGCTTCGTCGGAGTCGAGGAACGCCATCAGCGCGGCAACTTCCTGCGGCCGGGCGCTGAGCGCCGGCTCGATGCCGCCTCCAGCACCCGGCGCGAGCGAGGTTCTGCCCTCGAGTCCGCGCACGCCTGTCCTCACCTCCGTCACTGGCCGAGGGAGAACACCGTGCGGTGCCAGTCCCGGACCGATTTCCCGGTGATGTCGTACATGACGTGCTTGACCACGGTGTACTCCTCGAAGGAGTAGGTCGACATGTCCTTGCCGAAGCCGGACTGCTTCATCCCGCCGTGGGGCATCTCGCTGATGATGGAGATGTGGTCGTTGATCCACACGCAGCCCGAACGGATCTCCCGGCTGGCCCGCATGGCGCGGTAGATGTTCCGGCTCCAGGCCGAGGCGGCCAGACCGTACGGGGTGTCGTTGGCCAGGGCGATGGCCTCGTCGTCGGTGTCGAACGGCATGACGGCCAGGACCGGGCCGAAGACCTCGTCCTGCACGATCTCGCTGTCGGCCGGGGCGTCGGCCACCAGGGTCGGACGGTAGTAGGACCCCTCGGCCGGCAGGTCCTCGGGGACGCCTCCGCCGATGACCCGGGCGTACTCGCGGGCGCGGTCCACCATGGCGGTGACCTTCTCCCGGTGCTCCATCGAGATCAGCGGGCCCATGTCGGTGGCGGGGTCCTCCGTGGCCCCGAGCCGCACCCCGGCGTAGAGCGCTGCGACGCCCTGCACGAACTCCTCGTAGACCGACCGGTGGACGATCGCGCGGGTGGCCGCGGTGCAGTCCTGTCCGGCGTTGATGAGGCTGCCGGCGACCGCGCCGTGGATGGCGGCCTCCAGGTCGGCGTCGTCGAACACGACGAACGGTGCCTTGCCGCCGAGTTCGAGGTGGACCCGCTTGGCCGTGGTGGCCGCGGCGTCGAGCACGGTGCGTCCCACCCCGGTGGAGCCGGTGAAGGAGAGCATGTCCACCTCGGGGTGGCGCAGCAGCCGCGCCCCCACCGTGCGGCCACCACCGCACACGACGTTGAACACACCGTCCGGAAGGCCCGCCTCGGTGGCGATCTCGGCGAAGAGCAGCGTGGTCAGCGGGGTGTTCTCCGCGGGCTTGAGCACCACGGTGTTGCCGGCGGCGATCGCCGGGAGGACCTTCCAGGCGGCCATCTGCAGCGGGTAGTTCCACGGGGCGATGGAGCCGATGACGCCGATCGCCTCGCGCCGGACCTGGGAGGTGTGGTCCGGGGAGTACTCCGCGGCGGCCTTGCCCTCGAGGTTGCGGGCGGCTCCGGCGAAGAAGGCCACGTTGTCGATCGTGCCGGGGACGTCGAACTCCCGGGCCAGGCGGATCGGCTTGCCCGCCTGGCGGCTCTCGAGGACCGCGAACTCCTCGGCCCGCTCCTCGAGCAGCGCGGCGAAGCGGGTCAGCACCGCCGAGCGTTCCACCGGTGCTGCTCCGGACCAGCCCGGGAACGCGGCCCGCGCCGCCTCCACGGCCGCGTCGACGTCTTGGTCCCCGGCGACCGCGACGGTCGCCACGACCGTGCCGTCGGCAGGATTGATGACCTCGGAGGTCTCGCCCGTGGCGCCGGCGGTCATCCGGCCGTTGATGTAGAGACCGGCGGACACCGGCGTTTCGGACGTCGTCGCACCCTGCAGGGTGGAGGCGGTGATGGTGGTCTCGCTCATGATCAGTCCTTTGCTGCTGTGGGGACGAGGGGAGAGGCGGCTGCGCCGGGGGCCCAGATGTCCCCGACGCTGTAGCCGCAGTGAAATGGGTCCGAGGCGTCCAGCACCCACCGGCTGTGGCCGGTCACCCAGCCGCGGCCCGTGATGGTGGGCAGCACCGCCGGGCGCCCGCCGGTGGTGGTCGTGCCCACCAGCCGGCCGACGAACTCGGTGCCGATGATGCTGCGGTGCCGGAAGGGCTCGTCGAGCCCCAGCAGGCCCCGGGCGTGGAGGGCGGCCATCCGGGCGGAGGTGCCCGTGCCGCACGGGGAGCGGTCCAGGACACCGGTCCAGCTGGCCGGGTCGTCGGCCCGCACCGGTCCGTTGGTGAGCACCACGGTGTTGCGGGAGGGCTCGCCGGCAACGGGGTCGCCGCTGTGCAGCATCACCAGGTTCACGCCACGGATGCCGGGGTGCTCCGGGTGGACGACGTCGATCTGCTCGGTGGCCGCCAGCTTGATGAGTGCTCCGGCGCGGGCCAGCTCCCTGCCCCGGGACGGGTCCAGGACCAGGCCGAGGTCGGCCACCCGGGCCTGGGCGAAGAACTGGCCGCCGAAGACGATGTCCACCGGGACCGTGCCCAGCTCCGGGACCTCCAGGGGCACGTCGAGCTCCACCGCGAAGGACGGGACGTTGGCAACCGTGACGGAGCGGACCTTGCCGCCCTGCACCTGTGCGGTGGCGTGCACCGTGCCCACCGCCGTGTCGATGGCCACCTCGACGACGGGTCCGGGGCGGTCGATGATGCCGGTCTCGATCGCGGCGGTGACGGCGCAGATGGTGTTCGACCCCGACATCGGGGTGAAGCCGCCCTGCTCCAGCACCACGATCCCGAAGTCCGAACCCGGGTTGACCGGGGGCAGGAGGATCACGGCGCACATCGCGGGGTAGCCCCGCGGTTCCTGCAGCACCAGCCGGCGCAGCCCGTCCAGGTGCTGCCGGCAGTACTGCAGGCGCTCAGCCATGGTGTCGCCCTGGACGAAGCGCGCGGCCGAGGTGAGGATCCGGCCCGGTTCGCCCTCCGCGTGCACCTCGACCGTGTCCAGGCTGAGGATCTCGCTCATGCCGTGGCGGGCTTCAGGACGCCGGCGGTCTCGAGGATCTCGGCGAACTGCTTCTTCTTCTCCTCCGACAGCGGCTGGATCGGCCGGCGCGGGGGACCGGCGGGCACTCCGAGCAGCTCCAGGCCGGCCTTGAGCCCGGCCGGGTAGTTCACCGACTCCAGGAAGGCGCTGATCGCCCGCAGGGTCTTCCACTGCTCCCGCGCGGCGGTCAGGTCCCCCCGCTCGGCCAAGGTGTTCCAGAACTCCACGGCGAGCTCGGGCACGACCCCGGCCGCGCCCCACACGGAGGCCTCCGCACCGCTGGCGATGCCGAAGAAGGTCAGGGTGTCCCAGCCGTTGAAGGCCTTGATCTTGTCGGAGTAGTTGGTGAGCAGATCCCCCAGCGCGATGGCGTCGTCGGAGGTGGACTTGAGGTAGTCGATGCCGTCGATCTCCCCCAGCGCGGCGATCTGCCCGGCCTCGAGGGGAATGCCGGTGACCCCGGGCACGTGGTAGTAGACGATCGACAGGTTCACCGAAGCGGCGACGTCGGAGAGGAACGCGACCAGGGCGTCGAAGTCCAGCGGGTCGTAGAACGGCGGGACGAGCATCAGCGCGTCAGCACCCACGGTCTCGGCGTGCTGGGCCAGGGAGATCGCCCGCTCGGTGGACAGCGCCCCGATGCCGGCGACCACGGGGATGCGTCCGGCAGCGGCCTCCACGTAGAGCTCGATGACGCGCCGGTACTCGGCGTCGGTCAGGGTCGGGAACTCCCCGGAGGTGCCGGTGGGCACGAGACCGTGGATGCCCGCCTCGACGAGACGGTCCACGTGGCGGCGCAGGGCGTCCTCGTCGACGGCGGAGGCGTCGGCGGTGAAGGGGGTGGTGACGGCGGCGAGGATGCCGCGCAGTTCGACGTTCTTGCGGTGGCTCATGGTGAGTGTCCTTTCGGTAAGGGGTGTCAGGCGGCGGAGCGGACTGCTCGCCGCTGGCCGGTGAATCGCTCGGCGGCGAAGGGGTCGAGGGCGGAGGGCATCTGCCCGTGGAGGATGAGCTCGGTCAGGGCCGAGGCGGTGCCCGGGGCCAAGGTGACGCCCATCATCCCGTGGCCGGTGGAGACGTAGGCGTTGGACATCGGGCCCAGCCGGCCGATGATCGGCAGGCCGTCCGGGGTCATGGGGCGCATGCCGGCGCGGGCCGTGACGGCCTCGGTCGGCGGTTCCCAGCCGCGGAAGTAGGAGCGCGGGGCGCGCAGAATGGCATCGACACGGACCTGGTTGATGTTCTCGTCCAGCCCCCCGAACTCCATGGTCCCGGCCAGGCGCAGCCGGTGCTCGAAAGGGGTCACCGCGACCTTGGCGTCGGAGAGGTTCACCGCGCTGCGCAGACCGAACTTCGGGACCTCCACGCTGTAGCCCTTGCCCGGGCGCACCGGCAGCAGGAGGCCGAAGAGCTTCGAGACCTGCCCCGTCCAGGCACCCGCCGCCAGCACCACGGCGTCACCGGTCCAGCGCCGGTCTCCGGAACGGACCGCGGTGATGCGCTCCCCAGAGGTCTCGACCTCCTCGATCGGGGCGTTCTCGACGATCTCGACGCCCATCTCGACGAGGCGCTTGGCCAGCGCACGGGTCAGGGCCCCGGGGTCGAGGTGGCGCTCGTGCGGGTAGTAGATGCCACCGATCACCGCGTCGGAAAGCAGGGGCTCCTGCTCACGGACCTCGTCCCCGCGCAGCACGCGCGGATCCCGGTCGAAGGCCCGGGCCAAATCCAGGTTGTCCAGGTGGTGCTCCAGGTTCTCCTCCTCCTTGAAGGCCATGAGCAACCCTGCGGTGTGCATCTCGAAGTCCATGCCGTCGGCGCGGTACTCGTCGAAGACCTCCAGGGTCTCCTTCGCCAGGGTCAGATGACCCTCGAAGCCGGCCCGCTGGGCCCTGGCATTGGAGTGGCGCCACATGCCGGTCATGAACTTCAGGAACGCCGGCTCCAGGGAGGGCTTGATGTAGAGCGGGCTGTCCGGGCGCAGCATCCACTTCATGGACTTGAGGATCACCCCGGGCCCGGGAACGGGGGCGGACTCCGCCGGGCAGACCCACCCCGCGTTGACCTCCGAGGTGCCCAGGCCCGTGCCGCGGGCGTCCACGAGGGTGACCTCCGCGCCTTCCCTCGCCAGGTGGTAGGCGGTGGTCAGCCCGACCACGCCACCTCCGATGACCACAACGTGCATGTCGTTCCTTCCTTGCGGGCCGCCATCTGGGGCCCCCGAAGCGCGCGGACCCTGCGTCTTCTCGTCCACCGGAAGTGGACCGGGATCCCGGCGCAGGACGTCGGGCTCAGAGCGGGACGTCGGGTCCAGAGCGGGGCCTCGACCTTCATGGCTGTTTGATTGTCTGGCAATTTATGCTGGTTTGAGCCTAGACATGTGATCAGTGCCACGTCTACCTTTGGGCCGCACTTTCACGGATTTGCTCGGGGAAAGCGGTGGGTGCCCGGCGGAGCTAGCCGAGGCGGAGGTGGTACTCCTGGAGGTCGATCATCTTCCGGTGTCCCAGCCCGTCCTCCCGGATCCACAGGACGCCCGAGCTCAGCAGGGTCTCCTCCACCACGCCCCGATAGTGGAGCACGTCGTAGCGCCATGCCTGGACGGGACAGCCCGGGCGCGGCCCCATGGACTCGGAGCCCCGGTGACGACCGCCGTTCCCGCCGGAGGCGCTCGCGACGCGGCTGCCCACAACGTGGCCGCTCATGCGGCGAGGCCTTTCCGAGGGACCCGTGACCCAGTCGGCCCGGCGGCCGGCAGTTCCGGTGGCGGGGCCGGTGCGGCCGGACCGTGGGCGTATGACCCGTCGCCACGGCGGACGATGATCTGTCCGCCGGTGCTGCGGGTGATGTTCCACGCCCACTGCATGGCCTCGGAGCGGCTCGGGGCGTGCAGCCCGGTGCGCGTCGCACCGGGGGTCCGCACCTCCCAGCATCCGCTGAGACAGGGGGCGATGATCCGGTCCTCGAGGTGGGGCATGGTCTTCCTTCCTGCGGCAGGGGTCGGTGTCGACGACGGTCGAAAGGCGGCGGCGGAGGGGATGCTCGAGAGGGGCAGGGGTGATCCTGGTGCGCCCTCGAGCTCCAGGGAGTCGGGACTGGGGTGGGAAGAGGAAGGGTGAGCACGCTCGGGTGGTAGCCCTGTGCATGCTCGCCCCGGCGGCGGGAGCGGGGGCCGGCCGAGCGGCTCCTGCGCCCGCTCACCGGTGCCGCTGACCGATCGGGTCAGCGGCACCGGTGGGGCTAGGCGCGCTGGGCGTGGCGGTCGGCCACGTCCAGGGCCGCGTCGAGGATCTCCAGACCGCGGCGGGCGTCGGCCTCGCTGATGTTCAACGGGGGCACCACGTGGATGCGGTTGAAGTTGGCGAACGGCAGCAGGCCGGCGGCCTTCAGCGCGGCGACGAGCTCGGTCATCGCGGGCGAGGAGCCGCCGTAGGGCGCCAGGGGCTCCTTGGTGGTGCGGTCCTTGACGAGCTCGACGGCCCAGAAGCACCCGGTGCCCCGCACATCGCCCACCGAGGGGTGGCGCTGGGCAATCTCGCGCAGCCCGGGGCCGAACACGTTCTCGCCCAGCCACGCGGCGTGCTCGATCATGCCCTCGTCCCGCATGGCGTTGATCGCCGCCACCGCGGCCGCGCACGCCAATGGGTGACCCGAGTAGGTCAGCCCGCCGGGGTAGGGACGGTCCCGGAAGGTGTCGTGGATGGCCTCCGAGATCGCCACGCCCCCGAGGGGGACGTAACCGGAGTTCACGCCCTTGGCGAAGGTGATCAGGTCCGGGACCACGTTCCAGTGCTCGACGGCGAACCACTTCCCGGAGCGCCCGAAGCCGGCCATGACCTCGTCGGCGATGTAGACGATCCCGTACCTGCGGGTCAGCTCCCGGACGCCTTCCAGGTAGCCGGCCGGGGGGAGGTAGATCCCGGCGGTGCCGGGAATCGACTCGAGGACCAGCGCGGCGATGTTCTGGGCGCCCTCGAGCACGATCATGTCCTCCAGGTGCCGCAGCGCCCGCTCGCTCTCCTCCGCCTCGGTGGTGGCGTCGAAGTAGGAGCGGTAGCGGTAGGCCGGCATGAAGTGCACCACGCCGGAGTCCGAGTAGTCGCTGGCGAACCGGCGGGGGTCCCCGGTGACGTTGACCGCCAGCTGGGTGCCACCGTGGTAGCTGCGGTAGGCGGAGAGCACCTTGTGTCGTCCGGTGTGCAGGCGCGCCATGCGGATGGCGTGCTCCACGGCGTCGGCCCCGCCGTTGGTGAAGAACACGTGGTTCAGGTCCCCCGGAGCCAGTTCGGCGATCAGCCGGGCCGCCTCGGAGCGGGCCGCGTTGGCGTGCGGCGGGGCGATGGTGCACAGGGTCTGCGCCTGCTCGACGATGGCTGCGACCACCTTCGGGTGCTGGTGCCCGATGTTGGTGTTGACCAGCTGGGAGGAGAAGTCCAGCAGCCGGTTGCCCTCGCCGTCCCACACGTAGGAGCCCTCGGCCTTGAGCACTGTCATGGGGTCGAGAGAACCCTGGGCGGACCAGGAGTGGAACACGTGCGCGCGATCGAGTTCGTAGGCCCGGCGGCCGGCCTCGATCTCCTCGCCGGTGAGGGCCGCGGTCTCGGTGGTGGTGTCGGTCATGGTGCCCTCCTCAGGCGTCGTTGGTCGGGAAGCCGAGGTTGAGGCCGCCGTGGCTCGGGTCCAGCCACCGGCTGGTCACCACCTTGCCGCGGGTGAAGAAGTGCACTCCCTCGGCGCCGTGGGCGTGGGTGTCGCCGAACAGCGAGTTCTTCCACCCGCCGAAGGAGTAGTAGGCCATCGGGACGGGGATCGGCACGTTGATCCCCACCATGCCGACCTGGATCTCGTTCTCGAAGCGGCGGGCGGCCCCGCCGTCGTTGGTGAAGATCGCGGTGCCGTTGCCGTAGGGGTTGCTGTTGATCAGCGCCACGCCCTCGTCGTAGCTGGCCACGCGCACCGTGGAGAGCACGGGGCCGAAGATCTCGTCGGTGTAGATGGACATGTCCTCGGTGACGTGGTCGAACAGGGTGGGGTTGAGGAAGAAGCCCTCGCCCTCGGCGTCCGGGTCCACCTGGCGGCCGTCCACCACCAGGGTGGCCCCGGCCTGCTCTCCGGCGTCGATGTAGCTCGCCACTTTGTCGCGGTGGGCAGCGGTGACCAACGGGCCCATGTCGCTCCCGCGGGTGCCGTCACCGATGCGCAGCGTGCGGGTCCGTTCGGCGATCTTCGCCACCAGCTCGTCGGCGACGGACTCCACGGCCACGATCGCCGAGATCGCCATGCAGCGCTCACCGGCCGCGCCGAAGCCGGCGTTGACGGCGGCGTCGGCGGCCAGATCCAGGTCGGCGTCGGGCAGCACCAGCATGTGGTTCTTGGCCCCGCCCAGGGCCTGGACGCGCTTGCCGTTGGCGGTGCCGCGCTCGTACACGTACCGGGCGATCGGGGTGGAGCCCACGAAGGACACGGAGGCGACGTCCGGGCTGTCCAGCAGTGCGTCCACGGCCTCCTTGTCGCCGTGCACGACATTGAAGACGCCGTCCGGCAGACCCGCTTCCTTCCACAGCTCGGCCATCCAGATCGCGGCCGTGGGGACCTTCTGGCTGGGCTTGAGCACCACGGTGTTGCCGGCGGCGATGGCCACGGGGAAGAACCACATCGGCACCATGGCGGGGAAGTTGAACGGGGAGATGATCGCCGCAACGCCCAGGGGCTGGCGGATCGAGTGGACGTCCACCTTGGTGGAGGCGTTCTCGGTGTAGCC
The DNA here is from genome assembly GCF_042879215.1 of Kocuria arenosa. Classification (NCBI taxonomy): domain Bacteria; kingdom Bacillati; phylum Actinomycetota; class Actinomycetes; order Micrococcales; family Micrococcaceae; genus Kocuria; species Kocuria arenosa. Next base: position 156,524 of record NZ_JBHZTA010000003.1, on the reverse strand, counting down.
GCCCTTGAGCAGCTGCGGGATGCCGCAGGCGAACTCGACCACGTCCTGGCCGCGGGAGACCTCCCCGAGGGCGTCGTCCAGGACCTTGCCGTGCTCGGCGGTGATGATCTCGGCGAGCTCGCCCTTGCGGGCGTTGAGCAGCTCGCGAAAGGCGAAGACGACCTGGGTGCGGCGGGCGATGGAGGTGTCCCGCCATCCCGGGAACGCCTCGGCGGCGGCGGTGATGGCCTCGTTCACCGTGCGGGTCGGGGCCAGGGCCACGCGCGAGGTGATCCGTCCGGTGGCCGGGTTGGTGACGTCCGCGAAGCGGGAGTCCTGCCCGGCGGCGGCGAGCTCGCCGTTGATCCAGTGGCTCACGGTGCGGGTGGCGGTCTGCGTGGCAGTCTGCATAAAGGGGTCCTTTCGTGCGGGTCGTCGGCGCAACAAACATCCTGCACCGTTGTCTGACAATCAGCCTGACGAGGTCTGTTCGGTAATGCCACCGACAAGGTGTCCGAAATTTGGCTGTGCACCTTACGATGTGTCAATGCAGGCTTCAGACGGCCAGGGCAGGGGTGGCGCGACGGGGCGGGGCGTGGCTTCCTCCGCGACGTCGCCGGAGGTGGTGGAGAACTCGCTGTCCGAGGGGCCGGACCCCGGCGGTGCCGCGACGGTCGCCCCGGTGACGCTGCGGACCGTGCTCGAGCTGGCCGAGATCCGTGCCGGTGCCCCCGAGGTCCTCTGTGGGGCAGACGCCACGGGCACCCCGGTGCGGTGGGTCCACATCGCCGACACCGAACGGGTGGGCTCTCTGCTGGAAGGCGGCGAGCTGGTGCTGACCACCGGTCAGGCCTTCCGCGGATCGATCGAGGCGACCGGTCGGTTCCTGGACGAGCTGGAGGCGGCCGGGGCTGTCGGTGCGGTGATCGAGCTCGTCGACGCGGCCGGGCAGCCGGCGACCGGGGCGATCGAGGTCCTCCGCGCCGCCGTGCGGGGCCGCTCCCTGCCCGTGGTGCTGCTGACCCGCTCCGTCCGCTTCGTCCGGGTCACCGAGGTGGCGCACCGGATGCTGGTGGGCGAACAGCTCGCCCGGGTGGAGCGGGCACGGCGCGTCCACGAGGTCTTCACCCAGCTCAGCCTCGAGAGCGCCAGCGAGCAGCAGATCGTCGACCGCACGGCCGAGCTGCTCGGCGCTCCCGTCGTGCTCGAGGACGTCGCCCACCGGGTGCTGGCCTTCCAGGCCGTTCGGGTCGGCTCCGGGGCTCTGCTGCTCGACTGGGCCGAGCGTGCCCGCCGGGTCGGGTACCGGGAGGAGACCGGGCGGCGGGCCGGCGCGGAGGACTGGCTCCAGACCCCGGTGGGCGTCCGGGGCCGACGGTGGGGCCGGCTGGTCGTGCCCACAGCCCTGCCCGACGACGCCGACGCCGCCCAGGTGCTGGAGCGCGCCGGACAGGCGCTGACTCTCGCGCGCATGGCGGGACGCGACGAGCGGGAGCTGCTGCACCAGGCCCAGACCGGCCTCCTGCACGAGCTGCGCCAGCCCCGTGCGCTGACCGAGCACGAAGCCTTGACTCGTGCGGCCGCCCTCGGGCTGGAGGCAGCCGCCTATTACGTCCCGGTGGTGGTGCGACTGGATCGCTCGCCCGACGAGGACCCGACCGGGCTGCAACTGCGGGGAAGGGCACTGCTGGAGGACCTGGCCGCCGTCGTCCGTCAGGCTCGTCGCTCCATGCTGGCTGCGAGCATGCAGTCCGGTTCCCTCGGCGTGCTGGTCGGAGTGCCGGCCCGCCAGCTCGCCGAGCCCCTGGTGGAGCGCATCTGCGCCCAGTTGGTCGAAGTCCACGCGCAGCACGCCGCATGGACGGTGGGCGTGGCCCCCAGTCGGGGGACACTGCTGGAGGCCGCCTCCGGCCTGGACGAGGCGGCACAGGTCGCTGACATCGCCGCCACCCTCGAGATCCGCCCGCGCCCCTACTACCGCTTCGCCGATGTCCGGCTGCGGGGTCTGCTCGCCCTGCTGGGAGCGGACCCTCGCGTCAGGACCTTCGCCGAGGCCGAGCTCACGCCGCTGCTCGAGGGGCAGGACCCCGCAGGCCTGGAACTGCTGGAGCTCTACCTGCGCCACGGCGGGAACAAGTCCGCCCTGGCCCGGACCGGCTATCTGAGCCGGCCCTCCCTCTATGCGCGACTGGCCAGGCTGCAGGACCAGCTGGGCGTGTCCCTGGACGACGCCGAATCCCGCACCGCACTCCATGTCGCCCTGCTCTGGTACCGGCTCCAGGAAGTCGACGCCGACACCACTGCGTGAGAACGGTCGGTCCCGCCGGCGAACCGGTACATCTATCTCCAGGTCATGCCCGGGTCGATCGCGCCGGCGAGCGCCCTCCTTCATGAGGCCCACTGACCAGGGCGCACTGCGAGCTCACCGGCCGGTCCAGCGTGCGTCGTCCTCGAGGAGATGATCTCGACGCATTGACGCAAACGTCACAGCTTTCTCGTCTCCAGGGGTAGACGTGTCGCGCCTCACATGCTTAGCTTCCCTGCAACACACATTGCCTGACAATCCGACACCCAGGCAATCGCTCTCTCCCACAGCAGACGTTCCGACGCGAGGGAGAGGCCGCAGACCCGCCCCGTCACCATCCGGGGCCGAGCTGACGGATTCGCTCCCCGAGGACATGCGAGAAACACCTCCCGGGGGACATGGAACTCCCTTCACGCAGACGGAGCAGCACATGGAAACAGCACTCGGCACGATCTATGACCTCATCTGGAATCCACTCGTCTACGTCACACTCATCAGCGGCACCGTCTACACGATCGCCACCCGCGCCGTGCAGGTGAGGCAGCTGCCGGCGATGATCAAGTTCCTCTTCGCACGGGCAGAGTCGAAGGACGGCACGACCTCCTTCCAGGCCTTCGCCATGGCCCTGGGCGGCCGGGTGGGAGTCGGGAACATCGCCGGCGTCGCCACCGCGATCTCCTTCGGCGGACCCGGTGCCCTGTTCTGGATGATCGTCACCGCCCTGCTCACCGCCTCGAGCGCCTTCACCGAGGCCACGCTCGGGCAGATCTACAAGGTCAAGGTCGACGGGGAGTACCGCGGCGGCATCCCCTGGTACATCGAGAAGGGCCTGGGGATGAAGTGGCTCGCCGTCGCGGCCGCGACCGTGGCCGTGCTCTGCTACACGACGCTGATCCCCGGAGTGCAGTCCTCGACCATCGTCACCTCCCTGGACTCCGCCTTCGGCATCCCGACCTGGATCTCCGGCCTGGTCCTCACCGCGCTCACCGCTCTCGTCGTCTTCGGCGGCACCAAGCGCATCGCCCACTTCGCCCAGACGGTCGTGCCCGCCATGGCCGTCGCCTACATCCTGCTCGCCGTCATCGTGCTGGTCATGAACTTCCAGACCATTCCCGAGGTCGTGCGCATGGTCGTCTCCTCGGCACTCGGAATGGACGCCGTCTACGGCGGCATGATCGGTGCCGCGGTGTCCTGGGGCGTCCGGCGCTCCCTCTACTCCAACGTCGCCGGCGTCGGCGAGGGCGGCTACGCCGGTGCGGCGGCCTCCGTCACGCACCCGGCCAAGCAGGGCCTGGTCCAGGCCTTCTCCGTCTACGTCGACACCGTCCTGGTCTGCACGGCAACCGGTGTGATGATCCTGTCCACCGGCGCCTACAACATCCTGCCCGAAGGGCGCCCCGCCCTCACCGAGAACCTCCCCGGCGTGGAGCCGGGAGCAGCCTTCACGCAGGTCGCCGTCGACACGATCGCCCCCGGGGTGGGTCTTGGCGGCGGCATCGTGGCGGTGGCGATCTTCTTCTTCGCCTTCACCTCGATCCTGTCCTACTTCTACTACGGCGTGACGAACATCGTGTACCTCACCGGCAGCTCCCGCGGCGTCCTGGCCCGCATCGTGCAGGTCGCGGTCCTGCTGGCGGTCTACCTCGGCACGGTGCGGACCACCGAACTCGTGTGGATGATGGGCGACATCGGCTACGGCCTCATCGCCTGGTTCAACATGGTGGCCATCGCCCTGCTCCTGCCGATTGCGCTCAAGGCCCTGCGGGACTTCGAGCGCCAGCAGAAGCAGGGACTGAACCCGCTCTTCGACCCTGCCGCGGCCGGAATCAAGGGGGCCACTTTCTGGGAGTCCGCCGACGCCCCCGTCACCGCGTCCATCAACCGGCTCTGACGCCTCCATCCCGCCGGCTCCGGGTCCGCGGCCCGGAGCCGGTGGGCCCGATCCACGCGCGCTGCCCGGTGCCCCAGCTGATCACTGCCTGGCGGAGCCCGGTAGGTGGTCGCCGCATCGGCCGGTGCGACGGACAGCACCTGGGGGACAGCGCCGACGTCGACGGGTCCGTTCTCTCGCACCCGACGACCACCGACACGCCCTGGGATCCTGCCCCTAGGCTGGGACGGGTGACAGCACTGACCGCCGCCGCGTGGGCGGAGCGCCACCAGGTGGCCGTGTACCTGGTCGCCATCGCGGCCGCGATCCTCGTGGGCTGGACGGTGCCGGGCGCCCCCGTGCTCGCCCCGGCCATCACCCCGGTCCTGGGACTGCTGCTGTTCGCCACGTTCCTGGCCGTCCCCTTCGCCTCACTGGGCCGGGCCTTCGCGGACCTCCGCTTCCTGGCGGCGCTGCTGGCCGTCAACTTCGTGGTCGTCCCGGTCGTGGTCCTCGGGCTGTCCCGGACGGTCGCCGGGCACGAGGCGCTGCTGCTGGGCGTGCTGCTGGTGCTGCTGGCCCCCTGCGTGGACTACGTCATCGTCTTCACCGGTCTCGGCGGGGGTGCCGCCGACCGGCTGCTGGCGGCCGCCCCGTTGCTGATGCTCGCGCAGATGCTGCTCCTGCCGGTCTATCTGCTGCTCCTCGCCGGCCCGGAAGCGGTCGCCCTGGTGGAGCTCGGCCCCTTCGTGGAGGCGTTCGTGCTCCTGATCCTGCTGCCACTGGCCGCGGCGGCGGCCGTGCAGGGGGCGGCGTCCCGCTCCGCGGCGGCCCGGCGGCTGGAGTCCGCGACGGCCGCGGCCATGGTGCCGCTGATGGCGCTGACCCTCTTCACCGTGATCGCCTCGCAGGTGCGCGGAGTAGGGGAGCAGCTGGCCGACCTCGCGGCGGTCGTGCCGCTCTACGCCGGTTTCCTGGCGCTCATGGTCCCGATCGGGATCCTCGCCGCCCGCCTCGCCCGTCTGGACGTTCCCGTCGCCCGGGCCCTGGTGTTCGGCGGGGTCACCCGCAACTCCTTGGTGGTGCTCCCGCTGGCCCTGGCGCTGCCGGAGCGGCTCGCGCTCACGCCGTTCGTCGTCGTCACCCAGACCCTGGTCGAGCTGGTGGGGATGGTGGTGCTGGTACGGCTGGTCCCCGCGCTGGTGCCGGACCGCGGTCCACGACACAGTGGGGAGAGCGCCCCGTCCGACCGAAAGGCACCCCGCCCATGACGCAGCGCCTCCGTCCCGCCGCCCGGGCCCTCGGACTGCGGGGCCCGCGCGTCGGAGGCGTCGCCGTGCTCACGGCCGCACCCCGGGCACCCCTCGTGCGCGGCGTCCCGAGTTCATAGACTGGCCCTCCGCGCCGCGGACCGGCAGTTCAGTTGTCGGCTCAGTTGTCGAACACTTCAGCAGTGGCACAGTACAGATGCCCAACGACGAAGGGACCTCCCCATGACCGACCAGAACGACGGCACCGCCAAGGTGCGCGAGCTGATCAAGTCCACCCGGATCGCCATGCTCACCCACGCGGACGAGCACGGGAACCTGATCGCCAAGCCGATGGCCACCCAGGAGGTGGACTTCGACGGCACCGTGTACTTCATCGCCGAGCGCACCTCGGACCAGGTCCAGGACCTGCAGCAGCGGCCGTCCGTGAACGTCGCCTACGCCGGCAACGGCGCCTGGGTCTCGCTGACCGGGACGGCGCTGGTGCTCAACGACGAGGCGAAGCTCAAGGAGCTGTGGGACAGCTTCACCGGCGCCTGGCTCGAGGGCGGGCCCGAGAACCCGAACAACGTCCTCATCGAGGTCACCGGCCGCTCCGCCGAGTACTGGGACACCCCCGGCGGCGGCAAGCTCACCCAGGTGGCCAACCTCGTGAAGGCCAAGGTCACCGGCAACACGATCAAGGGCGACAAGGGCGTCGTCGACCTCTGACGCCTGCCCGGGGGCGGCCCCGCCCCCGGGCGTGTCCGGGGGGTGCGTTGGTAGACTCCGGGCATGAACTCTGCACTGGTCCGCCCCCGCAACGGCAAGCTCATCGCCGGCGTCTGTGCTGCCCTGGCGAACCGCTTCGGACTGCCGAAGTTCCTGTTGCGCCTGGGCTTCGTCATCTTCGGCCTGGTGGGCGTGGGGGAGCTGGTCTACATCGCCCTGTGGATCATCATCCCGAAGGAAGACTGAGCCTCACTCCTGCTTCTCCGGCGCCGCGCAGGCAACGGTGCTCTCCCGCAGCGCCGTGAGCGCCTCGCGCCACCGGCGCATCCTCCGTTCGCCCAGGTGCGCACTCCCCTCCGCCTCGGTCCGGGTCTCCTCCGCCCGGATGAGCGGCACGAGCTCCGTCCCGGCCTCTGATGGACACGAGCGCCCCGGTGTCCGGCCCATCTGTCACACCCACCTCTCGATACAGCCCTGTGACGGAACTATCATCGGGTCACTCCGATGGACGCGAGGGGGCCCTGCGGCGGCCCCGGGGGTGAGGGACGAGACCATGAACGACGACGACGTGTGGGCCGCGATCGATCTCCAGCGCCGGCGCACGGCGGACCTGCTGGCCGGGCTCTCCGAGGAGCAGTGGGGCCGCCCGTCGCTGTGCGAGGGGTGGACGGTGCGGGACGTCGCCGCCCACCTGACGCTGCAGCAGATGGGTCCGGTCGCCGCGCTGCGGTCCGCGCTCCGGCACCCGGGCGGTCTCAACCACATCATCCGCGAGTCCGCCCGTGACCGCGCCCGCCGCCCGGCGGACCGCCTGGTGGCGGGAGTCAGCGCCTCCGTGGGCTCCCGGCGGCCGAACGTGGGCCTGACGAACCTCGAGACGCTGATCGACATCCTGGTGCACGGACAGGACATCGCCGTCCCGCTGGGCCTCGAGCTCGAGATGCCGCCGAAGGCAGCCGCCGCGGCGGCGGAGCGCGTGCGGGCTTCCGGAGGCACGCGCAAGGCGCAGGTGTTCCGGCACCTCCCGCTGGAGGGCTTCCGCCTCTCGGCCACCGACGTCTCATGGGCCGCGGGCGAGGGACCCGAGATCCGGGGGCCGATCGCCGCGCTGCTGCTCCTGCTCACGGGTCGCCGCGCCGGGCTGGACCGGCTGACGGGAGACGGGGCCGAGATGCTGCGGCAACGGCTCACGACCGCCTGAGATCCGGTCAGAACGTCGGACCACGCTGCCGGGGCGGGTCGGCCCGCGCGCGCCGTGCCGGGCGCGCTGGGCGGCGCGGTGCGTTCCGTCCGCCGCGGGTCTCCGGCCCGCCTCGGCGCGGGTGCTCAGCGTCGGCCCGCGGAACGGGGCGTACGGGCCGACCAGGACCGCCGAAGCCGTCGGGGCCCGACCGGTGCCCCGGTCTGCGGCGGCCACGGCCGGAGCGCCGATCTCATCGCGCTAGACAGCCCGTTGTCCGTCCGGGGAGTCGTGTCCTGCGGTAGAGGCACGAACGATCAGTCTGGGTTCGGCGATCAGCTGTTTCGGCTCGAATCCGGGGCCGCTGGAAGCCTCGGTCAGCAGCAGCTCCATTGCCGTCCGGCCGAGTTCGGCGGCGTTCTGCCGCACGGAGCTCAGGGGCACGGCGGCGGACGCGGCGAAATCGATGTCGTCGTAGCCGATGAGGGCGATGTCTTCCGGGACCCGGACGGAGCCGCGGAACAGCAGCCCCTGCATCATGCCCAGCGCCAGCAGGTCGTTCGCGGCGAAGACGGCATCGGGACGTCCGTCCACGGGCAGCCGAAGGACGGCGTCGGCGGCCGCGCGGCCGGCGGCGGTGGTCATGGCATCGGTCTCGAGCACGTCGGGCCCGGGCAGGCCGGCTTCTCGCAGTGCCTCTCGAGCCCCGTCGAGGCGGTCCCGGACCTGACGCAGGCTCATCGGTCCCCCCACGAAAAGGATCCGCCGTCGGCCGAGGGACACCAGGTGCGCCGCGGCCAGACGCCCGCCCTCGACGTCATCGACGGACACCGACGAGAAGTCCTCCCGATAGGTCTGCCGGTCCACCAGGACCGTGGGAATGCCCCGGCTGCGGAGCCGGGCCAGTCGCGCCGACACGTCGCCGACGGGGGAGATCAGCACGCCGCGCACGCGCTGCTCCTCGAACAGGTCCAGGTAGTCGGCCTCCCGGTCGGCGTCCTCCCCGCTGTTCCCCACCAGCACATAGATGCCCTGAGAGGCGGCATGATCCTCCGCGCCCCGGGCCAGCTCGGTGAAGAACGGGTTGGCGGCGTCCAGCACGATCAGGCCGACACTGCGGCTGAGGCCGGCCCGCAGCTGGCTGGCGGCCGCGTTGCGCACGAACCCCAGTTTCTCGATCGCGGTCTGCACCCGCTCCCGCGTGGCCGGGGTCACGCGAGCCGGGTGGTTCAGGACGTTGGAGACGGTCCCCACGGAGACCCCTGCGAGCCGAGCGACGTCCTTGACGCCGACGTTCATCACCGCGCCCTCCTCCTCTGCCGTGGACAAGTCGCGGTCGCGCCGCCGTCCTTGAAACGGATCAATCTGCGAAAACCCTTCGTGATCCAGTGATTGACACCACACTACACCGTTCGTATGATCTAGTTCACACACCGATTGAAACGATTTACAGACCGCTCTCCTGTCCTCATCACGAAAGTGAACACATCATGGCAGCACCAGCTTCTCACCGGGACCGCCCCGTCCTGGCCTTGCACGGAGCTCTGAAGACCTTCGGTCCTGTCGTCGCTCTCGCCGAGGGGACCATCGAGCTGTGGGCCGGAGAGATCAACGCCCTGTGCGGGGAGAACGGAGCGGGCAAGTCCACGCTGGTGAAAATCCTGGCAGGGGTGCACGCCCCGGACGCCGGGGAGTTCTCGGTGGCCGGCGAGCCGGTGGCCTTCCGGTCGGTGGCCGACAGCAAGGCCGCCGGCATCTCCGTCATCTACCAGGAGCCCACACTGTTCCCCGACCTGTCGGTGGCCGAGAACATCTACATCGGCCGTCAGCCCCGGAACCGTCTCGGCCTCGTGGACCACGCGCGGATGCGCCGGGACGCGGCGGGGTTGTTCGACCGTCTGGGGGTGGGCCTGGACCCGGCCCGCACGGCCGAGGGGCTGTCCATCGCCGACCAGCAGATCATCGAGATCGCCAAGGCGATCTCCCTCGACGCCCGGGTGCTGGTGATGGACGAGCCCACCGCTGCGCTGTCGGGCCGCGAGGTGGACCGCCTGTTCACGGTCGCCCGTGCCCTGCGGGACGCCGGGGCGGCGATCCTGTTCATCTCCCACCGCTTCGACGAGGTCTTCGACCTGTCCGACCGGATCACCGTCATGCGCGACGGCCGCTACATCGCCACCCACCGCACCGCGGAGACCACCGTGGAGGAGATCGTGCGGGACATGGTCGGGCGCGACATCGACGCCCTGTTCCCCAAGCTCGAGGCCGAGATCGGCGAGCCCGTGCTCACGGTGAAGGACCTGGAGCGCCGGGGAGTGTTCGCGGGCATCGACTTCGAGGTCCGTGCCGGGGAGATCGTCGCCCTGGCCGGACTGGTGGGGTCCGGGCGGACCGAGGTGGCCCGGGCCGTCTTCGGCATCGACGCCTACGACGCCGGCACCGTAGAGGTCGCCGGCCGGCCGCTGAGGGCCGGGAATCCGAAGGCGGCCATCGGCGCCGGCATCGGGTTCGTGCCGGAGGACCGCCGCAAGCAGGGGCTGGTCATGGACCTGTCCGTCGGACGCAACACGACCCTGACCCTGCGTGAGAAGTTCACCCGCCTGGGTCTGATCAACGGGCGTGCCGAGTCCGACGCCGCCCGGGAGTGGACCCGGAAGCTGCAGGTGAAGACCTCGTCCCTGCACCAGCCCGTCTCTACCCTCTCGGGCGGCAACCAGCAGAAGGTGGTGCTGGCCAAGTGGCTGGCCACCGGACCGAAGTTGCTGATCATCGACGAACCCACCCGCGGCATCGACGTGGGGACCAAGAGCGAGGTCCACCGCCTGATCTCGGAACTCGCCACGGAGGGTTTGGCCATCCTGATGATCTCCTCCGAGCTTCCCGAGGTGCTGGGCATGGCGGACCGCGTGCTCGTCATGCGCGAGGGCCGCATCACGGCCACCCTCGACCGGGCAGAGGCCACGCCCGAAACCGTCATGCATGCCGCCACCGGAGCCACGGAGGACCACCGATGAGCACGCCCCTGGACCAGCGACCGGCCACCGCGTCCACGCCCGCACCCGCTCCGCGGGCCGCCCACGGCGGGAGCGACCGGTTCTCCCGGCTGCTCAGGCACCGGGAGCTGCCGGTGATCGTGGCCCTGGTGGCGCTGGTCGTCTTCACCAGCGTCAACAATCCCGCGTTCCTCTCTCCTCAGGGCACCAAGGACCTGCTGCTCAACGCCACGATCATGGTGATCCTCGCGGCGGGGCAGGCCATGGTCATCATCACCCGCAACGTCGACCTGTCCGTCGGCTCCGTGCTGGGACTCGTCGCCTTCGGCACCGGCACCGTCTTCTCGATCGCACCCGAGGTGCCCATTCCAGTGGTCTTCCTCGGCGGGATGCTCTTCGGCGCCCTGCTCGGTGCCGTCAACGGCGCCCTGGTCACCTTCGCCAAGGTCCCGGCCCTGGTGATCACCCTGGGCACCCTCTACATCTTCCGCGGTCTCAACAATGCCTGGGCCGGCGGCACCCAGTACTTCGCCGGGGACCGCCCCGCCGAGTTCGGCGCGCTGTCCGTGGACACCGTCCTGGGCGTCCCCGTCATCACGGTCCTCGCCCTGGTGGTGGTCGTCGCCGTCGCGGTCTTCATGGGCAGCACCCGCCCCGGGCGCGACCTCTACGCCATCGGCTCCGACCCCGATGCCGCCCGGCTCTTCGGCATCCCGGTGGCCAGGCGCACCCTCACCGTGTTCGTCGCCAACGGCGCCCTCGCAGGGCTCGCCGGTGTCCTCTACACGAGCCGGTTCAACGCGGTCGGCGCGACCACCGGCGCCGGCCTGGAACTGGACGTGGTCGCCGCGGCCGTGGTGGGCGGTGTGGCCATCTTCGGCGGCAGCGGGACCATCCTCGGCGCCGCGATCGGCGCGGTGCTGCTCAACACCATCACCTCCTCCCTGACCGCCCTGCAGGTCGACAAGTTCTGGCAGCAGGCCATCGTCGGCGTCCTGATCCTCGCCGCCATCCTCATCGACCGCCTGGCCGGCCTGCGCCGGGCCAAGCACCTTCGCGAAAAGGAGGGACGCCATGTCTGAGACCGTCTCCGTCACCGCCGTCGACACCTCGAAGCCCCTGCCCGGCGACACCGTCACCGGACCTCGCTGGTGGGCCGGCCGCGACGCCGTGATGATCTATCTGCTCGTGGCGTTCCTCCTCTTCGCCGCGATCGCGGTCCCGCGCTTCGCCACACCCGTCACCGTCGGTTTTCTCCTGCTCGACGTCGTGGCCGTCCTGCTGATCGCCATGCCGATGACCCTGATCATCATCACCGGGGAGATCGACCTCTCCGTGGCCTCCATCGCCGGTCTGACCAGTGCCGTCCTGGGCGTGCTGTGGGCCGGGGGCATGGGCATCTGGGCGGCGATCGCTGTCGCGCTCCTCTGCGGGCTCGCCGCCGGAGCCCTCAACGGCGTGCTCATCGCCTACCTCGGCCTCCCCTCCCTCGCCGTGACCATCGGCACCCTGGCCCTGTTCCGAGGCCTGGCCCTGGTCATCATCGGCGACGACGCGGTGGCCAACTTCCCCGTCGAGGTGACCGCCCTGGCCTCCGCCCGCCTGGGCGCCAGCGGCATCCCGCTCATCATGATCCCCGTGGCCCTGCTCGTGCTGCTCACCGGGCTGGTGCTCCACAGGACGGCCTTCGGCCGCGGGCTCTACGCCATGGGCTACAGCAAGGACGCCGCCCGCTTCGTCGGCATCAACGTGAACCGCTCCAAGTTCGTGCTCTACCTCACCAGCGGTCTCGTCTCGGCAGCCGCGGGCATCTTCTGGACCTTCCGCTACACCTCCGCCCGCTCCGACAACGCCTCCGGCCTGGAGCTGACGGTCATCGCCGCCGTCCTGCTCGGCGGGGTCTCCATCTTCGGCGGCAAGGGCACCGTGCCCGGGGTCGTGGCCGGCGTGCTCCTCATCGGGTCGCTGAACTACGCCCTGCGCCTGGACCGGGTCTCGGACGTCGTCCTCGTCACCGTCACCGGCGTACTGCTCATCGCCTCGGTTGTGGCCCCCAGCATCGGCGCAGCCATCGGGAAGTGGCGACACACCCGAAGGCTCCGTCACCAGCTGGCCCTCCCGGACCCCGCCTGACCACCTGCTCACCCGCTCACCGCCCGCCGGAGCCACCCCGGCAAGGAAGGAACCACCCATGTTCTCCACCCGATCCCGCGCCCAGCGCCTCACCGGGCTGACGGCCCTCGCGATGGCCGGCACCCTGACCCTGTCCGCCTGCGGCGGCGGGGGCTCGACCGACGCAGCGGGTGATGGCGGAGGCGAGGCCGTCAGCGACGCCGCCATCACCTTCATCCCCAAGCAGCTCAACAACCCCTACACCGACGTCGTGCTCGGTGGCGGGGAGGAGGCCGCCGAGGCCGCCGGCTTCGCCGAGGCCAACGTCGTCGGACCGCTGGAGGCCTCGGCCTCCAGCCAGGTCACCTTCATCAACGCCGAGACCCAGGCGGGAACGAATGCCATCGCCATCGCGGCCAACGACCCCGACGCCGTCTGCGGGGCCCTCGGCGAGGCGCGGTCGGCCGGTGCCAAGATCGTGGCCTTCGACTCCGACACCAACCCGGACTGCCGGGACCTGTTCGTCAATCAGGTCAACGCCAAGGACGTCGCCCTGATCCAGCTGGAGATGATCTCCGAGCAGATCGGCGGCGAGGGCAAGATCGCCATCCTCTCCGCCACCGCCAACGCCACCAACCAGAACGAGTGGATCAAGTACATGGAGGAGGAGCTCGCCTCCAACCCCGAGTACGAGAACATCGAGCTGGTCGCCAAGGTCTACGGCGACGACGACGACAACAAGTCCTTCCAGGAGGCCCAGGGCCTCCTGCAGGCCCACCCGGACCTGAAAGGCATCATCTCTCCCACCACCGTGGGCATCGCCGCCACCGCCCGCTACCTCTCGACCTCCGAGCACAAGGGCGAGGTCGCGCTGACCGGTCTCGGCCTGCCCAACGAGATGCGCTCCTTCGTCAAGGACGGCACCGTCACCGAGTTCGCCCTGTGGGACCCGGCCCAGCTCGGCGAGGTCGCCGCTCACGCGGCCAAGGCCCTCGTGGACGGCACCATCACCGGTGAGCCCGGCGACACGTTCACCGCCGGTGAGCTCGGGGAGCGCACCGTCGAGGAGGGCGGCATCGTGGTCGTCGGCCCCCCGACCGAGTTCACCGCCGACAACATCGACGACTACGACTTCTGACCCGTCGGCAGCCTCCCGGTGCGAGGGCAGTACGCCTCGCACCGGGAGCCCCCCGGCTCTCGCCGAACCGGGGGACCGTCACGACCGTCTTCCCGCACCACGGACCCGCCACCACAGATCCCAGCACCAGCACCACTCGATGAGAGGACGGACATGGAACGCGTCTGCTTCCGGTTGCAGGTCAAGCAGGAACATCTCGCCGAGTACGCCCGACGCCACGCGTCCGTCTGGCCCGACATGCTCCGGGCCCTGCACGCCTCGGGCTGGCGCAACTACTCCCTGTTCCTGGGCGAGGACGGCCTGCTGATCGGATACCTCGAGACCGAGGACCTAGCCGCCGCCCAGGTCGGCATGGCCGCCACCGAGGTGAACGCACGGTGGCAGGCCGAGATGGCCCCGTTCTTCGAGGATCTCGACACCCCACCCGACCAGGGCTTCCGGCGGCTGACCGAGGTCTTCCACCTCGAGGACCAGCTCCCGGTCCTGCGCCCTCCACAGACCCGTACCGATGACCCGCACCCAGGAGAATCCTCATGACCTCGTTCGACGACATCGCGCCCCAGCTGGCCGCCCAGGCCATCGAGCTGCCCTCGTGGGCGTTCGGCAACTCCGGGACCCGGTTCAAGGTCTTCTCCACCCCGGGCACCCCGCGCACGGTGGAGGAGAAGATCGCCGACGCCGCGACGGTGCACCGGTTCACCGGGCTGGCCCCGACCGTCGCCCTGCACATCCCGTGGGACCAGGTCGACGACTACGGGGCCCTGGCCCGGTACGCGGCCGACCAGGGGGTGGCCCTCGGCACGATCAACTCCAACACCTTCCAGGACGACGCCTACAAGTTCGGCTCCCTGACCCATTCGGACCCCGCGGTGCGGGCCAAGGCGGTCGACCACCACCTGCGGTGCCTGGAGATCATGGCCGCGACCGGATCGCGGGACCTGAAGATCTGGCTCGCCGACGGGTCGAACTACGCCGGCCAGCAGGACATGCGCGGGCGCCAGGACCGGCTGGCGGAGTCGCTGGCCGAGATCTACGCCCAGGTCGGGGCGGAGCAGCGGCTGGTGCTGGAGTACAAGTTCTTCGAGCCGGCGTTCTACCACACCGACGTCCCGGACTGGGGCACGGCCTGCGCCCAGGTCACCGCCCTCGGGGAGCGGGCACTCGTGTGCCTGGACACCGGCCACCACGCCCCGGGCACCAACATCGAGTTCATCGTGATGCAGCTGCTGCGGCTGGGCAAGCTCGGCTCCTTCGACTTCAACTCCCGCAACTACGCCGACGACGACCTCATCGTGGGGGCGGCGGATCCCTTCCAGCTCTTCCGGATCATGGTCGAGGTCGTCCGCGGCGGGGCCCTGGACCCGGCGTCGGGCGTGGCCTTCATGCTCGACCAGTGCCACAACGTGGAGGAGAAGATCCCCGGCCAGATCCGCTCGGTGCTCAACGTCCAGGAGATGACCGCCCGCGCGCTGCTGCTCGACCGGGTGGCGCTGACTGCGGCACAGGAGACCGGGGACGTGCTCGGCGCCCACCAGGTGCTGATGGACGCCTTCTACACCGACGTCCGGCCTGCCCTGGCGGCCTGGCGGGAGTCCCGGGGGCTGCCGGCGGACCCGATGGCCGCTTATGCCGCCTCGGGCCACCAGCAGCGCCTGGCCGCCGAGCGCCTCGGCGGCACCCAGGCCTCCTGGGCCTCCTGAGACCTTTCCGCGTCCTTCGCCGCGTGGCAGGAGCCCCGCGTTCCGACTGCGGACCCCTGGTTGCCTCCGGCCACCGTGATGCCGGTCCTGCCGGGCTGCCCCACCCGTTCTCCTTCCGCTTTTCTCGCCGACCGATCTGAGAGAGACCCCTGATCATGCACACCATCACCCACTCCGTCGTCGCCGACCTGATCGCCCGCTCCAACCGGCTCGGCGCGGACCCGAAGAACACCAACTACGCCGGCGGGAACACGTCCGCCAAGGGCACCGCGACCGACCCCGTCACGGGCGAGGACGTCGAGCTGCTGTGGGTCAAGGGCTCCGGCGGGGACCTCGGCACCCTGACCGAGAAGGGCCTGGCCGCGCTCCGGCTGGACCGGGTCCGTGCGCTGACCGGCGTCTACCGCGGGGTCGAGCACGAGGACGAGATGGTCGCGGCCTTCGACTACTGCCTGCACGGCAAGGGCGGGGCGGCGCCGTCGATCGACACGGCCATGCACGGGCTGGTCGACGCCGCGCACGTGGACCACCTCCACCCCGACTCCGGCATCGCGGTCGCCACCGCCGCCGACGGGGAGCGGCTCACCGCCGAGATCTTCGGCGGGAAGGTCGTGTGGGTGCCCTGGCGCCGCCCCGGCTTCCAGCTGGGCCTGGACATCGCGGCGCTCAAGGACGCGCACCCGCAGGCGATCGGCTGCGTCCTCGGCGGGCACGGCATCACGGCCTGGGGCGAGACGTCCGAGGAGGCCGAGACCCGCTCCCGCTGGATCATCGACACCGCCGAGGCCTACATCGACCAGCACTCCAGGCCCGAGCCCTTCGGCCCGGTCCTGGACGGCTACCAGGCCCTGCCGGAGGAGCAGCGCCGGGCCAAGGCCGCGGCCCTGGCCCCGGTGATCCGCGGACTGGCCTCGCACGACCGCCCGCAGGTCGGCCACTTCACCGACGACGCCCGGGTGCTGGACTTCCTCGCCGCCGCGGAGCACCCGCGCCTGGCCGCGCTCGGCACCTCCTGCCCGGACCACTTCCTGCGCACCAAGGTCAAGCCCCTGGTCCTGGACCTGCCCGCCGGCGCCCCGGTCGAGGACTCGATCGCCCGGCTGAAGGAGCTGCACGAGGCCTACCGCGCCGACTACCAGGCCTACTACGACCGCCACGCCACCGAGGACTCCCCGGCCCTGCGCGGGGCGGACCCGGCGATCGTGCTGGTCCCCGGCGTCGGGATGTTCTCCTTCGGCAAGGACAAGCAGACCGCCCGGGTCGCCGGGGAGTTCTACCTCAACGCCATCAACGTCATGCGCGGGGCCGAGGGCATCTCCCGCTACGCGCCGATCGACGAGGCCGAGAAGTTCCGCATCGAGTACTGGGCCCTGGAGGAGGCCAAGCTCGCCCGCATGCCGAAGCCCCAGCCGCTGGCCACCCGGATCGCCCTGGTGACCGGCGCGGCATCGGGGATCGGCAAGGCCATCGCCACCCGCCTGGCCGCCGAGGGCGCCTGCGTGGTCATCGCCGATCTGGACGCGGACAGGGCCCGTGCCGCCGCCGCTGAGCTCGGCGGGACCGACGTGGCCGTCGGGGTCGCCGTCGACGTCTCCGACGAGGCCGCCGTGCAGGCCGCGATCACCGACGCCGTCCTGGCCTTCGGCGGGCTGGACCTGGTCGTCAACAACGCCGGCCTGTCGCTGTCCAAGCCGCTGCTGGAGACCACCGAGCAGGACTGGGACCTGCAGCACGACGTCATGGCGAAGGGCTCCTTCCTGGTCTCCAAGAACGCCGCCCGCGTGCTCATCGACCAGGACATGGGCGGGGACATCGTCTACATCTCCTCGAAGAACTCGATCTTCGCCGGCCCCAACAACATCGCCTACTCCGCCACCAAGGCCGACCAGGCCCACCAGGTCCGGCTGCTCGCCGCCGAGCTGGGCGGGCACGGCGTCAAGGTCAACGGCATCAACCCCGACGGCGTGGTGCGCGGTTCCGGGATCTTCGCCGGCGGCTGGGGCGCCAAGCGCGCCGCCGTCTACGGCGTGCCGGAGGAGGAGCTGGGCGCGTACTACGCCCAGCGGACCCTGCTCAAGCGGGAGGTCCTGCCCGAGAACGTCGCCAACGCGGTGTTCGCCCTGTGCACCGCCGACTTCTCCCACACCACGGGGCTGCACGTGCCCGTCGACGCCGGCGTGGCCGCCGCGTTCCTCCGGTGAGCCTCGTGCGCACCACCGCGGCGGTGGCCGCCGTCGACCTGGGGGCCACGAGCGGGCGCGTGATCCTCGGCGGCCTCGAGGACGGGCGCCTGCGCCTGCGCCACGTGGCCCGCTTCCCCAACCAGCCCGTGCGCCTGCACGAGGGGGACCGGGCCGGGCTGCACTGGAACATCACCGAGCTCCACCGGTCCCTGACCGCGGGTCTGGCCCAGGCCCTGCGGGGGGACGACGACGTCGTCTCCGTCGGCGTCGACTCCTGGGCGGTGGACTACGCCCTGCTCCGGAACGGGCGGATGCTCGGGGTGCCGTACCACTACCGGGACGAGCGCACCGCCGCCGGGGTGGCGGCCGTGCACGGGCAGGTGCCGCCGGAGGAGCTCTACGCCCGCAACGGACTGCAGCACCTGCCGTTCAACACGGTCTTCCAGCTGGCCGCCGACCGGGTCGCCGGGGACCTGGACGTGGCCGACCGGGCCCTGCTCATCCCCGACCTCATCGCCTACTGGCTCACCGGGCAGCAGGTGGCCGAGGCCACCAACGCCTCCACCACCGGACTGCTGGACGCCCGCACCGGACAGTGGGACACCGGGCTGCTGGACGAGCTCGGGCTCGCCCGGGGGCTCCTCGCCCCCGTCGTCGCCCCCGGCACCACCATCGGTGCGCTGCTGCCGGCGGTGGCGGCCGAGCTGGGCGCCGGCCCGGGGTTGCCGGTCACCGCCGTGGGCTCCCACGACACCGCCTCCGCCGTGGCCGCCGTGCCGAGCACCGCCGAGGACGCGGCCTTCATCTCCTCCGGGACCTGGTCGCTGGTCGGCATCGAGCTGGAGGCGCCCGTGCTCAGCGAGGCGAGCCGCGCGGCGAACTTCACCAACGAGGGCGGCGTGGACGGACGGGTGCGGTACCTGAAGAACGTCTCCGGGCTGTGGCTGCTCACCGAGTCCATGCGCACCTGGGACGGACCCGGGGCCACCGACGCCCAGCGCAGCAGCGACCTCGCGGCCCTGCTCGCCGAGGCCGCCGCCGTGACCCGTCCCGTGCCCGTGTTCGACGCCACCGACGCCCGCTTCACCGCCCCCGGCGACATGCCCGCCCGCATCGCCGCCTGGTGCCAGGAGCACGACGCCGAGCCCCCGCGCACCCGCGCCGAGGTGGTGCGCTCCATCCTGGAGTCCCTGGCCGCGGCGTACGCCACCACGATCGAGCAGGCCGAGCGGCTCTCCGGGCGGAGCATCCGCACCGTGCACATCGTGGGTGGCGGGTCGCAGAACGCCCTGCTGTGCCAGCTCACCGCCGACCGCACCGGCCGCACCGTCCACGCCGGGCCGGTCGAGGCCACCGCGATCGGCAACGTCCTGGTGCAGCTGCGGGCCGCCGGCGTCCTCTCCGGCACCCTGGAGGCACTGCGGGACCTCGTGGCCAGGACCTTCGAGCCCGTCCGCTACGTCCCGCGGGTGCTCAGCCCCGCCCGCCGGCCGTAGCGGGCGCGGTCGCATCCCCGTCCGGCTCTCCTCCGACCCATCCGATGCCGCCGCGGCGCCGAACATCCTCGTGAGACCACCCCATCGAGGAGGAGAAGAGGCGTCATGGCCTTCGACATCGACCGGTTCGCCGACGAATCCACCAGTCTGCACTGGGGAGACCTGGGGCTCGACGCGCTGCGCGAGGACCCCCTGCCCCCGGAGACGCTGCGCACGCTGCGGTACATGTGCGACGTCGAGTTCCACACCGTCTGCTATCTGCGGGACATGCTCGTCAGCCCCTCCCGCAAGGACCCGGAGGTCAGCACCTTCATGACCATGTGGAACCGGGAGGAGTTCTGGCACGGCGAGGCCCTCGCCCACGTCCTGGCCCTGCACGGCATCACCGTGGCCTTCGACGAGCTCAAGGCCAAGCGGGTCAAGCTCGGCTGGCGCGACCGGGTCGGCCCGGTCAAGCAGTCGCTGCTGTCCAACATCGTGGGCGCGGACTTCGTCGCCGTGCACATGCTCTGGGGCGCGGTGAACGAGCGGTCCGCGGCCGCCGCCTACCGGCGTCTGGCCGCGCTCGAGGACCACCCGGTGCTCGCCCCGCTGCTGCGGCGCATCGCCGCGCAGGAGACCAAGCACATCGCGTTCTACACGACCCAGGCGCGCGCCCGGCTGCAGGACAACCCGAAGGCACAAAAACTGGCCCGCCTGGCCCTGCGCACGGCCTGGCAGCCCGTCGGCTCCGGCGTCTCGCCCGAGGACGAGGTCACCCACGTCATGGGCCACCTCTTCTCCGGGGCGGCGGGCCGCAAGGAGGTCGAGGCCATCGACCGCCAGATCGCGAAGCTGCCCGGGATGGCAGGCCTGACCGTCGTGGCCGACGCCCTGGACGCCCGGGGCGTGCCGGCGTGAGCGCGAGCGCCGCGTTCGACGTGCGCGGCTCCCGGTTCGACGTGCGCGCCTTCGCGCGCGACCCGCACGAGCTGCGCCCCGCGGACCTCGACCCGGAGAGCCTGCGCGGGCTCCCGCCCGAGACGCTCGACGTGCTGGCGCACCTGTGGTGCGTCGAACGCGGTCTGCTGGACCGGCTGCGGGACCTCCTGGTCACCCCCACCCACGCCGAGTCCCGGGTGACCGCCTTCCTCACCGCGTGGGCCTACGAGCAGCACTGGCTCGCCGAGACCCTCGCCGTGGTCCTCGCCGCCAACGGGCGCGCGGCGCGGGAACCCCGCGACACGGCCGGAGGCCGGTGGCGGCGGATCTGGGACGAGCGGGCCCGGCCGACGATCGACGCGGTGGCGAGCAACCTCCTGGCCGCCGACGTCACCGGGGGACAGATGGCCACCGGAGGGCTCGACACCGCCGTGCTCGCCGGGGTCTACCGCCGACTGGGCGCCACCGAGCCCCGGCTGGCCGGGACGGCCCTCGAGATCGTGCGCCTCAAGGAACGGCACCTGGTGTTCTTCGCCGAGGAGGCCGGGACGCGGCTGGCCCGCAGCGCGAACGCGCGCCGACTGGCGCGCTCCGGGACCGCCCGGTGGCGCTGGCCGGGCACCCGCTACTGCGACCCCGTGCCGGCCGGGGTCTGGGTCCGCCGGCTGTTCGCCGATCCTGCCGCCCGTGCCGGACTGCTGGGACTCGACGAGGATCTCGCCGCTCTCCCCGGCCTGGCCGGCGCCCGACCGGTCGCCGCGGCGCTGGGGCGCCTCGACCGGGCCTGAGGCGCCCCGGCGCAGGGGCTACATGTCCTCCTTCGGCGTCATCACCATGAAGACCTCCCGGTCGGGCCCGGCGACGACCGCCATCCGCCCGTACTCGAAGTCGAAGGGCTCCCGGTCGACCGACCCTCCGGCCTCGCGCACGCGCCGCACGGCGGCGTCGACGTCCTCGACCTGGAAGGCGACCGACCAGCCGGGCTGTGCGTCACCGGCCTGGGGGTCGAGACCGCCGATGCCGCCGGCGGGCATCTGCCCGCCGGGAACGGTGAACAGGGCGTAGGGCATGTTCTCGTCGCCGATGTCCTGGTACGTGTAGCCGAAGACCGCGGCGTAGAAGCCCTGGGCGGCGGCAGGGTCGTCGGTCATGAGGTCGCACCAGGTCACCGCGCCGGGCTCCCCGTACGCGCCGAAGCCGGTGTGCTCGTGGGCCTGCCACATGCCGAAGGCCGCCCCGGTGCGGTCGACATACATCCCCATGGAGCCGAAGGGTCCGACCTCCATGGGCTCGTACACCGGTGTGGCCCCGGCCTCGACCGCCCGGGCGGCGTGGGCGGAGATGTCCTCGGTGGCCAGGGAGACCGACCACACGTGCGGGGCGCTCTCCATGCCCTCCATGGTGGGGGAGAGACCGGCGACCGCCCGCCCGTCGAGCAGGGCGTTGCAGTAGCCGCCGTACTCGGGCTGGGACTCGGAGTAGGTCCAGCCGAGCACGTCGCGGTAGAAGGCCTGGGTGCGGCCCAGGTCGGAGGCCATCAGGTCCACCCAGCAGGGCGTGCCGGCCGGCCAGGGTTCGGTGTGCGTCGTCATGACGGGGGTCCTTCCGGGGGTCGGGTGCAACGGTGCCGCCGGGGGTCCTCCGCGGGGTCCGGGACCCGGACACGGTGCGCTGTGACCTCCGACACGTTCCAGGCTAGGGGCCCGGTCGGACGCGCTAACGGCCCGCTCCGCACGGCTCTTGCCGGCGTCCCGCCGAGCGCGGAGGCCTGTTCGACGAGGTGGGGTGCGGCCGGGGGAGGACGAGGCCGGGGACCCCGGGCGTCCGCCTCAGGCCGAGCCGCAGCCGGCGATCTCCTCCGCCGAGAGACGGCGCCGGCCCACGTAGTACAGCACGGAGCCCTCCGGCAGCGGGGTCTCCCACTCCGGGTCGAGCAGCGCGCCGTCGTGCTGGACGGCGAGCACGGTGGCGCCGAATCCGCGACCCATGGCCTCCTGCACCCGTCCGAAGCCGCTGCCGGCCAGCTCCGCGGGCAGCCGGGCGCTGTAGGTGTTCCGTCCGCCGTGGGTCATCAGCTCGGCGTAGACCGCGGCGATGCCCGGGTCCTGCAGCTCTTCGGTCGCCAGGCGCGGCGAGTGCCACTGCACGCACCGCACGTCGTCGTCGACGTAGGAGAAGTTGCGGGCCCGGCCCATGTCGCGCAGCGTCACGACGACGTGGGCGTCCGGGTTCACGTGCGTGACCGCCACGGTGAGCGTGAGGGCCTCGTTGTCGTCGCGTGCGTCGACGAGGACGCGTGCCGCGCGGTGCAGGTCCGCGCGGCGCAGCACGGCCTCGTCGGCGAGGTCCCCCCGGACGAACCCGACACCGGGGTGCTCGGGCATCGGGTGCTCCGGCACGTCCTCCCACGCGCACAGCGCGATGGGCCCGGTGCCGTCCCCGGTGAGCTCCTGCACGAGCCGCTCGGTGCGGCCGGCCGTGTGGCCGAGGATCACCAGGTGATCCGACATGCCGAGGTCGATCCGGCCCTTCATGCGCTGTCCCTTCGCGTTCTCGATCGCGGCGGCGATCCTGGTGAAGATGATGGTCAGCGTGGCGATGCCGCCGACGATGACGTACACACCGACCAGGTGGCCGCCGAGAGTGGTGGGGAAGAAGTCGCCGTAGCCCACGGTGGAGGCGGTGACCAGGAACCACCACCAGTAGTTCTCCGCGGCGCTGATCGTGTTCTCGGGGGGCTCGGCCCAGGCCATCAGCGGCCAGCTGGTGAGGAACACCGTGGCAATGATCAGCAGCGGCAGCCCCCAGGCCCGCAAGCGGCCGAGCCGGCGGACCAGACGGGCCAGGATGAACGGCACCGGTGATCTCCTGTCTGTCGGCGGGCCCCCACCGAGCCTACGCCGATCCGCGTCGGCGGCCACCACGGCGCGGTGCGGCGGCCTCAGCCGGCCGGACGGCCCAGCCGCTCCTCGTGCCGGAGATGGCCGGGGACCGTGCCGGTCAGCACGGTCTCCGCGAGCGCCTCACCGAGCGCGGGGGCCTGCTTGAACAGGTTGTGCCCGGCCAGGGCGGTGAGCCCGTCCTCGGACCAGATCCCCACGCCGTCGTCGCCCCACGGCAGCCGGGTGACCCAGCAGTGCACGTGGTCGACCGGCCGCGGGTCCAGGCCGGGCAGGGCGCGCCGCACGTAGGCCACGGTCCGGTCGGCCAGGCCGGCGAGCGCCGCGGGATCGGCGAGGCCGCCGTCCGGATGGGCCGGCGTGTCGGCGCTGAGGCCCACCGAGAAGTGGCGGCCGTCGGGATAGGGCGCCGCGTACACACCGGTCTCGCCGAAGGCCCCGCTGCCGTCCTGGAAGGTCGGGAGGCCGCGGCCCGCGCCGGGGCCCGGTCCGCCGGGAGCCGGCGCGAAGGTGAGGCGGACGTGCGCGCCGACCTCCACGGGCAGGTCGAGCCCGGCGCCGCGGGCCAGCGGGGCGGTGCCCCGACCGGCGCACAGCACCACGTGGTCGTAGGTCTCGCAGGTGGTCCCGGTGCGCACCTCGACCGACCGGGCGCTCGTGCGCCGCACCGAGAGCACGTGCTCGCGCAGCATCGACGCCTCGAGCCGGTGCGCCAGCGCCGCGACGGCGTCGAGGGTGCGGATGGCGCCGCCGCGGACGTCGAGCATCGCGGGGCCGGTCCAGTCGGCCAGCAGCGGCAGCAGGCCGTGCAGCTCCTCGGTCGAGAGGCGCCGCACGGGGACGTCCGCGAACGGCTCCAGGGTGCGAAGCTTCTCCTCGACGCCGTCCCCGATCGCCACGGCGCCGTCGGGGGAGACCAGCTCCACGCCGAACTCCTGCTCCCACTCCCGCCACAGGGCCCGGCTGCGGGCGACGAACGCCACCAGCCGGGGGTCCTCGTGGGCGTGCCGGAAGATCCGGCCCTGCCCGGCGGA
Source organism: Kocuria arenosa (assembly GCF_042879215.1). Classification (NCBI taxonomy): domain Bacteria; kingdom Bacillati; phylum Actinomycetota; class Actinomycetes; order Micrococcales; family Micrococcaceae; genus Kocuria; species Kocuria arenosa. The sequence goes on along the minus strand of NZ_JBHZTA010000003.1, from coordinate 132,734 downwards.
CTGGCCGCCGCCGGGCGGCCCGGACTCGTAGAGGGTGACGTCGACGCCCCGCGCCCGCAGGGCGTGCGCGGCGGCGAGGCCCACGATGCCCGCGCCGACCACGGCCGTGCGGATCATCGAAGTGCTCCAGGGATGCTCGTCATGCCGTCCGGGTGCTCGGTCGTCCGGGTGCTCAGTCGTCCGAGAGCTCGGCCGCCCGGGCCCTCAGCCGTCCTGCTCGGGGTCGGTGCTCTCGCCGAGGATGTCGTCGAGGGCCTCCCGCACGGCCTGCCGGGTGGCCAGGCGCACGCTCGCGGCGCCCTGCTTGTCCGCGGTGTCGGCGTCGGCGATGTTGCTGCGCTCCTCGCGCTCCTGCTCCAGGGCGTGGTCCCGGGCGGAGCGGATGCGGTCCATGATCTCGTTGGCTTCCATGGCACCATCCCACCACGGACGTCCGACATTGAACAGGTGGCTGATCATTTTTCCGTGCGTGCCGGGCTCGCCGGGGCGTCCGTCCCGAGCTCGGGCGTGTCCCCGCCCACCATGACCACGGCGCTCGCGGCCACCACCAGGCCCATGCCGACGAGCTGCAGGCCCGCGAGCGACTGACCGAGCACCAGCAGGCCCGCGAGCGCTGCGACCGCGGGCTCCAGGCTCAGCAGGATCCCGAAGACCTTGGGCGGGATGGCCCGCAGCGCCAGCAGCTCGAGGGAGTAGGGGACCACGGAGGAGAGCATCGCGATCCCCACCCCCGCGCCCAGCACGCCCCACGTCAGGGCGGGGGCGTGCGCCGTGAGGACGCCCACCGGGGTGACCAGGACGGCGGCCACGACCAGGGCCACGGCGAGACCGTCCAGCTGGTCGAAGTGCCGGCCCGCGGACCGGCTGCCCAAGATGTAGGCGGCCCAGCCCGCCCCGGCGAGCGCCGCCCAGGCGATGCCGGCGAGGTCGAGCTCCGCCCACGGCACGGTGAGGGCCTGGGAGATGAGCACGATCCCGCACAGGGCCGCCGCCACGGCGAGGACGTCCCGGGCACGGCGGGAGAGCACCGCGGACAGCGTGAGGGGGCCCAGGAACTCGATGGTCACGGCCACGCCCAGCGGCAGGGTGGCCAGGGACTGGTAGAACGCGAAGTTCATGCCCGCCAAGGCCGCCCCGAAGAACAGTCCGGACCGCCACGCCTCCCGGCTGCGGCCGCGCAGCCGCGGCCGGATGACGGCGAACATGATCACCGCGCTGATGAGCAGCCGCATGGTCACCGTGGCGGACGCCCCGATCAGGGGCACCAGGACGGCGGCGAGGGCCCCGCCGAACTGGACGGAGACGACGGCGGCCAGCACGTAGACGGTCGGGCGCAGTCTCGGGCTGCGGGCGGGAGCGAGGGTGGTCACCCGTTCAGGGTAGGGCCCGGGAACGGCTCCTCCGTCACCGGCGGTCGGCGAGGGCCAGGGCGCCGTGCACGGGGTCGCGGTCGAGCACCCGCAGCTCCCCGAGCCCGCGGGCCGCGGCGGCCTCCTGCAACCGGCGCCGCAGCAGCGGCTGGTGCCGTGCCAGGCCACCGCCCACCACCACCGGGCCGGACAGGTCCAGCCGCCGGGACACGGTGGCGGCGAGGTCGGCCAGCGCGCCGGCCGCGCGGTCCACCAGGTGCAGGGCGTCGTCGTCGTGCCCGGCGGCCTCGAAGGCGACCCGGGAGAGCCCGGCCCAGAACCCTCGGTCCGTGCCGCCGTGGAACCGCTCGATGAGCGCCCCGGGCTCGGTGAGCCCGCAGTGCGCCAGCACCGCGGCGTCCAGGGCGTCGGGCCGCAGACCGTCGTCGAGCCGGGCGAGGGCACGGCGCACGAGCTCGCGGCCCAGCCAGTAGCCGCTGCCCTCGTCGCCCAGCAGGTGCCCCCAGCCGCCGGCGCGGGCCTCCCGGCCGTCCGGGGCGGCGCCCCAGGCGGCGGAGCCGGTGCCGGCGATGACCGCGATGCCGGTGCTGCACCCGCCGGCGGCCAGGACCAGCCGGGTGTCGTGCACGACGACGATCCGCGCCGCACCCGTGTGCGGGGCGATGAGCGCGCGCAGCGCCTCGGCGTCCGCGGGTGTGTCGACGCCGCCCGCCCCCGCCACGACCACGTCCGCGGCGGTGGCCCCCAGCTCGCCGAGGACGTCCGCCAGGGCGCGGGAGGCCTCCACGGGACTGACGTTCTGCACGTTCGCGCTGCCGCCGACCGCCTCCCGCACCGGGTGGCCGTCCTCGGTCCGCAGGCCGTGGGTCGTGGTGCCGCCGATGTCCAGGCCGATGAGGATGCTCATGGCCCCATCCTGCCGTGCGCGGCCGGACGGGCCCAGGGCACGACGACGCCCGACCGGGTGCCGGTGCGAACCGGGCCGATCGGGCGTCGTGGACCGTGTCCGGTCAGGCCGCGAGGGCCAGGGGCGCGGGGCGCAGGCGGCAGCCCTCGAAGGAGAACAGCCGGCGGACGCCGGTGCCGGCCTCGAGGATCCACAGGACCCCCAGGGGGTGCGAGACCTGCCCCACGGTGCCGACGCAGCTCTCGTAGAACTCGTCCCAGATCTCGAGCCGGTCGCCGGGCTGGATCTGGCTCAGGTCGGTCATCCACTTCTCAGCAGCGGTCATTCCGCCACCTCCCATCCAAGTTTTCGTTCGTGTGTTCTTCCATGGTGCACTGTCCGGAGCGACCTGCGCAGTGACCCTGATTTGACAAACGGCCCGGGCGTCTTGACCTTCGTCACACCCCTGCCTGCTCGGCAACCTGCACCGGTTGCCTGGGGTGCGTCGAGAGCGGCGTTCTGTGACGGCCGTCCCGGCCGGGCGCGTGAACAACAACACGTCGTGAATTCGTCGTCGTCCCCCGTCATCCGTGTTGCAGGGCCGCCGGCGCCGGGTGCTCAGCCGTCGGAGTCCTGCGGGACGTCCGGGCCGGTCCGCTCGAGAAGGTGCCGGTCGAAGAACGCGACGATCCGGCGCCGGGCGTCCTGGGTGGCCGGATCGTCGTAGGCGGTGCGGCTGAACCGGCCGAGCACCCGCAGCATCGGGGAGACGTCCTCGGGGTCGTGGTCGTTCATGAACCCGTGGCCCACGCCGGGGTAGATCTTGATGTCGTGCTCCACCCCGGTCTCCGTGAGGATGCCCTCCAGGCGGCGGCCGGCGTCGGCGCCCAGCGGCGTGGTGTCCGCCCCGCCGTAGCTGCCCACGATCGGGCAGGCGCTCGGGAGCCACTGCTCGGCGCCCTCGGGGCACCCGCCATAGTTCGTGCTCGCGGCCGAGAACCCGTGCTCGGCGGCGAGCGCGAGCGCGTAGCCGCCGCCCATGCAGAAGCCGACGACCCCGATCCGTCCGGTGCAGTCGGGGCGTGCGGCGAGCCAGAACCGGGCCGCCTCGACGTCGTCGAACGTGCGTCCCCGGCGGGCGCCGATGTCCTTCATGACCGTGCGCAGGCAGCGGAGCCGGCCGCCCCAGTGGAAGAGGTCCGGCGCGACGGCCAGGAACCCCTCGCCCGCCAGCCAGTCCGCCTGGTGGTGCAGGTCCTGGCTCATCCCGGTGAAGTCGTGCACGAGCACCACCCCGGGCCAGGGCCCCGGGCCCCCGGGCACCGCCACGTGGGCGGGCATCCGCCCGTGGTCGGTGGCGACGAGGATCTCGCCCATGGCCGGTCAGGCCCGCCGGGCGCGGCCGGTGGCGGCGGAACCCGCCGCCACGAGCAGCCGGCGACGGCGGGGCATGCCGCCCTCCGGGGCGGGACCGACGTGGTAGAGGCTCATGGCGGGCTCCTGGGTCGACGGCGCGTGCGGTCGGGCCAGTCTACGCACGGGTGACCCACGGCACACCAGGAGCCGCAGGGGCGGGGGCCGGCCCCGGTACCCTGGAAGGCATCCCCTCTTCCCCTGCCCAGGAGCACCTGTGACGCCCTCGTCGCCCCCGGACCGTCCCTCGACACCGCCGGCCACCACGACCACCGCCACGACCACCCCCGGCGGGGAGGTCCGCCGCAGCATCCCGGGCAACGTGGTGCGCGGCGCGCTCATCGGCGTGGTCGAGACCGTCCCCGGGGTCAGCGGCGGCACCGTGGCCCTCGTGGTCGGCATCTACGACGAGCTCATCAACTCCGCCGGGCACGTGGTGTCCGCCGGCAAGCGGGCGCTGCTCGGGCCCGACCGCGCCGCCGGGGTGCGGCACCACCTGGCCCGGGTCCACTGGCGGATCGTGGTGCCCGTGGTGATCGGCATGGTCGCGGCCCTGCTCACCGTGGCCGGCCCCATGAGCCACCTCGTCGAGGAGTACCCGGTCACCATGCGGGCGCTGTTCTTCGGCATGGTCCTGGCCTCCGTCGGGGTGCCCCTGCGCCTGGCGGGCGGGGCCCTGCGGGCCCGGGACGCGGCCGTGGTGGCGCTCGCGGCGGTGGTCGCGTTCGTGCTCGTGTCCGTCCCGCCCACCACGGTGGCGCCCGCGCCGCTGCTCATCGTGGTCGCGGCCATGGTCGCGGTGTCCGCGCTGCTGCTGCCCGGGCTCTCCGGCTCCTTCCTGCTCCTGACGATCGGGCTCTACCAGCCGACGCTCCGGGCCGTCGACGAGCTCGACCTCGGCTACCTGTCCCTGTTCTTCCTCGGCGCGGCCCTGGGCATGGTGGTCATCGTCAAGGGCCTGCAGTGGCTCCTCGACCACCACCACCGCGTCACCATGCTGGCGCTCACCGGACTCATGCTCGGTGCCCTGCGCACCCTGTGGCCCTGGCAGCTCGAGGACCGCACGCTGCTCTCCCCCGAGGGGGACTGGTGGGTCCAGCTGCTCGCGGCCGCGGCCGGCTGCGTCGTCGTCCTCGCCCTGCTGGCCGTCGACGCCCGCACCCGGGCGCGCACCGGGCACGGCTCCCAGGAGGAGCTCGCCGGCGTCGAGTCCGCCGACGAGGCCACCGACAGCACCCGGTAGACGGCTGCGGGCGCGGCGCGGGAGACTGGGAGGGCACACTGCCCGTCCGCGGATCCCCCTGGAGGAGGTCCGGCAGCGCCCATGGAGCACCTCACGCACTTCTCCCGGGAGTTCCTGAAGGCCCTGCGGAGTCTGCTGCCCATCGTGGTGGTGGTCGTGGTGTTCCAGCTGGCCGTGTTCCGGCAGGCCCCGGACCGGCCCCTGCAGCTCGTCGCCGGGCTGCTGATCGTGGGTGTCGGCATCGCCCTGTTCCTGCACGGCCTGGACCTGAGCGTCTTCCCCGTGGGCAAGAACCTCGCCAACCAGTTCGCCCGCCGCGGCGCCCTGGGGCTGCTGCTCCCGTTCGGCTTCACCATCGGCTTCGCCGCCGTGGTCGCCGAACCGGCGCTGATCGCCGTGGCCGAGCAGGCCGAGCTCGTGAGCGAGGGGCGGGTCAGGGCCCTCACCCTGCGCCTCGTCATCGCCGTGTCCGTGGGCGCGGTGCTCGTCCTCGGCATCCTGCGCATCCTCCGGGGCTGGGCCGTGCAGAAGCTGCTGCTCCCCGGCTACGCGCTCGTCCTCGTCGCCACGTACGTCGCCCCGCCGGAGATCGTCGGCCTCGCCTACGACTCCGGCGGCGTCACCACGAACATCGTCACCGTGCCCCTCATCGCCGCCATCGGGATCGGCCTGGCCAACTCGATCCGGGGCCGCAGCGCGCTCTCGGACGGCTTCGGCCTCGTGGCCCTGTGCGTCATGGTGCCGATGATCGGCGTGCAGCTGTACGGGATCTGGGTCTACACCTTCGGCGACGCCGCGGCCGTCAGTGCCGCCGGGGCCGGGGGCGCCCCGGCGCACTGGGCCCTGCGGCACGTCCTGGGGCTCGCGGAGATGGTCCGGGACGTGCTGCCCATGGTGCTCGTGGCCCTGTTCTTCCAGTACGTCGTGCTGCGGCGCAGCCTGTCCCACCCGCTGCGCGTCGCGGTGGGCTTCGTGATGGTCCTCGTGGGGCTGTACGCGTTCGTCGTCGGGCTCAAGACGGGGCTGTTCCCCATCGGGACGATGATGGCGGAGCAGCTGATCGAGCGCGGAGCGCCCGCCCTCATCCTGCTCTTCGCCCTGCTCATCGGCTTCGCCACGACCATGGCCGAGCCGGCCCTGGTGGCCATCGGCGAGCAGGCCGAGGCGGCCTCGCCCGGCCGGATCAGCGGTTCCGCCATCCGGCTCGTCGTGGCCGTCGGCGTGGCGGTCGGCATCACCCTGGGCGTGTACCGCATCCTCGTGGGAGCACCGTTGCACTACGTGATCATGGCGGCCTACGCCGTGGTCATGGTCCTCGTCCTGCTGGCGCCGAAGTACGTCGTGGCCCTCGCCTTCGACCTCGGGGGCGTGACCACCTCGGAGGTCACCGTGCCCCTGGTGACCGCCCTCGGCATCGGGCTCGCGGGCGCGATCGAGGGCCGGGACGTGCTGATCGACGGCTTCGGCCTGATCGCCTTCGCCTCCATCTTCCCGATCATCTCGGTGCTCGGGTACGCCATGATCCTGGAGAGGATCGCCCGACCGCAGAAGGAGCCGACATGAAGTTCACCGCCGTGGTGGTCATCGCGCCCGACGAGCTCGAGGACACCGTCATCGAGCAGGCCCAGCGCGCCGGGGCCACGGGCGTGACCATCCTCCCGGGCAAGGGCATCGGGGGCGAGACCAAGCGGACGTTCTTCGGCCTGACGTTCGAGGGATCCCAGTCCGTGCTCCTGATGGTCGTGGGCACGCATCTGGCCACCCCCATCCTCAAGGTGCTGCACGACCTGCTCGTCGACGACGGCGGCTCCCGCGGCATCGCCTTCAGCGTCCCCATCGACCACCTCACCGGCATCGACATGCAGCAGGTCACCCGGTTCGAGGAGCACATGCGCCGCGAGGGCGCCTGACCCGACCCCCGCCCGAGCCCCGTCCGAGACCTCCAGGAGGATCCCCGTGCTGACCGTCAAGGACGTCATGGTGCGTGACGTCATCACCATCTCCCCCTACAGCACCCTGCGGGAGGCGCTGTCGACCATGAGCACCCGCCGGGTCAAGAGCCTGGTGGTGGAGCCGCAGCACCCGCACGACGGCTACGGGCTGCTCAGCTACAGCGAGCTGCTGCAGGCCATCGTGGCGGAAGAGGGGGACATGGACCTCCTCAACGTCTACGACGCCGCCGTCAAGCCGGTGGTCACCGTCGGCGAGGACCTGTCCGTGAACCAGGCCGCGGCGCTGATGGCCCGGTTCCGCCTCAACCGCCTGGTGGTGGTGCAGGGCAACGAGCTCATCGGGCTGCTGGCGATGAACGACATCCTGGCGCGGCTGATCAGCGACCTCGCCTGACCCGCTCCGCCGGCGGGGCGGCCAGCGGGAGCGGCCGGTCGGTCGGGGCGGCTCCGGGTCAGCCCGCGGGCGGGCGCCATGCCTCGCCCGCGTCGAGCGCGGCCATCAGGTGCGGGCCGGCGGCCTCCTCCACGACCTCCCGGGGGCCGACGACGACGAGCAACGACCTCGCGCGGGACATGCCCACGTAGACCATGTGCTGGGCCCGGGCCATGTCCTGGAACCCGTTGACCGCCAGGACCACGGCCGAGCGCTCGAGGCCCTTGAAGCCCAGGACGTGCCCGTAGAAGACGTCCTCCTCCGCGAAGTGCCCGTCCCAGTAGGCGCCGAAGCCCTCCGTGTCCACGATCTCCCGCTGCACCGGGTGGCGCCTGCCGGTGGTCAGCAGGGCGATGCGGCCCGGGTCCCACCCCTCGTCCTGGAGGGCGACCACGGCGTCGTCGGCGAGCTCCAGGACCGCCCCCGGCTCGACGTCGACGAACCGCACCGCCGGGCCCTCCTCGTTCCGGCACCGCTGCGGCTCCCGGGCGAGCGGGGCGAAGGCCCGGGCGATGGTGGCGGTGTTGCGCAGGTTGTCGTCCAGCGGGAACGGGTTGAGGTCGATGGGGGCGTGCCCGTCCCGGTCGAAGATGCGCTGGTGCTCGTCGGTGAACACGAACAGCACGTCCTGCTCCGGGTCCTCGAGGCACTGGACCAGCGCCTCCCACCACAGCTCCCCGAAGTCCTGTGCCTCGTCCACGACGATCGCGTCGAACCGGTCCCCGTCCGGACGGGCGGCGGCCAGCTCCCGCAGCCGCTGGGGGAGCCGGTGCTCCCAGTAGTCGGGGTCGTCGTCCTCGCCGGGCTCCGCGCCCCATGCGACGGGCAGCCGGTGGAACAGCCCGATGTACGCCGGGCGCTCCTCCTCCGGCCACGCCCGGGACATCAGCTCGAAGTACCGCGCGAGTCCCCGGGAGTAGCACACGAGCGCCGTGCGGTGCCCGTCGCGGGTCAGCCGGCGGGCCTTGAGCATGGCCAGGTGGGTCTTGCCGGAACCGGCGCCTCCGGTGATCTGCGCGCGGTGCTGCCAGCGCAGCAGGGACAGGGTGCGCTCCTGCTCCCGGGTGAGCTGGTTGCCGGAGTCCTCGAGCTCCCGGGCGAGGTCCTGCACGTTGCGCACGGACAGGTGGGTGCGGCGCAGGTTCTGGACGATCAGCTCCACGGTGGTCGCGTCCGGTGGGCGGTAGGCCTGCGTGCTGCGGCGCAGCACCTGGTTCAGCCGTCCGGCGACGCCGTCCAGGTCGGTGCGGTCGAACAGCCGGTCCCGCGGGGCATCGGGGACGTCCCAGTCCTCGGGCAGGCGCGTGTAGGGCAGGGCCGCGAAGAACGTGGTCCGCCCGCCCCCACGGGACAACCGGGGCCCCAAGTAGTCCAGGAGGGCGTGCATCCCGGACCGGGCCTGCTCCAGCGGCGACCGCTTCAGCCGGTGCGCCCCACCCCGGCCGGACTGGTGCCACTGCCCGTTCCGGACCGAGACCTGCCCGCCCTTCACCTCGATCACCGCGTTGCCCACACCCGGCCACAGCACCAGGAGGTCCAGCTCCGCCTCGACCTCGTCCCCGGTGATGCGCTGCCCGGAGATCAGCACCGCGTCCTCGGGGAGCTGCGCCCGCAGCGCCTCCCAGACGCACTGCTCCGCCTCGAAGCCGGGCGGGAACTCCGGGGACTCCGGGAAGGTCTGCGGCATGGCCCCAGGCTATCCACGATGTGCCATCGCAACCGGGAGGCGCTGTGCCGCCGCGTGACGAGGCGCGACCCGCGGCCCCCACGTGCCGGCGGGTCGGCATCTGCCGGTACGAGCGGCGCATTCCGACAGGATGCGACCCCTCGTGGCGGGGGAAGTCAGATGGCGCCCCCTCGCCGCGGGGACAGGCAGGACGCGACTCCGCGCGGCGGGGGAGGTCAGGACGCGACTCCGCGCGGCGGGGGAGGTCAGGACGCGACTCCGCGCGGCGGGGGAGGTCAGGACGCGACTCCGCGCGGCGGGGGAGGTCAGGACGCGACTCCGCGCGGCGGGGGAGGTCAGGACGCGACTCCGCGCGGCGGGGGAGGTCAGGACGCGACTCCGCGCGGCGGGGGAGGCGGAGCACGGCGAAGGGCCCCGGTGTCGACTGCGACACCGGGGCCCTCCGTGTGGTTCGACGGCTGAACCGTGCTGCTAGATTCCGTCCTTGAAGTTCTTGCCCGCGTCCTTGACGTTCTCGCCGGCCTGCTTGGCGCTGCCGGACAGCTTGTCCGCCTGGCCCTCGGCCTGGAGGTCGCGGTTGTCGGTGGCGTCGCCGACCTTCTCCTTCGCGGTGCCGCTCGCCTTTTCCGCGGCGTTGCTGATCTTGTCTCCGAGTCCCATGGGCTCTCCCTCCGGTCGGTGAACAGGTGCTACCAGCCTAAGGCGCTCAGCATGCTGTGGGAACCGGCGGGGCACCCCGGAAGCGGTCATTCCCCCCAGGGCGAACAGCGCGTGCTCAGCGCTCCGGGACGTCGAGTCCGGCCTCGGTCAGGCGCTCCCGCAGCCAGGCAGGGATCCTGCGGTCCATCCTCCGGAAGTGCCCGAGGTGCCTCCGCCAGTCCTCCGCGGCGACCGGGTGGGGGGCGTGCGCCGGGAGGGCGGGGTCGTCGCCGTAGTTCAGCACGAGCTCCACGCCGGGGCGCTCCCAGCGCCGCTCCGCCACGGTGACGATCAGCGTGGCGGAGAGCCACGACCCGTCGACGAGATCGGCGTAGTCCTCCTGCAGGGCCCGGGCCATCCGCCGCGGGGCGTTGCGCAGGCCCTCGACGTCCACGGGGCGGCGGGTCGTGCGGTCGCCGCGGACCTCCCGCACCTGCAGCCGCAGGTCCCGGCCCACGCTCAGGACGTCCAGCACGAGCGCGTCCCAGCCCGGCTCGGACCCGTGGGCGCGGACGAGCCACCGGGCCAGCCGGTCGATGGTCCTGCGCTGCCGGGGGCTCTGGAGTCTGTCGGTCCGCACGGCCACACGCTAGCAAGCGCCGGGCCGGCTGCTCAGTCGGCCGTGATGACCACCTTCACCGCCTGGTGCTGCGCGGCGTTGCCGAACAGCTCGTACGCCTCCTCCATCTGGGACATGGTGAAGCGGTGGGTGGCCATCGCCTTCGCGTCCAGGCGGCCGGACCGGACCATGTTCAGCAGGTTGCCCACGGTGCGGCAGTCCACGAGCCCCATGTTGATGCGCACGTTGGAGATCCACATCCGGTCCAGGGGCAGCTCCACCGGCTTGCCGTGCACGCCCGCGTTGGCCACCGTGCCGTAGGGCCGCACCACGTCCAGGCAGGTCCGGAACGTCTGGGGCACGCCCACGGCCTCGATGGCCACGTCCACGCCGAGACCGTCCGGGGACAGCGCCCTGATCCGCTCGACGGCGTCCGGGTCCCCGGCGTTGACCTTGTCCGTGGCGCCGAGCTCGAGCGCCTTGTCCATCCGGTTCTCGTCGAGGTCCACGGTGATGACGCGTCCGGCGCCGCAGAGGTTGGCCGTCATGACCGCGCCGAGGCCCACCGGCCCCGCGCCCACGATCGCGACCGTGTCGCCGGGCTTCGTGTTGCCGTTGAGGATCCCGATCTCGAAGCCCGTGGGCAGGGCGTCGGTGAGGAACAGGACGTCCTCGTCGTCGAGCCCCTCGGGGACCTTGTGCACGGAGGTCTCGGCGAACGGCACGCGCACGTACTCGGCCTGCGTCCCGTCGATGAGGTGCCCGAACACCCACCCCACGCCGCCCAGGGTCTGGCAGTGGGAGGGCTGGTTGTTCCTGCAGTAGGAGCACTTCCCGCAGTTGGTGACGGCGGGGATGATGATCCGGTCGCCGGGCTCCAGCCCGGTCACGGCGTCCCCGACCTCGGTGATCGTGCCGACCGCCTCGTGGCCGAGGATCCGGCCGTCGACGACGGCGGGGACGTCGCCCTTGAGGATGTGCAGGTCGGTGCCGCAGATGGTGGTCGTGTCGACCTTCGCGATGACGTCGGTGGGGTCCTGGAGGGTGGGGGCCGGGACCTCCTCCCACGCCTTGCTGCCCGGTCCGTGGTAGACGAGTGCCTTCATGGGTCCTCCTCGGTCGCCGGTCCGGCGGGCTGCCGGGCCGCCCGTCCTCATCGTAGGCAGGAGGAAGGCGGGTCGGCAGGGCTCACTGGTAGGAGACGAACCATGGCTGCGGCTCGATCGCGGACGTCTCCTGCGGCGTGAAGGTGGGCGTGTCCTCGTCGTAAAAGTTCTTCCACGCCATCCGGATCCCCTCCGGCAGGCCCTGCTGCAGCCGCTCCCACGTCCCCATCTTCAGCTCCGGGGTGCCGTGGCCGTCGGCGTGCAGGACCAGCGCGAGCTCCGGGCGGGAGGCGTCCACGAGGTGGCGGTCCGTGATCATCGACTCCGCGAACTGGTGCAGGACCACCACCTTCTGCGGCAGGTCGTTCTCCCGGGTGAGCTCGGCCAGCCACGCCGTGGTCGCGTTGATCTCCGCCGCGTCCACCGAGCCGATCTGGACCATGTGCACCTGGTCCGGTCCCAGCCGCCACTCCGGGTCCAGGGCCAGGCCCACGTTGGGCAGCTCGAGCAGCTCCTGGTACTGCTGCGCCTGGCTCAGGAAGTCCTGCCGGCCGGGCTGGAGGTCCAGCACCACGTAGACGTCCTGCTCCGCGGCGGCCTCCACGTAGGGGCGCAGGTCCTCGACGCTCGACTCCCGCGAGTAGTCGCCGTCCTCGCCGGGCTCCGCGGACGCCGTGGTCGCGATGATCTCGAACGCGGGGACCACCGGCACCTCGCTGAAGGGCTCGTACTGGGCGGCGAGCTCCTTCGCGCGGACGGCCGACTCCTGCGGTCCCTGCTCGCCGAGCGCCCCGAGGCCCGGCGTGCCGGGGTGCCCGTAGAGGGCCACCATCCGCCGGTCGGGGAACACCTCGGTGCCTCCGCCGATCAGCTCCGCGGGCTCCTCCGGCGTGGGGGTCGGGGAGGGGGTCGACGACGGCGCGTCCGCGGCCGGCGTCGCCGCCGAGCCCGGGCCGGCGCTCTGGGCGCAGCCGGTCAGCAGGAGCGCGGCGCACAGGACCGGGACGAGGGGGCGGGGCAGCGGCGAGCGGGTCATGGTCTGTCCTGGGGCCGGGAGCAGGGGGGTCCCACCAGCCTACGCACGGGCCGGTGCGCGCGGCGGGAACGGGGCCGGGAACGGGGCCGGGTGCGTCACGGGGCGACCCGGGCGGTCCGCGGCGCGGGGACCCGGGTGGCGACCGGGTCTCAGGCGGTGCCGAGCTCGCCCAGCTCCTCGAGCAGCCGCAGGCCGTGCTCGGCCCAGGCGATCTCCTGGTCGGCGCGGGCCACCTGGCCCTCGTAGGCGAAGACCTTGAACCGGGTGATCCGCTCCCACTGGTCCTCGGGGTTGGCCGCCAGCCGGCGTGCGAGCGTGGGGCTCGTGCGGTCCTGGAGCGCCCTGATCTGCTGGAGGGCCTGGGTGCGCTGGTCCCGGTAGTGCTCGAGGTGGGCGCGCAGCTGCGCGGCCGCGGCCCCGGGGGAGGCCCACTCGAAGTAGGCGGCCTTCAGGTGGGCGGGGTCCCGCTCCCGGACGTAGCCGAGCGGCTGGTCCTGCCACTGCCGCAGGGCGCGCTCGCCCTCGGGCGTGATCGAGTACTCCGTCTTGGTGGCCCCGCGCGAGCCCCACGGGACGGGCCGGCTCGTGAGCAGCCCCTCCGCGTGCATCTTGCGCAGCTCCGGGTAGATCTGCGAGTCGGGGGCGTGCCACACGTGGCCCACGGAGGAGCTGAACTGCTTGACCACGTCGTAGCCCGTCAGCGGCCCCGAGGAGAGCAGTGCCAGCAGGGCCGAGCGGAGGCTCACGGGCGGTTCCTTCCGTCGAAGCAGGGGGCGTCGTGAAGAGCCTATCCGGGAGCTGCGCTCCGTGACCCTTGTCACTCACTATGTACATAGGTATTGTGTGTCCTGCACCACCAACTATCTATCGAGATAGTAAGTGGATCGTGCTCTCCCCGGACCGCCCAGCAGAGGACCGCACCATGACCGTCTCCGCCACGAAGACCACCACCACCGCCAAGCTCCTGTCCCATCCGCTCAACGCCTGGTACGCCGCCGGGTGGGACCACGAGATCACCGGCAAGGGCATCCTCTCCCGCACCGTCGCGGGGCGTCCGCTGGCCCTGTACCGCACCGAGGACGGCCGCCCCGTGGCCCTGGCGGACGCCTGCTGGCACCGGCTCGCCCCGCTGTCCCAGGGCAGGCTCGTGGGCCGCGACGAGATCCAGTGCCCGTACCACGGCCTGCGCTACAACGCCGCCGGGCGGTGCACCTCGATGCCCGCCCAGGAGACGCTGAACCCCTCCGCCACCGTGCCGTCCTACCCGGTGCTCGAGCGCCACCGCTACGTGTGGGTCTGGCTCGGCGACCCCACGCAGGCGGACCCCGCCCTGCTGCCCGACATGCACCAGATGGACAGCACGGAGTGGGCCGGCGACGGCGAGACCATCCACGCCCCCTGCAACTACCAGCTGGTCCTCGACAACCTCATGGACCTCACGCACGAGGAGTTCGTGCACTCCTCCAGCATCGGCCAGGACGAGCTGTCCGAGTCGGAGTTCGAGACCACCCACGACGAGCACTCCGTGACCGTGACCCGCTGGATGCGCAACATCGACGCCCCGCCCTTCTGGCTCAAGAACATGCGGGACAAGTTCCCCGGCTTCGAGGGCAAGGTGGACCGCTGGCAGATCATCCACTACACCTTCCCCTCCACCATCTGCATCGACGTCGGCGTCGCCGAGGCCGGGACCGGGGCGCCCGAGGGGGACCGCTCCCGCGGGGTCAACGGCTACGTGATCAACACGATCACCCCGGAGACGGACCGCTCCTGCCACTACTTCTGGGCCTTCATGCGCAACTACCGCCTGGAGAGCCAGCTCATCACCACCCAGCTGCGCAACGGCGTGCACGGGGTGTTCGGCGAGGACGAGGCCATGCTGCAGGCCCAGCAGGCGGCCATCGACGCCAACCCCGACCACGAGTTCTACAACCTCAACATCGACATGGGCGGGATGTGGGTGCGCCGGCTCCTCGAGCGGGCGCTCGAGGCGGAGGGCCGTCTCGCCGCCGCCCCGACCGCCCCCGCCGGGGCCTGAGGAGCGACCGTGGCCGATTCCCAGCACGAGGTCTGGCAGAACGCCGCCGTCGTCGCCGTCGAGGACGTCGCCGCCGGCATCCGGCGCGTCGTCCTGCGCCCCGACCAGCCCCGCCCGGTGCGGCCGGGCGAGCACGTGGACGTCCGCGTCCTCGTCCACGGCGAGCAACAGGTGCGCTCCTACTCCGTGGTCGACGCCGACGACGACGGCGCGCAGCTCGCCGTCAGCGTCTTCCGCACCCCCACCTCCCGCGGCGGCTCCGTGTTCATGCACGGACTCGAGCCCGGGCAGGTCCTCGAGATCACCCAGCCGCTGCAGAACTTCCCGCTGCGCGTCGGGGCCCCCGCCTACGTCCTGCTCGCAGGCGGGATCGGCATCACCGCGATCGCCGGGATGGCCGCGCTGCTGCGCCGGCTCGGCGCGGACTACCGCCTCGTCTACGTCGCCCGCTCCCGGGCCGCCATGGCCTACCTCGACGACCTGGCCGCCCTGCACGGGGACCGGCTCGAGGCGCACGTCGACGACGAGGGCGGCTCGCTCGACGTCCCGGCCCTCGTGGCCGGCGTGCCGGAGAGCGCCGAGCTCTACATGTGCGGCCCCATCCGGCTCATGGACGCGGTGCGCCGCGCCTGGGCCGGGCGGGAGCTGGACCCCACGAACCTGCGCTACGAGACCTTCGGCAACAGCGGCTGGTTCGAGGCCGAGCCGTTCGTGGTCCGCGTCCCCCGGCTGGGCGCCGAGACCGTCGTCGGCCCCGACGAGTCCCTGCTCGAGGCCCTCGAGCGGGAGGGCCTCGACATGATGTCCGACTGCCGCAAGGGCGAGTGCGGGCTCTGCCAGGTCAAGGTCCTCGGCCTGGCCGGGCAGATCGACCACCGCGACGTGTTCTACTCGGACCGCCAGAAGCGGACCGGCACGTCCATGTGCTGCTGCGTCTCGCGGGTCGTCTCCGCCGCGCCGGAGACCGTTCCCGGCGGGCGCCCGGCCGCCGTCCTCACCATCGACGTCCCCTGAGAGGCATTCCATGGACATCCGACACCAGATCGACGCATCCAGGATGTCGTCGTACCAGTGGCTCATCATCGCGGTGACCACGTTCCTCAACGCCCTCGACGGCTACGACGTCCTGGCCATGGCGTTCACGGCCACGTCCGTGACCGAGGAGTTCGGGCTCTCCGGCTCCCAGCTGGGCTGGCTGCTCAGCGCCGGTCTCATCGGCATGGCCGCGGGCTCCCTCGTCCTCGGGCCCTTCGCGGACCGGTACGGCCGGCGGAAGATCCTCGTCCTGGCCCTCGCCGTCAACGCCCTCGGCCTGTTCCTGTCCACCACGGCCGGGTCCGTGCTCGAGCTCGGGCTGTGGCGGGTCGTCACCGGCCTGGGCGTGGGCGGCATCCTCGCCTCCGCCACGGTGATCACCAGCGAGTTCGCCAGCGCCCGCCGCCGCGGCATGGCCGTCAGCATCTTCACCGCGGGCTACGGCGTGGGCGCCACCCTCGGCGGCATGGGCGCGACCCAGCTGATCCCCGCCTTCGGCTGGCGCTCCGTGTTCCTCACCGGCGGCCTGCTCACCCTCGTGGCGATCGCGCTCGTGCTGGCCGTGCTGCCCGAGTCCGTCGACTACCTCCGCACCCGGCGGCCGGCGGGCGCCGTGCAGAAGCTCGACCGCATCGCCCGGCGCCTCCGCCTCGAGGGCCAGGTCGAGCTCGGCCCGGTCCCGGCCGGCGACGGTGCGCGGCGGAGCAGCGTCGGCATGCTGCTCAGCGGCCGCTACCGCACTGCGACCCTCCTGCTGTGGGCGGCCTTCTTCGTCATCATGTTCGGCTTCTACTTCGCGAACTCCTGGACGCCCCGGCTCCTCGTGGAGACCGGGATGACCGAGCAGCAGGGCATCATCGGCGGGCTCATGCTCACGATGGGCGGCACCTTCGGGTCCCTGCTCTACGGGGCGCTGACCACCAAGTGGGACGAGCGGCTGACCCTGATGGCCTTCACGGTGCTCTCCGCAGTGACCCTCGTGCTGTTCATCACCACCACGTCGGTGCCCCTGCTGGCGTTCTCCAGCGGCGTGGTGGTCGGCATGCTCATCAACGGCTGCATCGCGGGCCTCTACACCGTGGCGCCCATGACCTACGAGCCCGGCATCCGGACCACCGGCGTGGGCTGGGGCATCGGGGTCGGGCGCGCCGGGGCGATCCTGGCCCCGATCGCGGTCGGCGCGCTGCTGGACACCGGCTGGACCCCCACGCAGCTCTACCTCGGCGTGGCGGTGGTCGTCGCCCTCGCGGCCCTGGCCCTCATCCGGCTGCGCCCCTACGAGGAGCCCGCCGAGGAGGCGGTCGAGGAGTCCGACGCCCCGGCCGGCGGGCGACCGGGGCTCACCAGCCCCGGGTACCCGGAGCGCCCTTGAACGGGCCCACCACCCGCGAGGTGATCCAGCCCCCGTAGAACCCGCCCTCCTGCGGGAGCACCTGCTCCCCGGCGACGAGGCACCGGTCCATCAGCCCGGGCATCAGGGCCACGTGCCCGCGCAGGGACTCGAAGCCGGGCGCAGGGGAGGGGTAGGTCCAGGCCGCCCGGGGCGCGGTGCGGTCCCCGCCCCGGACGTCGAAGTACGCCGCCGCGCCCTTCCACTCGCACCACGAGCTCCCCTCGCACGGGACCAGGCTGCCCGCGGCGAAGGCCTCGCGGGGCAGGTAGTAGGTGGGCGGGTGGCTGGTCTCGAGCACCCGCAGCGCGGCCGTGGTGGAGGCGATGCGCTCGCCGCCCAGCCACACCTCCACGTGCTCCCGGGCGGGCTCCGTCCGGGGCGGCCGCGGATAGTCCCACACGGACTCCTGGCCGGGGCCGGGGACGTCGGGCCGGGGTCGTCTCATCTGCGCTCCGTCCGGACACTCTCCCGTCCGCGCCGGTCGGCGAGGCCATGGAGCGTCACAATGCGGTGAGTGCTGCATCACTATGCTACGGCGCATGACGCGGTCCTGGAAATGCTTGTCCGGGAAAACATATGGTCCTCAGGTGCTCATCTCAGGTCTCATCATCGGCGCCGCCCTCGGGTTCGTTCTCCAGCGCGGCCGTTTCTGCGTCACCGGCGCGTTCCGCGACGTCTGGATCGCGAAGAACACGTGGTGGCTGTCCGCCTTCTTCGTGGCCATCGCCGTCCAGGCGGTCGGCATCTGGGTGCTGAACGCCCTCGGCGTCATCACCCTCGAGGCCTCGGCCTTCCCGTGGCTGGCCACGATCGTCGGCGGCTTCATCTTCGGCTTCGGCATCGTCCTCGCCGGCGGCTGCGCCACCGGCACCTACTACCGCGCCTCCGAGGGTCTCGTCGGCTCCTGGTTCGCGCTCATCTTCTACGCGCTGTTCGCGACCATCTCCAAGTACGGCCCGCTGGCCGGGACCACCGAGACCATGCGCGGCGTCACGGTCGGGACCCAGGGCTCGATCCACGAGACCCTCGGCATCTCCCCGTGGGTGCTCGTGCTCGCCCTGGTCGGCGTCGCCGGCGTGTGGGCCCGCCACCACCTCACCAAGCCGCGGATGAGGATGGCCACGCTCCCGCCGGAGAAGACCGGCCTGAACCACCTGCTGTTCGAGAAGGCGTGGAACCCGTTCGCGACCGCCGTGGTGATCGGCCTCATCGCGATCATCGCGTGGCCCGCCAGCTGGGCCACCGGCCGCGAGTCCGGCCTCGGCATCACCACTCCGTCCGCCAACATCACGAGCTACCTGGCCACGGGCGACGTCGAGCTCGTCGACTGGGGCGTGTTCCTGGTCCTGGGCATCCTCATCGGCTCGTTCATCGCGGCCAAGGGCTCGGGCGAGTTCAAGATCCGCGTCCCCGACGCGCAGACGATCGTGCGCTCCATCGGCGGCGGCGCCCTCATGGGCGTCGGTGCGGCGTGGGCCGGAGGGTGCACCATCGGCAACGCCCTGGTCGCCACCGCCGCGTTCGAGTGGCAGGGCTGGGTCAGCTTCGCCGTCATGATCCTCGGCACGGGCGTGGCCGCCAAGCTCTTCATCGCCCCCCGCAAGAAGTCCGCCGCCCCGGGCCGCGTCCCGGCCGGCGTCTGATCCCCACCGACCCCCAGTCCCAGGAGGCACCGCACATGGCACAGCACATCCTCGAGACCGACGGTCTCGTCTGCCCGTTCCCCGTGGTCGAGGCGAAGGCCGCGATGGCCGAGATGCCCGCCGGCGACGAGCTCGTCATCAACTTCGACTGCACGCAGGGCACCGAGGCCATTCCGCGCTGGGCGGCCGAGAACGGCTACCCCGTCACGGAGTTCAGCAAGCGCGGTGCGGCCGAGTGGTCGATCACCGTGCAGAAGGCCTGATCCTTCCGGAGTCCCACGCAGCGGCGGACCCCCGCGGCCGAGCATCCTCGGCCGCGGGGGTCCGCCGTCGTCGGTGGCCCCGGTCAGCCGCGCTCTTCTAAAATGAACGTCACTCATTTAGAGTGGCAGGCACCGCGTTCTCGTCCGCAGAGAGGAACCACCATGAGCGACGTCCTGCAGAACTACGTCGACGGCGCCTTCGTCGACGCCCACGGCACGGGCCGGATCGACGTCGTCGACCCCACCACCGGCACGACGGTCGCCGTCTCCCCGGTCTCGGACGCCACGGACGTGGACCGGGCCTTCGCCGCCGCCCGGAAGGCGTTCCGCACCTGGAAGCGCACCACGCCGAGCGAGCGCCAGCTCCTGCTGCTCCGGCTCGCGGACGCGCTCGAGGCGCACAGCGCCGAGCTCGTCGACGCCCAGCACCGCAACACCGGCCAGCCGCGGCAGATGATCGCCGACGAGGAGGTCGCCGCCGGCGCCGACAACCTCCGCTTCTTCGCCGGCGCCGCCCGCACCCTCGAGGGCAAGGCCGCGGCGGAGTACATGAGCGGGCACACCTCCTACGTGCGGCGCGAGCCGGTCGGCGTCGTGGCGCAGGTGACACCCTGGAACTACCCGCTGCTCATGGCGGTCTGGAAGCTCGGCCCGGCGCTGGCCGCCGGCAACACCGTGGTCCTCAAGCCCTCGGACACCACCCCGGAGTCCACGCTGGTCCTGGCCCGGCTCATCGACGGGATCTTCCCCGCCGGGGTGGTCAACGTGCTGCTGGGGGACGGCTCCACGGGCGCGCTCATGACCGGGCACCGGACGCCGGCCATGGTCTCCATCACCGGGTCCGTGCGCGCCGGCCGCGCCGTGGCCCTCGCCGCCGCGCAGAACCTCACGCGCGGCCACCTGGAGCTCGGCGGCAAGGCGCCCGCGGTCGTCTTCGCGGACGCCGACCTGCCCGCCGCCGCGAAGGCGCTCGTGGAGTTCGGCACCTTCAACGCCGGCCAGGACTGCACCGCGGTGACGCGCGTGCTGGTCCAGGACAGCGCCCACGACGAGTTCGTGCGCCTGCTCGCCGCGGCCGCCCGGGACATCGTGACGGGCGACCCGGACGAGTCCAAGAACTTCTACGGCCCGCTCAACAACGCCCGCCACTTCCAGGACGTGTGCCGCAAGCTCGCCGAGCTGCCCGAGCACGCGAGCGTGGTCACCGGCGGGAAGCCGGTGGAGGGCGCCCCCGGCTACTTCTTCGAGCCCACCGTGGTGTCCGGTGTCCGCCAGGACGACGCCCTCGTCCAGGAGGAGACCTTCGGGCCGGTGCTCACCGTGCAGCCCTTCGGCACGGAGGAGGAGGCGCTCGAGCTGGCCAACGACGTCGACTACGCCCTGGCCTCGAGCGTGTGGACCACCGACCACGGCACGGCCATGCGGGTCTCCCGCGAGCTCGAGTTCGGGTGCGTGTGGGTCAACACCCACGTCATGCTGATCTCCGAGATGCCGCACGGCGGGTTCAAGAACTCCGGCTACGGCAAGGACCTCTCGCTCTACTCGGTCGAGGAGTACACCCAGGTCAAGCACGTCATGCACGCCCTGGACGCCTGAGCCGGCGCGGCCGGGGGCGTCCCACCCGGCCGCCCGCTCCCGTCCGGCGGATCAGTCCTGTCCGGCGGCCCGGTCCCGGGCGGCCTCCAGGCGCAGCCGGAAGCCGTCCAGCATGGCGGTGAGGGCGGCCGCGAAGGCCTCGTCGGCCGCGGCGGTGGCGTCCGCCGGTCGTGCCTGCACGGCGTCGGCGAACACCGGGGCGAGGTCCGACCGCTCCCCGGGGTCGAAGATGTCGGCGGGCGCCGTGGCGTCGTACGCGGCGCCGAAGACGAGCGACTCGATCGAGACGATCACGTCCACGATGCTGGCGCGCTCCCAGCCCGCGTCCGCGAGGCCGGAGGCCACGGTCTCGTACATCTGCAGGGTGTGCGGTGAGTCGGCGACGGGCTGGACGGCCATGATCGGGATCATGGCCGTGTGCTGGGCGTAGCAGTCCCGGTAGGACCGCGCCCAGCTCTCGAGGGCCTGGTCCCACGGGACGGTGCCGAAGGCGGAGCAGTCGATCCCCTGGTTGATCGCGTCCTGCACCCGGATCAGCACCTCGCGCTTCGACGGCGTGTGGTTGTACAGGGCCGAGGTGGAGACCTTCAGCTCGCGCGCGAGCTCGGTCATCGTCAGGTGCCGGTAGCCCCGGGTGGCCACGATCTTGATCGCTGCCTTCGTGATCCGCTCCTCGGAGAGCACCGGCTGGCTCGGGCGCCCGCGGCGGCGAGGAGGGGTTCGGGCGGGAGCCATGGGCGGAAACCTCCTGGGAGTGGTGCTGCGAGTCCTGGTGGCGACTCAGGGCGGTGACCGGGCTGGGACGGTCAGCTCGAGTCTAGGTCGACGGCCGGACGGCCGTGTCCTCGGCTGCGGCGTCCTTGACCGTCGGCGGGGTCCCTCCTAGCGTGTGGACGATGACGGACGCCGACCTCCACTTCTACTTCGACCCCACCTGCCCCTTCGCCTGGCTGACCAGCAAGTGGGTCCGCACGGTGGCCGCCCGGCGGGGCCACCGGGTGGACTGGCGGTTCATCTCCCTGCGCCTGCTCAACGAGCACGTGGACTACGACGCGTGGTTCCCGCCGGAGTACGAGGCGGGCCACACGGCCGGCCTGCACCTGCTGCGGGTGGCTGCCCGGACCCGCGCCGAGCACGGGCGCGAGGCCGTGGGGCAGCTGTACGCGGCCCTCGGTGCGCACACCTTCGACGCCGACCCGGTGCCCGCCCCCGACGCGCCCGGGACGGACCGCCGCGCCACGCGGGCCTTCCTCGGGCCGGTCCTCGAGGCCGCCGGGCTCCCGGCCGGGCTCGCCGGCGCCCTCGAGGACGAGTCCCTGGACGCGGTGGTCCGCGCGGAGACCGAGGAGGCGCTGGCCCTGACCGGCCGGGACGTGGGGACCCCCATCATCCACTTCGGCCCGCCGGCGGGCGTGGCCTTCTTCGGCCCGGTCATCAGCCGGCTCCCGGAGGAGGACGAGGCCCTCGAGCTGTGGGACCACGTGGTGGCGCTCGCCCGCTTCCCCGGTTTCGCCGAGCTCAAGCGCAGCCTCCGGGAGCCGCCGCAGCTGCGGGGCCTCGGCGTCGCGCCGGACCGGCCGGGGACCGAGGAGGACTGGCACGCCGGGAGCCGCCGGACGAAGAAGTAGCGCTCCGCCGCCGGGGGACTTCTCGGCCGCAGGTCTTGACGGGCGGCCGTGCGCCACCGCTTAATGAACTCAGTTCATTTTAGCGTGAAGGAGACCACAGTGACCGATCAACGCACCCTGGGCAGCAGGACCGCGCTCGAGCGCGACGTCGTCGTCGTCGGGGCCGGTCCCGCCGGACTCATGGCGGCCCGCAGCCTCACTGCCGCCGGGAAGTCCGTGGCCGTCCTCGAGGCCCGCGACCGCGTGGGCGGGCGGACCTGGTCGAAGACCGTGGACGGCGCGTTCCTGGAGATCGGCGGGCAGTGGATCTCGCCGGACCAGACCGAGCTGCTCGCCCTCGTCGACGAGCTCGGTCTGGAGACCTTCCAGCGCTACCGGGAGGGCGAGTCCGTCTACCTCGCGCCGGACGGCACCCGTCACACCTACACCGGCTCCGTGTTCCCGGCCGGGGAGTCCACGACCGCCGAGATGGAGAAGCTCGTCGCGCTCCTGGACGGGCTCGTGGCCGAGATCGGCGCCACCGAGCCGTGGGCGCACCCGGCGGCCCGGGAGCTGGACACGATCTCCTTCCACCACTGGCTGCGGCAGCACTCCGACGACGAGGCCGCCTGCGACAACATCGGGATCTTCGTGGCCGGCGGGATGCTCACCAAGCCCGCGCACGCGTTCTCGGCGCTGCAGGCCGTGCTCATGGCCGCCTCCGCCGGGTCCTTCTCGAACCTCGTGGACGAGGACTTCATCCTCGACCGGCGCGTGGTCGGCGGCATGCAGTCCGTGTCCGAGGCCATGGCGGCCCACCTCGGCGAGGACGTGGTCCTCCTCGACACCCCGGTGCGCACGATCCGCTGGGCCGGCGACGGCGAGACCTACGCCGAGCACGTCCCCGGCACCCCGGTGACCGTCTGGTCCGACCGGCTCACCGTGCGCGCCCAGGACGTGGTCGTGGCCGTCCCGCCCAACCTCTACTCCCGGATCTCCTTCGAGCCGCCCCTGCCGCGGTTGCAGCACCAGATGCACCAGCACCAGTCCCTGGGCCTCGTGATCAAGGTGCACGCCGTCTACGACACGCCCTTCTGGCGGGCCAAGGGCCTGTCCGGCACCGGCTTCGGCGCCCACGAGCTGTCCCAGGAGGTCTACGACAACACCAACCACGGGGACTCCCGCGGCACCCTGGTCGGCTTCGTCTCGGACGAGCGGGCCGACGAGCTCTTCGGCCTGACCGCCGAGGAGCGGCGGCAGCTGATCCTCGAGTCCCTCTCCCACTACTTGGGGGAGGAGGCCCTGCACCCGGTGGTCTACTACGAGTCCGACTTCGGCTCCGAGGAGTGGACCCGCGGCGCCTACGCCGCCAGCTACGACCTCGGCGGGCTGCACCGCTACGGCGCCCACCAGCGCACCCCGGTGGGCCCGATCCGCTGGGCCTGCTCCGACCTCGCCGCCGAGGGCTACCAGCACGTCGACGGCGCCCTGCGCCAGGGCCGCCTCGCCGCCGCCGAGGTCCTCCGCGCCGACTCCCTGACGGGCGCGGAGCGATGACCGCCGCCGGGGTGCCGCGCTACGTCGTCGGCTGCAGCGGCGACCGGCGCAGCCGGGACGCCGTGCGGCTGGGCGCCGCGCTCGCCCGCGACCTGGGAGCCGAGCTCGAGATCGTCCTCGTGCTGCGCGCGGACGACCCGTACCAGCAGGTCTACCCACCGGTGGGGGACATCTCGACCGTGCTCCGCCGGCAGGCCCACCAGTGGCTGCGCGAGGCCGCCGCGCTGGTGCCCGAGGGGATCACGGCCCGCACCTGCGTGCGGGAGGCGCGGTCCGTGCCCGCCGGCCTGGTCGAGGCTGCCGCCGAGCTCGGGGCCGCGATGATCGTGGTCGGCGCCGGCACGGGCGGCGGCCGCTTCACCCTGGGCTCCGTGGTGAACTCGCTGCTGCACAGCTCGCCGGTCCCCGTGGCGCTCGCCCCGCGCCGGTGTTCCGGGGACGAGCGGCTCACCCGGCTCTACGCCGCCGTGGGCACCCGCCCCGGGGCGCACCAGGTCATCCGGGAGGCCGCCGAGGCGGTCGAGCGCTCCGGCCTGGAGCTGGAGCTCATCTCCTTCCTCGAGGACGAGGCCGCGGACCCGGATGCCACCGAGCAGATCCGCCGGCGCGTCGAGGACCACCTGGAGGCCGCGGCGGCCGAGGCCCGCCGGAGCGGGCCCGTGACCGTGCGGGTCGTCTCCGGGCGGACCCTCAAGAAGGCCGCGCAGGACGTCGACTGGGCCCCCGGCGGCCTCCTGCTCATCGGCTCGTCCCGCCTGGCCCAGGGGCGGCAGACCTTCCTGGGCACCACCGCAGCACGGCTGCTCAAGCACATCCCGGTGCCGATGGTCGTCGTGCCCCGGTCCGCCCCGGACGCCGATCAGGCCCGGACCGAGAAGGAGACCGCGTCATGAGCACCGCACCGCTCGTCGACCAGCAGCGCACGCACCACGAGAAGGGGCTCAGCAAGGGATCGGTGGGGCTGCTCGGCTCCGTGGTCATCGGCGTGTCCACGATCGCGCCCGCCTACACGCTCTCCGGGGCCCTCGGCCCCACCGCAGCCGCGGTGGGGACCCACCTCCCGGCCATCCTGCTGGTCGGCTTCGTCCCCATGCTGCTCGTGGCCATGGGGTACCGGCAGCTCAACCGGGCCATGCCGGACTCCGGCACCACCTTCACCTGGGTCTCCAAGGCCTTCGGTCCGTGGATCGGATGGATGGGCAGCTGGGGGCTGCTCGCCGCCACCATCCTGGTGCTCTCCAACCTCGCCGGCATCGCCGTGGACTTCTTCTACCTGGCCCTCGCCCAGATCACCGGCAACGACGCCATCGCGGAGCTGACCCGCAACGTGCCCGTCAACGTGGCCACCTGCCTGGCCTTCGTGGCGCTCGCGGCATGGATCTCCTACCGCGGCATGGAGGCCACCAAGGTGGTGCAGTACGTCCTCGTGGTCTTCCAGATGATCGTGCTGCTGTGGTTCGCCGCCGCGGCCTTCGGCCACGTGGGCGGCGGCACCGCCTTCGAGGGCCTGGCCGTGCGCTCCGAGTGGTTCAACCCCTTCGGCGTGGAGTCCTTCTCCGCGTTCGCCGCAGGCGTGTCCCTGTCCGTGTTCATCTACTGGGGGTGGGACGTGGTCCTGACCCTCAACGAGGAGAGCAAGGAGTCCGCCAACGGGCCCGGGCGCTCGGCCATCGCAACCATCCTCGTCATCGTCGCCCTCTACATGGCCGTCTCGCTCGCCGTGCTGTCCTACTCCGGCGTGGGCGGTGCCGAGCTCGGACTGGGCAACGAGGAGATCCAGGAGAACGTCTTCGCGGCTCTGGCCGGGCCGGTCATGGGCCCGTTCGCGATCCTCATGTCCCTGGCGGTGCTGTCCTCCTCCGCGGCGTCGCTGCAGTCCACGATGATCTCCCCGGCGCGCACCATGCTCGCCATGGGCCACTACGGCGCGCTGCCGACGAAGTACGCCCGGATCACCTCGCGCTTCCAGTCCCCGGGCTACGCCACGATCGCGGCGGCCGTCATCGCCTCGGTCTTCTACGCCGTGATGCGCGTGGTCTCCGAGAACGTCCTGTGGGACACCATCACCACCCTCGGCATGATGGTGTGCTTCTACTACGGCGTCACCGCCCTGGCGTGCGTGTGGTACTTCCGCCGCGACGCATTCCACACCGTGAACGGGTTCCTGACGAAGTTCCTGGCACCGCTGCTCGGCGGGATCCTGCTGCTGATCTTCTTCGTCCAGACGTCCTACGACTCCATGGACCCGGAGTACGGCTCGGGCTCGGCGATCGGCGGGGTCGGGCTCGTGTTCGTCCTCGGTGTGGGCATGCTCCTGCTCGGGGTCGCCGTGATGCTCGTCCAGTACCGGCGCAACCCCTCGTTCTTCCGGGAGCGCTTCGAGACCACCGAGCTGCCGGTCCTCGACTGAGCCGGACCGGCCGGCGGAGCGTGCGGTGGCCCGGGAACGCGTCCCCGGGCCACCGTCCCCGCGCAGCACCCACCAGCACCTCCCCAGCACCCGGAAGGCCAACGACCATGCACCCTGCCACCCGTCCCGGCACCGAGGCCGTCACCGCGACGGCCACCGTGATGCCCGCCGAGTGGGACCCCCACGAGCGGACCTGGATGGCCTTCCCGCCGCCCAACGACACCTTCGGGCCGGCTGGCAGCGAGACGCTGGCCCGCGCCCGGCGTGCCTGGGCCGAGGTGGCCCGCACGATCGCCCGCCACGAGCCCGTGACCGTCGTGGCCGCCCCCGGCGACGCCGCCTCGGCCCGGGCCGCACTGGGAGAGGGGATCGAGGTCGTTCAGGCCCTCCTGGACGACGCCTGGCTGCGCGACTCCGGGCCCACCTTCGCCCACGCCCCCGACGGATCGGTGGTCGCCGTGGACTGGGTGTTCAACGGCTGGGGCGCCCAGGAGTGGGCCGCCTGGGGCAACGACCAGCACCTGGGACGCTTCGTCGCCGAGCGGGCCGGCGCCGAGGTGCGGCCCAGCGCCCTGGTCAACGAGGGCGGCGGCTTCCACCTCGACGGCGAGGGCACCGTCCTGCTCACCGAGACCGTCCAGCTGGACCCCGGCCGCAACCCCGGCGCCACCAAGGAGCAGGTCGAGGCCGAGATCCACGCCCGCCTGGGCACCACCAGGGCCATCTGGCTGCCCCGCGGGCTCACCCGGGACTACGACGAGTTCGGCACCCGCGGCCACGTGGACATCGTCGCCGCCTTCGCCGGGCCGGGCACCGTCCTGGTGCACCGGCAGGACGACCCGGCCCACCCCGACTTCGAGGTGGGCCGGCAGCTCCGCGCGATGCTGGCGGCGGCCACCGACGCCCGCGGGCGGCGGCTGCACGTCGTCGACGTCCCCGCGCCCACCGTGCTCGACGCCGGTGACGGGTTCGTCGACTACTCCTACATCAACCACTACGTGGCCAACGGCGTGGTCGTGCTGTGCGCCTTCGACGACCCGCACGACGCCGTCGCCGCCGGGATCCTCGCCCAGGCCTACCCCGGCCGGGCCGTCGAACTGGTCGACGCCCGCGACATCTTCGCCTTCGGCGGCGGCATCCACTGCATCACCCAGCAGCAGCCCGCACCCCGCCGGCCCGCCACGGGCGAGGAGGCCCTCCGGTGAGCGCGTTCGGCAACGGCCTCGACAGCGGACCCCGCACCACAGCCGACGGCAGGCCGGACAGCGCGTTCGACGTCGTGGAGGCGAGCATCGCGCAGCTGCGCGCGGCGCTGGAGTCCGGCCGGACGACCAGCGAGGAGCTGGTCACCGCCTACCTGGCCCGGATCGAGGCCTACGACCGCGGGGGGCCGGAGCTCAACGCCGTCGTCGTGGACAACCCCGACGCCCTGGCCGAGGCCCGCGCCTCCGACGCCCGGCGGGCCCGGGGGGAGGTGCTCGGGCCGCTGGACGGGATCCCGTACACCGCCAAGGACAGCTACCGGGTCCGCGGGCTCACCGTGGCGGCCGGCTCGCCCGCCTTCGAGCACCTCGTGGCCCTGGACGACGCCTTCACGGTCGAACGGCTGCGGGCGGGCGGCGCGGTGCTGCTCGGGCTGACCAACATGCCCCCGATGGCCAACGGCGGCATGCAGCGCGGCGTCTACGGCCGGGCCGAGAGCCCCTACAGCGGCCAGTACCTCACGGCGGCCTTCGGCTCGGGCTCCTCCAACGGCTCCGGGACGGCCACGGCCGCGAGCTTCGCCGCGTTCGGCCTCGGCGAGGAGACCTGGTCCTCCGGCCGCGCCCCGGCCTCCAACAACGCCCTGTGCGCCTACACCCCGTCCCGCGGCGTGATCTCCGTGCGCGGCAACTGGCCGCTGGTGCCCACCATGGACGTCGTCGTCCCGCACACCCGCAGCATGGCGGACCTGCTCGAGGTCCTCGACGTGGTGGTCGCCGACGACCCCGAGCCCCGCGGCGACTTCTGGCGCGTGCAGCCCTGGATCGACATCCCGGCCGCGTCGGCGGTGCGGCCGGCCTCCTACCCGGGGCTGGCCGTCCCGGGCCCCGTGGCCGCCGCGCGCGTCCTGGCCGGCGTCCGCCTGGGAGTGCCGCGGATGTACGTCAACGCCGACCCCGAGGCCGGCACCGCCGAGAATCCCGGCATCGGCGGCCCCACCGGCCGGCGGATCGAGACGCGCCCGTCCGTGCTCGCGCTGTGGGAGGCCGCGCGCCGCGACCTCGAGGCGGCCGGCGCCACGGTGGTCGAGGTCGACCTCCCGGTGGTGAGCAACTACGAGGGAGACCGGCCCGGAGCTCCCACGATCGCCACTCGCGGCCTGGTCAGCCCGGAGTACCTGCACCGGGAGATCGTGGACCTCTCGGCCTGGGCGTGGCACGACTTCCTCGAGGCCAACGGCGACCCGGCCCTGCACCGGCTCGCCGACGTGGACGGGGCCCTCGTCTTCCCGCACCCGGCGGGTGCCCTGCCCGATCGCTACGACGGGTTCGACGACGACATCGCCGACTACCCGGGCTTCGTGCGCGAGCACGGGGTCCCCGTCCTGACCGGGATCCCGCACCTGGCGGACGGGCTGCGCGGACTGGAGGAGACCCGCCGCACCGACCTGGAGCGGTGGATGGACGAGCTGGGTCTCGACGCCGTGGTCTTCCCCGCCGTCGCGGACGTGGGGCCCGCCGACGCCGACGTGAACACGGCCTCCGCGGAGCTCGCCTGGCGCAACGGCGTGTGGGTCGCCAACGGCAACCTCGTGCCCCGGCACCTCGGCATCCCCACGGTCACCGTGCCGATGGGCACGATGCCCGACACCGGGATGCCCGTCGGTCTGACGATCGCCGGGCGGGCCTGGGACGACACCGCGCTCCTGCGCCTCGCCGCGGCCTTCGAGGCCACCGGCTCCCGCCGCACCGTGCCGCCGCGCACGACGCCGCTGCCCGGCTGACCCGTCGCGGGCCGGGCGGTCCCGGGCCGCGAGGGTGCACGTGTCGGCGACCGAGCCCGCTCCGGTCGCCGACACGTGACCCCGCGGAGCGGGGCCGGAGACGGGTCACCAGATGTTCACGCGCTCCTCGGGGGCCAGCCACAGGTCGTCGCCGGGGCGGGTGCCGAAGGTGTCGTGGAACGCGAACATGTTCTGCACCACCCGGTTGCAGCGGAACTCGTCCGGGGCGTGCGGGTCGGTGGCCAGCCGGTTGACCAGCTCCTGCTCCCGGGCGGTCGAGCGCCACAGCGCCGCGTAGGCGTAGAAGAAGCGCTCCGCGCCGGTCAGCCCGTCGAGCACCGGCGCGCTGTCCTGGTCCAGGCCCCGCTCGGCCAGGGACATCCGGTAGGCCACCAGGGCGATCTCCAGCCCGCCCAGGTCGCCGATGTTCTCGCCCACCGTGAAGGCCCCGCTGACCCGGTGCCGGGCCGGGTCCAGCCCGCGCGGCGTGCAGCCGTCGTACTGGGCGACGAGCGCGGCGGTGCGCCTGGCGAACTCCGCGCGGTCCTCGTCGGTCCACCAGTTCTCCAGGTGGCCCCGGGAGTCGTACTTGGCGCCCTGGTCGTCGAAGCCGTGGCCGATCTCGTGGCCGATCACGGAGCCGATCGCGCCGTAGCACACGGCGTCGTCGGCCTCGATGTCGAAGAACGGCGGCTGCAGGATCCCCGCGGGGAAGACCACCTCGTTGAGCACGGGGTGGAAGTAGGCGTTGACCCAGTGGGGATAGAGGAACCACTCGCCGCGGTCCACGGGGGTGCCCATCTTGCCGACCGTGCGGTCGTGCTCCAGCGCCAGCCCCGCCCGGACGTTGCCGAGCAGGTCCTCGGGGTCCAGCTCCAGGGAGGAGTAGTCCCGCCAGGTCTCGGGGTGACCGACCTTGACCCTGAACGTGGACAGCTTCTCCAGGGCGCGGGCCCGGGTGGCCTCCGACATCCACTCCAGCCGGGAGATCCGCTCCCGGTACGCGGCCAGCAGGTGCGCCACGAGCTGCTCCACCCGGGCCTTGTGCGCCGGTGGGAACCAGCGGGCCACGTACTCGCGCGCCACGTCGTCGCCCAGGACGCGGGTGACCAGGAACTCGGCCCGCTTCCAGCGCTCGCGGGGACGGGTGATCCCGGACAGGGCGGTGCTGTAGAAGCGGAAGTTCTCCTCGACGAACGGCCGGGGCAGGAACGGGGCACGCTTGGACACGATCCGCCACGACTGCCAGATCCGGATCTGCTCCTCGGACCACTCCTGCCACAGCAGGCCCAGCTGCGCCACGAAGGAGGGCTGGCGCACGATGACCCGGTCAAAGGTCCCCGCGCCGCGCTCCGGGGCGGTGCCCTCGAGCCACGCCGTCCACGGGAAGCCGGGCGCCATGGCCTCCAGGCCGGGCACGTCCACGGGGTTGTACATCTCCTCGACGTCCCGCGCGGAGACGGTGTCCCAGTGGGCGGCGGCGAGCTGCGTCTCCATGGCGAGCACGGTCTCCGCGGCGTCCCCGGCGGGCACGCCCCAGCGCGCCGGCAGGCCCGCCAGCTCGAGCATCGCCGCGACGTGGGCGGTGAACGCCGTGCGCAGCCGCTCGTGCAGCGGGTCCGTGTAGTAGCTGTCCGTGGGCAGGGACAGCCCGTCCTGGCGCAGGAAGAACGAGTAGCGGGAGGAGTCCCGGGAGTCGTTCTCCACGAAGAAGGACAGCGGCCCGTCCACGCCGGTGCGGTGCAGGGCGGCCGAGGCGCGGGCGAGGCCCTCCTTGCCCCGGGCGGCGCCGAGCACCGCGAGGTCCGGGTCCAGAGCGGCGCGGCCGCGGCGCTCGATCTCCTCCTCGTCCAGGAAGGAGCGGTACAGCGCGGCCATCCGGGACCCGGCGGGGGCCTCCTGCACGATCTGGTGCACCCGTTGCGTGTTGCGGTCGGTGAGGATCGCGGAGGCGCCGTCGAACGCGCGGTCCTCCGGCAGTTCGTGCGCCTCGATCCAGCCGCCGTTCACGTGGCGGTACAGGTCGTCCTGCGGGCGGACGCCGGGATGGACGTGCTGCAGCTCGAGGCCGGAGTCGGTGGTCACGGGAGCGTCCCCTGTCGTCGTGGCGGGGTGGGAGGCGCGGGGCGGCGGTGTCCGCCCGGCTCCAGCCTACGGACGACGGCGCCGTGGCCCGCCTCGCGCGGGCCACGGCGTCCGTGGTGCTCGCCACACCCGGCCGGCGGGTGCGGCGACGGGTCAGCTCGCGGCCGGCTCCGGGCTCTCGGCTCCGGCGGCCTCGCCGGTGCCCAGCCACTTGCCCTCGAGCTCCTCGAGGGTGCCGTCCTCCCGCATGGTCGCCAGCGACTCGTTGACCTGCTCGAGCAGGGGCGTGTTGCCGGTCTTCACGGCCAGGCCCAGCTGCTCCCCGGTCTCGATCTCCTCGACCAGGCGCAGCTCCGGGTTGTCCGTGATGGCCGGGCCCATCACGGAGATGTTGCCGATGACGGCCTCGACGTCACCGGTGTTGAGCCCCTGGATCATCAGGGCCGAGTCCTCGTACTGCACGACCTCGGCGTTGTTCTCCTGGGCCTGGGTCTCGCCCGTGGTGGCCTGCTGCACGCCCACGCGCTTGCCCTGGACGTCGGCCACCGAGTCGATGTCGGCGTCCGGGGCCACCAGCAGCGCGAGGTTGTCGTCGAGGTAGGGCTCGGAGAAGTCCATGACGGACTCGCGCTCCTCGTTGATGGTCATCCCGGAGGCGGCGAGGTCGCACTGGTTCGAGTCCAGGGCCACACCCGACTGGATGCCCTCGAAGGAGGTGCGGAGGAACTCCGTCTCGACCCCCATGTCCTCGGCGATGTTGTTCACCAGGTCGATGTCGAAGCCGACGGTCTCCCCGTCCTCCGTGAACTCGAAGGGGCGGTAGGGGATGTCCGAGCACACCGTGAGCGTGCCCGGGGTGATCAGGCTGATCTCCCCGCCGTTCGCGCCCGTGTCGCCGCCGGAGGCCTCCCCGCCCTCGTCGGTGCTCGTGCACGCACTCAGGGCCAGCGCGGAGACGGCCAGCACGGACAGGGTCGCTGCCCCGTGGAACCTGCTCTTCATGGATCTGTCCTTCCCTCGGGAGGTGGCGGGCCGCCGCCGGCTGCACGGCGTCGTGCCCGGTGCGCGGCCCGCCGGTGAATGTGCCTCAGTGTAGGTGTTCACGCGTTGCCGGGATGTTGCACACCACTGGTCGGTAGTCAATTCATTGTCCCCACTCCGGGCGACGGCTCCGGGACGACCCGCCCGGCTGCGGCCGTGCCCGGTGGATTCGGCACAATGGGCCCATGACCCGCACCGAGCACCTGCGCCACAGCACCCAGGAGGGGCGATGACCGCGCCGCAGGCCCCCGCGAGCGTGCGTGTGGACGTGTGGCTGTGGGCGGTGCGCGTGTTCAAGACCCGCTCCGCCGCCACGGCCGCGTGCCGAGCCGGCCACGTGAAGATCGACGGCACGTCGGTCAAGGCCGCCCAGCCGGTGCGGCCCGGCCAGCGGGTGGCCGTGCGCCGCCCCGGCCACGAGCAGGTCCTGGAGGTGGTGCAGCTGCTGACCAAGCGCGTCGGGGCGCCGGTCGCCGCGAAGGCCTACGTCGACCACAGCCCGCCCCCGCCCCCGGCGCTGCACGCGGCCGTCCCGCGGCGGGACCGGGGCACCGGCCGGCCGACCAAGAAGGACCGCCGGGAGATGGACCGACTCCGGGGGCTGTGAGCCCCCGGCGCGCGGCGTTCCGTGAAATTTCCCAGGAAGGCGCAGAATAATCCCCACTGCACGTGTGCCGTGGGTCACCCCGCCGTCCGGCGGTCCGACGCGCGGCCGGAACCGGAGGAGTTCGACTCATGGCACTGCTGGACACATCGGTGTGGACCGGAAAGATCTACGTCAACGGATGGCGTGAGGGTCGCGGCGGCACCGAGGACGTCACGAACCCGTCGACGGACGAGACGCTCGGGCGGATCGGCTTCGCCTCCCCCGAGGACGTGTACGAGGCGGCCGAGAAGGCCGCGGCGGCGCAGAAGGAGTGGGCGGCGCTGAAGCCCTCCGAGCGCGCCGGGGTGCTGCGCCGCGCCGGCCTGCTGTTCGAGGAGCACGCCGAGGAGGTCATGGACTGGGTGGTCCGGGAGACCGGGGCGATCCAGCCCAAGGCCGGGCTGGAGGCCTCGGTCGCGGCCGCGGAGTGCTACGAGGCCTCCGCGCTGCCGACCCACCCGCACGGGGAGTACCTGCCCTCCGACGCCCCGCACTGGTCGCTGTCCCGCCGGGTGCCGGTCGGGGTGATCTCGGTGATCTCGCCGTTCAACTTCCCGCTGATCCTCTCGATCCGCTCGGTGGCCCCGGCCCTGGCCCTGGGCAACGCGGTGCTGCTCAAGCCGGACCCCCGCACCTCGGTCACCGGCGGCGCGCTCATCATGCGCGTCTTCGAGGAGGCCGGGCTGCCGTCC
This sequence comes from Kocuria arenosa, assembly GCF_042879215.1. NCBI lineage: Bacteria > Bacillati > Actinomycetota > Actinomycetes > Micrococcales > Micrococcaceae > Kocuria > Kocuria arenosa. Next base: position 99,358 of record NZ_JBHZTA010000003.1, on the reverse strand, counting down.
GGTGTCCTGCAGCTGCTGCCCGGCGGCGGTGACGTCGGGGCCGCCACGGTCGAGGCCCCGCAGGTCGACGTCGTGTCCTTCACCGGGTCCACGGCCGCCGGCCGGCACGTGGGCGCGGCGGCGGCGCAGCACCTCAAGCGCGCCCACCTCGAGCTGGGCGGCAACAACGTGGTCATCGTCCTGCCCGGCGCGGACGTGGACCTGGCCGCCGGGGTGGGGGCGATGGGCTCCTTCTTCCACCAGGGCCAGATCTGCATGACCACCGGGCGCCACCTGGTGCACGAGGACCTGCACGACGAGTACGTGGACAAGCTCGCGGCGAAGGCGGAGGCCCTGGTGGTCGGGGATCCCTCCGGCGGGCCCGTGCACCTCGGCCCGATCATCGACGAGCGCCAGCTCAAGGCCATCGACGCAATCGTGCAGGAGACCGCCATCGCCGGCGCCCGGGTGGTGGCCGGGGGCTCCCACGACGGACTGTTCTACCGCCCCACGGTGCTCTCCGAGCTGACCCACGAGATGACGGCCTGGAAGGACGAGATCTTCGGGCCGGTGGCGCCCGTGATGAAGGTGAGCAGCGCCGAGGAGGCGGTGGAGTTCGCCAACGCCTCCGAGTACGGGCTCTCGGTGTCCATCATCGGGGACGTCGGGGAGGCCATGAAGATCGCCGACAGGATCCGCTCCGGCAAGATCCACATCAACGAGATGACGGTCGCCGACGAGGCCAACGCCCCCTTCGGCGGCACGGGCGCCTCCGGCACCGGCTCCCGATTCGGCGGGCCGACCGCCAACATCGACGCGTTCACCGAGACGCAGTGGATCACGATCAGCCCGGACGTCCCGCACTACCCCTTCTGAGCACCGCTCCGGAGGGGCGCCGCCCCTCCGGGCGTGCGCCGCGGGGGCGGGGAGCCGTCGGTAGCCTGGACCGGTGACGACGACCTCCCGCCCCCGCGGCCTCAACCGGCAGATCCTGGCCCTGGCCGTCCCCGCCTTCGGGGCGCTCGTGGCCGAGCCGCTGTTCCTGCTGGCGGACTCCGCGATCGTCGGCCACCTCGGCACCCCCCAGCTCGCCGGCGTGGGCGTGGCCGCGGCCGTGCTGCAGACGGTCGTGGGGCTCATGGTCTTCCTGGCCTACAGCACCACCCCGGCGGTCGCCCGGCACCTCGGCGCGGGCCGGCTCCAGGAGGCCGTGGCGGTGGGCCGGGACGGGCTGTGGGTGGCCGCGGGGTTCGGCCTGCTCCTGTCCGCGGCGGGCTGGGTGCTGGGCCGCCCGATGCTGGCGCTGATGGGCGCGCGCGACGAGGTCCTGGAGCACGCCGTCGTCTACCTGCACTGGTCCCTGCCCGGGCTGACCGCCATGCTCCTGGTGCTCTCGGCCACCGGTGTGCTGCGCGGGCTCCAGGACACCAGGACCCCGCTGCTCATCGCGGGGATCGGGGCCGCGGCCAACGCGGGGCTCAACCTCCTGCTCGTGCACGGCGCGGGCCTGGGGGTGGCCGGCGCGGCGATCGGCACGAGCGCCGTGCAGTGGGCCATGGCGCTGGCGTACCTGCGGATCCTCCGCCGGCTCGCCCGCGAGCACGGTGTGGGGCCCGCGACCACGTGGCCCCGGCTGCGCTCGCACCTCACCGTGGGCTCCTGGCTCATGCTGCGCACCGTCTCCCTGCGGGTGGCCATCCTCGCGACCGTCCTGGTGGTCACGGGGCAGGGCGCCCAGAACCTCGCCGCGCACCAGCTCGTGCTGACGGTCTTCAACTTCCTGGCCTTCGCCCTCGACGCCCTCGCCATCGCGGCGCAGGCGCTGCTGGGCCGGGACATGGGGGCGCGAGACGTCGAGGACCCCGCGGAGCGCCGGGCGATCCGGGACCTGATGAACCGGCTGGTCCTGTGGGGGCTCGGCTTCGGCGTGCTGACGGGCCTCCTCGTGGCCCTGGTCGGGACGCGACTGGGCTTCCTGCTGAGCCCCGATCCCGCGGTGCAGGCCCTGTTCGCGGCGGCCCTGCTGGTGGTGGCGGTCGGCCAGCCGCTGGCCGCCTACGTCTTCGTCCTGGACGGGGTGCTCATCGGCGCCGGGGACGCCCGCTACCTCGCGGTCGCCGGGGTGCTCAACCTCGCGGTCTACGCCCCGCTGCTGGTGCTCGTCGCGCTCTCCGCCGGGGCGGGGACCGGGGGGTTCGTGTGGCTGTGGACCGCCTACGCCGGGGGCTATCTGGGGGCCCGGGCAGTGACCCTGGGGCTGCGCGCCCGCGGCGACTCCTGGCTGCTCCGGAACGCTCGGTAACAAGCCGGAGCGCACCCCGGGAATGTGCGGCAGATCACCTACGATGCAGATATGAACAGTGATTCCCGCGCAGAGAACCAGTTCACCGCCGACTCCGGGCACAATGTCGTGCTCGTCGGCATCGACGGCTCCGACCAGGCCCGGCACGCGCTCGAGCGCGCCGTCGACGAGGCCCGGGCCCAGGACCTGACCGTGCGACTGCTGGGTGCCTACCCGGTCATCGGGGTGGGGGACCCCGGCCTCGAGATGCGGTTCACCGAGGCCGTGATGAAGGAGAACGCCGACCACCTGGCCGAGGCCCGGCAGGCCGTGGAGCAGGCGGGACTGCCCGTCGAGGTCGTGGAAGCGGGCGGGGACGCCGCCAAGGCCGTCGTGGAGCAGTCGGGCGACGCCGCGCTCGTGGTCATGGGAAAGCGCGGTCGCGGCGGCGCGCTGCGCGGCCGGCTGGGCTCGGTGTCCGCGGCGGTCGCGGCGCACGCCAAGTGCCCGGTCATCATCGTCCCCGAGGCCGCGGAGATCCGGCACTCCGAACGGCGCGGCGGCAGCGCGGGCGACTTCGCGCTCGAGGCCGACGGGCCGGTCAAGGCGGACCAGATCGACTTCACCGGCCGGGTGGTCGTGGGCCTGGACGCCCTCGGCTCGCGCAGCCCGGCGCTGGGCCAGGCCGTGGCGTACGCGCAGGAGCACGGCAAGGCCCTGGCGCTGGTCTCCGTGAACGGCGCCCTGTCCGGCACGCCCTCCTGGTTCCAGGACGAGTTCAACCAGGCCCGGTACTTCCACGAGGCGGACCAGAAGCTCACCCAGATCTCCGACGAGATCGCCGCCCAGCACCCCGAGCTGACGGTCGAGCACCACATCTTCGTGGGCCGCCCGGCCCGCATCCTGATGAACGCCACGCACACCGCGGACCTGGTCGTGGTGGGCTCCCGCGGCATCGGCGGCTTCCGGGGGCTGCTGCTCGGCTCGGTGTCCCAGGCGGTGCTGGAGAACGCCACCGGCGCGGTCATGGTGGTGCCCGCGCACCGCTCCTGAGCGCTCCTTCCCGGCACCCACCCCCACGGCGCGACCAGGAGGCAGCGGCACATGACCGAGCAGATCGTCGTCGGCTACGACGGCTCCGAGAACAGCGAACGAGCCCTCGACTGGGCGATCCAGGAGGCCGGCGCCCTCGCCGGCGAGCTCAAGGTGGTGGTCTCCATGGGACGTCCCGTCGCCGTGGACCCCAGTCTCTACGGGCCGTTCCTGGAGGCGATCGAGGAGGAGGCGGACAAGGTCGCCGCGGCCGCCGTCGGCCGGGCCCGGGACGCCGGCGTTCCGGCGGTCGCGCTGGTCGAGCGCGGTGACGCGGCCGGGGTGCTGGTGCACGAGTCGGAGAGGGCCGGGTCCCTGGTGCTCGGCCGCCGCGGCCGGCGCGGGGTGCGCGGACGCCTCGGGTCGGTCACGGCCGCGGCGGCGGCGCACGCGAAGTGTCCCGTGATCGTCCTCCCGGACCGCTGGGACCCACAGGCGCGCGCCACCCGTGCCACGGCCGGCCCCTTCGCGGGGCGCGTGGCGGTCGGTGTGGACCGGCTCGGCCGGGACAACCCGGCCGTCCTGGCGGCCGGCCGGTACGCCGTCCGGCACGGTGCGGGCCTGGCGCTGATCACCGTGGTCCCGGAGGCGCTGAGCATGCCGACGGGCTCCGCCGACCTCGACCGGGCCGTGCGCGAGCAGCTCACCGAGCCCGCCCGGTCCCTCGTGGACCAGGTGGCGGCGTCGGTCCGGGAGGACCACCCGGACCTGGACGTCGAGACCTACGTCTTCTCCGGTCGGCCCGCGGACCAGCTCGTGGAGGCCGGCCGGTCGGCGGAGCTCGTAGTGGTCGGCAGCCGTGGCTACGGCGGGTTCCGGGGGCTGCTCATGGGTTCCGTGTCCCAGGCCGTGCTCAACGAGGGCGAGGGCCCCGTGATGGTGGTCCCGACCCGGAAGAAGGACTGACCCGTCCGCCCGCAGGAGGAGCCCCCGGCCACGGGCGGCCGGGGGCTCCTCCTGCGGGCGGATCCGCCGACCGGCGTCGGCAGGCCATCCTGGGGACGAGCCCGCGGACCGGCCGCGGACGGACGGGAGCACACCGTGGACCGCAGAGCGCTGGCCGTGACCGCCCTGGCCGTCACCGCGCTCACCGGGTGCTCGGGTCCGGTGCAGATCCCCGACCCGCCGGCCGGGTCCAACGTCCTGGACTCCGCCGACGTCCTGACGGAGGAGCAGGAGCGCCGGCTCGACGCCCTGATCGAGGACCGCAGCGCCGGCACGGACGCCGCACGCCTCGCCGTGCTCACGGTGGCGGAGACGGACGGATCGATCGAGGACTACGCCCGCGAGGTCGCCACCGCGTGGGAGGTGGGCGACGCCGGGGCGGACAACGGCGTGCTCGTGGTCGCCGCCACGGAGGACCGGGAGCTGCGGATCGAGTCGGCGGACGGGGTGCGCGAGCGGTTCTCCGACGACGAGGCGGAACGCGTGGTGGAGGACGTGCTGGCGCCGGCCTTCGCGGACGGGCGCTACGCCCAGGGCCTGGGCGAGGCCGTCGAGCAGATCCACGTCTACGCGCAGGGCAGGGAGCCGCCGCGGGAGCCCTTCGACTGGGCCCTGCTCGGCTGGGTCGCGGGCGGCTTCGGCCTGGTCGGCGTGCTGGTGGCGTGGTGGATCGCCGCGGACCTGCGCCGCCGGCGCCGGATCGCCGACGAGGAGCTGCGGGCGGCCCGGCAGCGCGACCCGGAGCTGCGGCTCACCGAGGAGCAGCGCGCGGCGTACCGGACGTACCGCTACCACCACCGCAAGCCGGACGCGCTCACCAACCCCGCCGTGTGGCTGCCGCTCTACCTCGCGAACCCGGCGCTGTACTCCGGCGGCTCGAGCGGCGGCCCGAGCGGGGACGGGCAGGGCGGCTCCTCGTTCGGCGGCGGTGGCGGCTTCACCGGCGGCGGGGCGTCCGGCAGCTACTGACCGTCCCGCACGGAGCGGGAGACCGCCGGGCGCGCGGGACCGCTGGGGCAGTGCGGAGCAGATGGGGCGGTGCGAAGCTGATGGGGCGGTGCGGAACCGTTCAGGCGGGGAGACCGCGCCGGGCGGCCACGAGGGAGAGCAGGTGCCGGTGCACCGTGGTCTCCCCGGTCAGCTCGGGGTGGAACGAGATGCCGACGACGGCCCCGCTCGCCACCGCGACCACCGCGCCCCGGTGCCGGGCGAGGACCTCGACGCCCTCGCCGACGCGGGTCACCGCGGGGGCCCGGATGAAGGCGGCGCGCACCACGTCCCCACCGCCGCCCCAGGCGAGCACGACCTCCTCGGAGGCCGTCTGGGGACCGAACGCGTTGCGGGCCACCGTGACGTCCAGGACCTCGAGGGACTGCTGACCGGGAGCGGGGTCCTCGATGCCGGACGCGAGCAGGATGAGCCCGGCGCACGTGCCGAGTGTGGGCAGGCCGCCGAGGACGGCCTCCCGCAGGGGTTCCCGCAGCCCGAACAGGCGCAGCAGCCGGTCCACGGTGGAGGACTCCCCGCCGGGCAGGACGATCGCGTCCAGCCCGGCGAGCTGCTCGGCGGTCTTCACGAGCACGGGCTCGGCGCCGAGCTCCCGCAGCATCGCGGCGTGCTCGGCGACCCCGCCCTGCAGGGCGAGGACGCCGACGCGGGGCCCGGAGGTCACCAGCCGCGCTCCGCGAGCCGGTGCGGGGCGGGGAGGTCGCCCACGTTGATGCCGACCATCGCCTCGCCGAGCCCGCGGGAGGCATCGGCGATCTTCTCCGGGTCGTCGAAGTAGGCGGTGGCCTTCACGATGGCCTGCGCCCGGGCCGCGGGATTGCCGGACTTGAAGATGCCGGAGCCCACGAACACGCCGTCGGCGCCGAGCTGCATCATCATGGCGGCGTCCGCGGGGGTGGCCACGCCGCCGGCGGTGAACAGCACGACCGGCAGCTTCCCGGTGCGGGCGACCTCGAGGACGATGTCGTACGGGGCCGCGAGCTCCTTCGCCTTCACGTAGAGGGCGTCTGGGGAGATCTTGTGGAGGGCCTGCAGCTCGGCGATCTGACCGCGGATGGTGCGGATGTGCTTGGTGGCCTCGGAGACGTCGCCCGTGCCGGCCTCGCCCTTCGAGCGGATCATCGCGGCGCCCTCGGCGAGCCGGCGCAGGGCCTCGCCCAGGTTGGTGGCCCCGCACACGAACGGGACGGTGAAGCGCTGCTTGTCGATGTGGTTGACGTAGTCGGCGGGGGAGAGCACCTCGGACTCGTCGATGTAGTCGACCTTCAGGTGCTCCAGGACCTGGGCCTCCACGAAGTGGCCGATGCGGACCTTGGCCATGACGGGGATCGAGACGGTGGCCTGGATGCCCTCGATCAGGTCGGGGTCGGACATGCGGGCCACGCCGCCCTGCGCGCGGATGTCGGCGGGCACGCGCTCGAGGGCCATGACGGCCACGGCGCCGGCGTCCTCGGCGATGCGGGCCTGCTCGGCGGTGACGACGTCCATGATGACACCGCCCTTGAGCATGTCGGCGAGACCGCGCTTGACCAGCGGGGAGCCGGTGAGCGGGGTCGCGTCCGAGGCGGTGGTGCGGGCGGAGTTCGGGGCAGGGGTGGTCTGCAGATCGGTCATGGGCTCCATCCTCCGGCCGAAAGTGGTCCACCGACAGGTCCACCATCGATAGAATCTGTTGGACCACAGGAACTGCCGGAGGAGGAGGCTCCCGTGCGGCATCCCCACGACGTCGAGCTGCCCGTGCGCGTGGACCGGTCCGATCCCGCGCCGCTGCCCGCCCAGCTCGTCCAGCAGCTGCGGGAGCTGGTGGTCTCCGGGGCCCTGCGCCCCGGGGACGCGCTGCCCTCGACGCGCGGGCTCGCCGCCCGGCTGGGGATCTCGCGCGGCTCCGTGGTCACCGCCTACGACCAGCTCCACGGCGAGGGCTACCTGCACGCGACCAACGGGGCCACGGTGGTCCACCCCGACCTCGCCCGCTCCCGCGCGGAGCCCCCGGCGGCCCGGCCCGGCCCCCGCCCGCCCGCGGTGCCGCCGCGCCGGACCCGGGAGCGGCCCATGATCGACCTCACGCCCGGGCGGCCCGACACCGACCGGCTGGCCACCCCGCAGTGGCGCGCCGCGTGGCGGGACGCCGCGGCCGCCGCCGGGACGGGGGCGCCCCCGCCCCAGGGCTCGGAGCCGCTGCGCGGTCAGATCGCCGAGCACCTGCGGCTGATGCGCGGCGTGGTCCGGGACCCGGAGGACCTCTTCGTCACGGCGGGCGCACGGGACGGGCTCCAGCTCCTGCTCGCGGTGCTCGGCGGCCACGCGGGCCGCGGGCTGCGCGTCGCCGTCGAGGACCCCGGCTACCCCTCGCTGCGCCGGGTGCCGGAGCGGCTCGGCCACGAGGTGCTGCCGGTGCCGATCGACGAGCAGGGGCTGGACCCCGCCCGGCTGCCGTCCGGCGCGTGGGCCGGTCCGGGGGAGTGGGAGGTCGAGCGGCCCCCGGACGCCGTGATCGTGACCCCCAGCCACCAGTACCCCCTCGGGGCGTCGATGCCCGCCGCCCGCCGGCTCGAGCTGCTCGGCTGGGCGCGCGCCCACGACGCGCTGATCGTGGAGGACGACTACGACTCCGAGCTGCGCTACGTGGGCGAGCCGCTCCCCGCGCTGTCCTCCCTCGACCACGCCGGGGGCGCCGTCCCGGAGCCTCCCGCCCCGGGACGGCTGCTCGGCAGCGGCGGCCACGTGGCCACGCTGGGCTCCTTCACCAAGGTCCTCGCGCCCGGACTGGGGGTCGGCTACCTGCTGGCCCCGCCCGCCCTCCGGGAGGACCTGCTGCTGCTGCGCACGGACCTGGGCAACCCCGCCTCCGCGGTCGCCCAGGACGCCATGGCCCGTTTCCTGGCCGACGGCGGACTGCGCCGGCACACCGCCCGGATGCGGCGGGAGTACCGGCGCCGGCGGGACCTGCTCACCGCGGCCCTCGCCGGGGTCAGCGGGGTGCGGGCCGTGCCCATGGACGGAGGGCTGCACGCCGTCCTCGAGTTCACCGGGGAGGTGCCGCTGGAGGAGCAGGACGTCGTGGACCGTGCCGCCGCCGCGGGCGTGCGGGTGGCGGCGCTGGGCTCGTACTGGGCGCACGGCGCGCGGGGCGGCCGCCGCGGCGTCGTCGTCGGCTTCGGCGCCACCGGTGCCGCCCCGGAGGGCGACGCCCTGCCGGACGCCCTGGCGGTCCTGGCCCGGGTGCTCTCGGCGACCGGGCACGGCTCCGCTCGCTAGACTGACCGGTGCCCCGCAGGCCTCCCGGCCGGCACGTCCCCCGAAAGGCGCACCGTGAACCCCGATCCGAGCACCGGCATCCACCGCGACCTGTTCGCGCCCACGCTGCTGCGCGCGCTCGTGGCCCTGGTCTTCGGCGGCGTGACCGTGTTCTGGCAGGAGCCGACGCTGCCCGTGGTGGCCTGGGGCGTGGGGCTGTACCTCGTGCTCACGGGCGCGGCGAGCGTGCTCCTGCAGCTGCGCCTCAACGGCAACGACCACGTGGACATGGGCCCCACCCGGCAGATCCCGCAGTCCTACGGCGTGCTGTACCTCCTGGGCGGGGTCTTCACGATCCTGGGCGCCGACACCCCCGCGTGGCTGGTGGTCTACGCGGCGTCCATCATGGGCCTGGCCGGGCTCACCGAGCTGGCCCTCGGGCTGAAGTTCCGCACGAGCTTCCCGCTGGGCCGCGACTGGACCATCGCCGGACTCGTCACGGTCCTCGCCGCCACGGGCCTCGTGCTCGTGGTGGACCTCGGCGCCAAGGCGCTCTTCGGGGTGGTGGGGGCCGCCGCGGTGGTCATCGGCGTCACCCACCTGCTGGCCGCCCTCACCCTCCGGCACGAGGACCGCCGGGGACGGGCCCCCGCCGGGACCGCGTAGACTGGGCCATCGCACGGCAGGCCCCGGCCCGCCGGGGACATCAGTTCACGAGGAGGACCAGTGGCACAGCGCAAGGGCTCGAGAGGCGGCTCCCGGGCCGACGTCAAGGGCCCCCTGATCCTGTCGGCCGTGCTCGCGGCGGTCGCGTTCGTCGCCGTGGGGATCTTCGCCAGCGGCGGCACGGACAACGCCCTGCGCCTGGACCTCGCCTTCATCGCCGCCGGTGTCGTGTTCATCGTGACCCTCGTGGTCAGCGCCACGCTGATGATCGTCGAGAAGCCCAACGACCCCCACCTCGGCACGGGCACGGGCGTCAACCGCTCCTCGGCCAAGCTCTACGCCGAGGCCCGGGCCCGGCGGCAGGCGGCTGCACGGCCCCCCGGCGAGGCCGAGTTCGGCCAGCGCGTCCGGCCCGACACCGAGGGCGAGGACCTCCTCGGCCGCCGCTCCGCCGACGGCACCGGCCCGGTGGACGGCACGGACGACGACGGCCCCGCTCCGCGCGCCTGAAGCTCCCGCTCGCCCGCGGCGCCCGCTCGCCGCAGGTCCCCGCTCGTTCCGGACCCCCGCGCCGGGGGATCATGTTCCGTGGACAGCCCTGTCGCGGCCGTCCGTCCCCTCGGTAGATTGGGACGGCACCTGAGCAGCAGGGCCGGACCCCGCGCCCTGCTCGAGACCGGACGACGGGAACCAGCATGAGCCAGCAGCCGGAACCGCCCACCGAGGGCGACGACGAGTTCGAGCGGAAGGTCCAGCAGAGGATGGCCGACAAGCGGGAGGTCGACGCCGACCGCGATGCCACGGACGTGGCGCAGGAGGACTACAAGTCCGAGCTGCCCGAGCTCGAGGAGAACGAGGACAGCCCGGTCGACCCCGGCCAGGCCGGCGCCTGAGCAGCACCGCGCGGGACGCACGACGCCCCGGGGAGGACCGTGGTCCTCCCCGGGGCGCCGTCGTGCCCGGCGGGCTCAGCGGCCGAAGCGCCGCAGCCGCAGGGAGTTCAGCACCACGAACACGGAGCTGAAGGCCATGGCGGCGCCCGCGATCACGGGGTTGAGCAGCCCCGCGGCGGCCACGGGGATGGCCACCGTGTTGTAGGCGAAGGCCCAGAACAGGTTCGACTTGATGATCGACAGGGTCCGGCGGGACAGGGCGATGGCCGTGGGCACCGAGCCGACGTCGCTGCGCACCACCGTGATGTCCGCGGCCTCGATCGCCGCGTCCGTGCCGGCGCCCATCGCGATCCCGAGGTCGGCCTGCGCCAGGGCCGCGGCGTCGTTGACGCCGTCGCCCACCATGGCGACCACGCGGCCGTCGTCCTGGAGGTCACGGACCACCGCGACCTTGCCCTCCGGGCTGACGTCCGCGACGACGTCCTCGGCGGCGATGCCGGCCTCCGCGGCGACGGCCCGTGCCACGGGCTCGTTGTCGCCGGTCAGCAGCATGGGCCGCAGGCCCAGCCCCCTGAGCCGCCGGACCGCCTCGCGGGCGTCGTCCTTGACGGTGTCGCGCAGGTCGACGAAGCCGACGAGGGCCCCGTCGACGGCCACGAGGATCGTGGTGAACCCGCCCTCCTGGGCGCGGCGCAGCGCGTCGAGCTGGGCGCCGTCCAGGCGCACGCCGTTCTCGGACAGCCAGGTGGTGCGCCCGACCACCACCGAGCGGGAGTGCATCCCGTCCGCCACGTGCGCGCGGACGCCGCCGCCGGGGGCCGAGACGAACCCGGAGACCGGGAACCGGTGCGGGGTGGCCGCGGCCACGGCCCGCGCGATGGGGTGCTCCGAGTGCTGCTCCACGGTGGCCGCGAGATCCAGCACCTGGTCCCGGGAGTACCCGGACACGGGCGTCACGGCCGCCACGGAGAGCTGACCGCTCGTGACGGTGCCCGTCTTGTCCAGCACCACGGTGTCCACGGTGCGGGTGTCCTCGAGCACCTCGGCGCCCTTGATCAGGATGCCCAGCTGCGCGCCGCGCCCCGTGCCGGTGAGCAGGGCCGTGGGGGTGGCCAGGCCGAGGGCGCAGGGGCAGGCGATCACGAGCACGGAGACCGCGGCCACGAAGGACGCGTGCACGTCCCCGGTCAGCAGGAGCCAGCCGACCAGCGTGGCCAGGGCGATCACCAGGACGACCGGGACGAAGACCCCGGAGATCCGGTCGGCCAGCCGGGCCACGGGGGCCTTGCTCGCCTGCGCCCGGGACACCATCCGGCCCATCTGGGCCAGGGTGGTGTCGGCGCCCACGCGGGTGGCCTCGACCAGCAGGCGGCCGTTGGTGTTGATCGTGGCCCCGGTGACGGTGTCCCCGACCTCCACCTCCACCGGGAGGGACTCACCGGTGAGCAGGGAGGTGTCCACGGCTGAGCGGCCGTCCACGACCACGCCGTCGGTGGCGATCTTCTCGCCGGGGCGCACGACGACCAGGTCCCCCGGCCGCAGCTGCTCCGCGGGCAGGCTCGTCTCGACGCCGTCCCGCAGGACCACCGCGTCCTTCGCGCCCAGCTCCAGCAGCGCGCGCAGCGCCTCGCCGGAGCGGGTCTTCGCCCGGGCCTCCAGGTAGCGGCCCAGCAGCAGGAACGCGGTGACGAGGGCGCCCGTCTCGAAGTAGAGCTGGTGCCCGCTCATGTCCATCGTGTGGCCGAGCATCGCGCCGGCCGTCATGCCGGGCTCGCGCAGCAGGTTCCACAGCGAGAACAGGTACGCGGCGGACACGCCCAGGGACACGAGGGTGTCCATGGTGGAGGTCAGGTGCCGGGCGTTGATCGCCGCCGAGCGGTGGAAGGGCCACGCCGCCCACGTCACGACCGGCAGGCTCAGGACCGCGACCACCCAGCCCCAGTGCGGGAACTGGAAGCCGGGCAGCATCGAGATCACGAACACCGGGACGGAGAGCGCGGCCGCCACGAGGAGGCGCCGGCGCAGGGACTCGGGCGAGCGCAGCGAGGACGCCTCGCGCCCGGCGACCCTCGTCATGGCGTCGGAGCGGTCCGCGGCACCGGCGTCGTCGTCCCCGGGCGCGTTCGTGACGACGGCCCCGTACCCGGCCTTCTCGACCGTCTCGACGATCTGCTCGTCGCTCACGCCCTCGGGCACGTGGACGGTGGCGGTCTCGAGGGCGAGGTTGACGGAGGCGTCGACGCCCTCGAGCCTGCCCAGCTTCTTCTCGACCCGGCTGACGCACGAGGAGCACGTCATGCCCGTGATCTCGAGCTCGAGGGTGCGCAGCGGCCCGGCGACCTCGGTGGGGACGGCCGTGCGGGTCTCAGGCAACGCTGTACCCCGCTTCCTCGACGGCCTTCTCGATCTCGTCCTCGGACAGCTCGCGGGTGGAGGTCACGACCACGGGGGAGACCCCGCCGGCCACGAGGTCGACGTCGACGGACTCGACGCCCTCGAGCTCGGTGAGCTCCTCGGTGACGGACATGACGCAGTGGCCGCAGGTCATGCCGGAAACGTTGACGGTGGTCTGCACGATGGTCTCCTCGGGGGTTCGGTGGGTTCGTTCGGCGGGGATGGTTCGGTGGGGTGGTTCGGTGGGGGCGGTGCGTCCGTCCGGTGGGGCGGGGTCAGCTCTTGAGCAGGCGCGCGATGGCCGCGGACGCCTCCTGGAGCTTGTCGTCGACGCTGGCGACGTCCCCGGACTCCTGGGCGGCCTCGACGGCGCCCACGACGCAGTGGTTCAGGTGCTCGTCCAGCAGGCCGAGGCTCACGGCCTTGAGCGCCGACTGGATCGCGGAGATCTGGGTGAGGATGTCGATGCAGTACTTGTCCTCCTCGACCATCCGGTGGATGCCGCGGACCTGGCCCTCGATGCGCCGCAGGCGCTTGAGGTACGCGTCCTTGTCCTGGGTGTAGCCGTGCGGCGGCAGGGTCTGGGTCATGGGTCCTCCTCGGTCGTCCTGCCGTCACTGTATACCCCTTGGGGGTATCGTTCAAGCGCCCGGCCCGGTGCGGCCCGGCAATGTGCCAATCTTGAGGCATGGCTTCACTGATCGAGGACTACGCCCTGCTCTCGAACATGCGCACGGGTCCGCTCGTCTCCCGCACCGGGTCCATCGACTGGCTGTGCGCGCCCCGGTTCGACTCCCCCTCGGTCTTCGGCGCCCTGCTCGGGGAGCCCGACCACGGGCGGTGGCTGCTCGCTCCCGCGTGCACGGTCGCGGAGGGGCCCGACGGCGAGGTCCTCGACGAGGAGGAGAGCGGCGCCCAGGTCGCCGAGCGGTTCTACGTGGAGAACACGTTCGTGCTGCAGACCGTGTGGGTCACGGACTCCGGGTCCGTGCGCGTGACCGACTTCCTCCCGCTGACCTCCCGCACGGACGTGGTCCGCCGCGTCGAGGGCCTCACGGGCGAGGTCGAGATGTACCACGAGCTGCGGGTGCGCTTCGGCTACGGCGCCGTGGTCCCCTGGATCAGCCGCTTCGAGGGGGAGGAGGACCCCGGCGGCGGCGACCCCGCACCGCCCATGCTCGTGGCCATGGCCGGCCCGGACGCCCTCGTGCTGCGCGGGGAGCCCCTCCCCGAGTCCACGGACGACGACGACGAGCGCCGCCACCGCGGGACCTTCACCGTCTCCGCCGGCCAGGCACGGGACTTCGTCCTCACCCACTTCCCGTCCCACCGCACGCCCCCGGCGCCCGTCGACGTCAACGAGCAGCTCACCCGCACCGTGGAGCTGTGGCAGGACTGGTCCGGGCTGTACTCCCCGCCGGCCGCCGGGGAGGACGAGCCCGTGCACATCGTCCCCGTCCGCGGTCACGCCGTGGCCCCGCGCTCGGACGTGGTCCGGCGCTCGCTGCTCGTGGTGCGGGCGCTGATGCACCAGGAGACGGGCGGGCTCGTGGCCGCCCCCACCACGTCCCTGCCGGACGTCGTCGGCGGGGAGCGCAACTGGGACCACCGCTTCGCCTGGCTGCGGGACGCCGCGATGGCCCTCGAGGTCATGCTCGACCACGGCCACGACCGGGAGGCCGCGCAGCTGCGCAACTGGCTGCTGCGCGCCGTGGCGGGCGACCCGCACGACCTGCAGAACATCTACGGGGTCGCCGGGGAGCGCCGCGGGCGCGAGCACCAGCTCGACCTGCCCGGCTACGAGCGCTCCCGGCCGGTCCGCGAGGGCAACGGCGCCGCGGGCCAGCACCAGTCGGACGCCGTGGGGCACGTCATGGTGGTGTTCGAGAGGCTCCGCCGGCGCGGCGCCGTGGAGGACCACCTCTCCTGGCCCCTGCAGCAGGCGATGCTGCGCTCCGTCGTGGAGAACTACGAGGTCACGGACCAGGGCATCTGGGAGATGCGCGGCGAACGGCAGTACTACACGCACTCGCGCGTGCTGATGTGGGCGGCCCTCCAGTGCGGCGTGGACGCCGTGCGCCTGCACGGCCTGCCCGGCGACGCGCCGCTGTGGGAGCAGCTGCGGGACGCGCTCGCCGAGGAGATCTGGACGAGCGGCTACGACCCCGAGGTCGGCTCCTTCGTCCAGTACTACGGGGCGAAGACCGTGGACGCCTCCCTGCTCCAGCTGCCGCAGGTGGGCTTCGTGGCCTACGACGACGAGCGGATGCTCGGGACCGTGCGCCGGATCGAGGAGGAGCTGCGCCACCCCAGCGGGCTCATCCACCGCTACCGCAACGTCCTGGGTCCGGTGGAGCCCGACGACCCCGACGCGTACGCGGGGGTCATCGGGGTGGACGGCTTCCCCGGCCAGGACAACCCGCACCTCGGCGCGTCCCTGTGGCTCGCCGCCCAGTACGCGCGGTCGGGGCGCACGGACAGCGCCCGGAAGCTCGTGGACTCCGTGCTGTCGCGCGCCAACGACCTCGGGCTGCTCTCCACCGAGTGGTCGCCCGAGCTCCGGCGGATGACCGGCAACTTCCCGCAGACCTTCACCCACCTCGCCCTCGTCCAGGCCCTGGACGCGCTCGACACCGCCCAGGGACGCCGCGCCGCGGACGCGCCGCACGAAACCGTGGCCGAGTCCGTGGGGGAGCCCGTGCCGGGCACGGGCGGGTCGTCCGTCGCCGCCGCCGGAGGCGCTCGATGAGCCACGCGGCTCCGGTCGACTGGCGGTCCTCGCCGGCGGTCCGGATCGGGCTGTCCGTGTCCGTGGCCACCGGGCTGTACGGCATCTCCTTCGGCGCCCTGTCCGTGGCGGCGGGACTGACCTTCTGGCAGACCGTCGCCCTGTCCGCGCTCATGTTCACGGGCGGCTCCCAGTTCGCCTTCATCGGCGTGGTCTCGGGCGGGGGCGCCGGCGCCTCGGCGCTGGGCGCCGCCACGCTGCTGGGGATCCGCAACGCCGTCTACGGGATGAGCATGAACGCCCTCGTCCGCCCGCGCGGCTGGCGCCGGCTCCTCGCCGCGCACGTCACCATCGACGAGTCCAACGCGGCCGCGTCCTCCCAGGTCCACCCCGTCGAGGAGCGGCGCGGCTTCTGGACCGCGGGCCTGGGCGTGTTCGTGCTCTGGAACCTGTTCACCGTGCTGGGCGCCCTGCTGGGCAACGCCCTGGGCGATCCCGCCCGGTGGGGCCTGGACGGCGCCGCCGTGGCCGCGTTCCTGGGCCTGCTGTGGCCGCGGCTGAGCGCCCGGGAACCCGTGGCGGTCGCGGTGGTCTGCGGCCTCGTCACAGCCCTGACGATCCCGGTGCTGCCGGCGGGACTGCCGATCCTCGTGGCCGCCGTGGTCGCGGCGTTCCTGGGCCGCTCCCGCCCGGCCGGCTCGGCCGGGGCGGCGTCCGGCGCCGGCGCGGCCTCCGGCCCCGGTGCGCCGTCCGGCCCCGGTGCGAAGGAGGCGGGGGCGTGAGCATGTGGGTCTGGGTGCTCGGGGCGTGCGCGCTCGCCTACGCCCTGAAGCTCGTCGGCTACCTCGTGCCGGACCGGGTGCTGGACGACCCGCGCGTCGGGCGCATGGCGGGCACCGTCACCGTGGGCCTGCTCGCCGCGCTCGTGGTCATGAACGCGTTCGGCTCCGGCCAGGCGCTGGTGCTCGACGCCCGGCTGGGCGCGCTGCTCGTGGCGGGAGCGGCCCTGATGCTGCGGGCCCCGTTCCTGCTGGTCGTGGTCCTGGGTGCGGTCGCGGCGGCCGTGCTGCGGCTGCTCGGCGCGCCCTGACCCCAGCCCTCAGCCGCGACCCGTGGGGTCCTGGGCCTCGACCTCCTGCCAGGAGGCGTCGACCGGGCCCTTTCCGGCAGCGGGCGCCGTCAGGCGGCGCTCGGCAGGATGTTGTGGTTGAGCCGGAACAGGTTGCCCGGGTCGTAGCGGTTCTTCAGCTCGGCGAGACGCCGGTGCGTCCGCTCCCCGTAGGTCTGGCGTGCCTCCTCGGTGGTGACCGGGCCCTGCTCGGCGCCGAGGAAGTTCACGTACAGGCCCGCGTCGGCGAACGGTTCCACGGCGGCGTGGGCCTTCCGGGCGAACGCCGTGAGGCGGACGTCCTCGGCGGCGTCCGGCCAGAAGCCGTAGACGTTGAGCCAGTACCGCGCGGACCGGTTGGGGAAGGCTGTGGCGCCGGCGGGCACCCGCCCGAAGAACCCCTCCATGTGATGGACGTCGATGCCCGTGCCGAACCAGGTGATCTCGGAGGCCACGCCGAGCAGGGCGTCGACCACCTCGTCGTCCAGGCGGGAGAGCGAGGCGTTCTTCCAGTAGCCGCGCGCCCCCTTCGGGAAGAGCTCGTCCATGGCCGACTGCCACTCGGGCCACTGCACGGGGCCGACCTCCTCCTCGTCCGGTGGGGCGTCGGCCCGCAGCCGCTCGACCAGTCGCAGGCCCTCGGCGTGGTCGGGCGACATCCAGGCGAAGCCGATGATCAGCCAGGGCTGGTCGCCCATCCCGAAGCTGGGCGGCAGCCGGAGGATCGAGATGATGCCGTTCATCTCGTCCGGCAGGTCGTCCGTCCAGCGCGCGAAGGCCTGCAGGGCCGCGCGCCACTTCTCGCGCCCGTAGAACAGGTTCCCGCCCAGCACGGACGGGGGCAGCTCCCGGGCCCGGAAGGTGAAGGAGGTCACGACGCCGAAGTTCCCCCCGCCGCCGCGGATGCCCCAGAACAGATCCGGGTTGTGCTCCGCGTTGGCGTGCAGGTGCTCCCGGGTCCCGGCGATCACCTCGGCGTCCACGAGGTTGTCCAGGCTCAGGCCGTTGCTGCGCGTCAGCCAGCCGACGCCCCCGCCCAGGGTCAGCCCTGCGACCCCGGTGGCGCTCACCACGCCGAGGGGCACCGCCAGCCCGTGCGGGACCGTCGCGCGGTCGACATCGGCGAGGGTCGCGCCCGGCTCGACGGTCACGCGCCGGGTCCGGGGGTCCACCTCGACCTGCCGCAGGGCGCCGAGGTCCAGGACGAGTCCGCCCTCCACGGTCCCGTGGCCGGCCACGCTGTGCCCGCCGCCGCGGACGGCCAGCGGCAGCTCCGTGTGCTGCGCGGCGGCCAGCACCGGGTCGATGTCGGACACGGCACCCGCCTGCACGACGGCTCGGGGTCGCACGTCGACCATGCCGTTCCAGACCCGCCTCGCCTCGTCGTAGAGGGGGTCGTGGGGCTCGACCAGCGTCCCGGTCAGGCGAGTCCGCAACTTCTCGAGCTCTCGGGCGGTCTCGTGCTCATGCTCCCCGCGGTCCACGGCATTCATGGGACTGGCTTCCTGTGGGCGGGGGCACGCGCCCCCGGGCTGCTGCTCGTGCTCGACGACGGTGCGCAGACCGTCGTCGGCGGTGCCGGACGGGACTCGGGCGGACTCGGAGCGGTCCGGGCGCTCGACCCCGCCGGGGCTGGAGTTCCGGTGCGGGGGGACGCGGAACGGCGCTCAAAGGTGCTGCCACCAGGGTAGGAGCATCCTCGGCACGGGACAACCGTCCCGGCGCAACGGTCCGGACACCATTCGGCCGGGCGGAGGCCGGACAGGACGATCCGTGGCGGGACGGAACGGCCGGCCCGTGCTCAGGCGAGTGGCAGCACCGGGGGAATGATGCCGTCCTCGATGGCCCGCTTGTAGAGCTCGAGCTTGGTGCGGGCCGGCCGGTCCACCACGGCGTACTTGCGGCGGATGCGCTTGAGGTGCTCCTCCACCGTGGACTCCGCGATCTGCAGCAGCCCGGCCACCTCCTGCTCCTGGAGGCCCTCCACGTAGAGCGTAAGCACCTGGCGCTCCCGGGCGGAGAGCTTCGCCGGAGCCCTGCTGGGCAGCTCGGCCAGGGACGACTGGAGCACGTCGCTCACGAAGTGCCCCAGCTGCCGGGAGAGGCGCATGGTCCGGAAGACGGTCCTGATGGGCTCCCACTTGCCCACGGCTCCGGCCGCCCCGCAGGCGAACGCGGACCGGACCCGGACGAGGTCGTCCGGCGGCACGAGCATCACCACGGTGTGCTCCTGCGCGGTGAGGTCCGTGATGTTCTGCACGAGGCTGCGACCGTCCAGGGTGTTCAGGCTCAGCAGGACCACCATCTCCTCGCCCGAGGGGTCGGCCAGGAAGTCGGGGACGTTCCCAGCCACCGCGCTCACCCGCACGCCGTGCTCGGGGTGCTCGACGGCCTCGCGCTGCATCGCGATGCGCGTCATGGGCTGGGGGCTGATCACGGCGGCGTTCAACATGGTGGGGCTCCTCGAGGTCTCCCGCCGTGAGGTGGGCGGGATCTCCGCGGTCGGGATCGTCGGCCCGCTCCGGCAACGAGAGGTCCGCGTTCCGGGAGAGGCCGGCGGTGACCACCCATATTCCATGGTCGGAATATCTGGCGGTGGGGCCGGAGCATCGGGGCGGGGATCCTCCGGGCGGGCGCCGCCGGCGGAGATGGTGCAGTGTGTTCCTCCACAGTGGCGGAACCGCCCGCGCGCGGGCAAGGCGATTCCGTGCGGACCTGCAACTCCGCACACCGCACGCCGCCGGACCGGTCGTGCCGGGGGGCCCGGGTGGCGGCGGGGCCGGCTCGCTCGTGCCCCGGGCGAACCGGGGAGGCTGCGGCTGGGAGAATGGGGGAGCACGCACCGGTCGAGGAAAGGCCCGTTCCGTCATGCACATCGACGTTCTCCCGGGACCGGGCGGGCCAGGACTCCGATCGGGGGCGGCGAGCGAGCTCCACGGACTCCTCGGGGAACTCGCCCTGCGCGGCCTCGATGCCCGGCTCGTCGATCCGGAGGCCGGTCCGGTGCTCGCGGCGCCCGGGGGCGACGTCCCGGAGCTCGAGTCCGGAAGCGGTGCTCCCGCACGGCGGCCCGAGGGGGAGGCGCTCCTGCTGGCCGGCCTCGGGTCGGACGCCCTCGTGGACGACTCCCAGCTCCGTCCTTGGCTCGACCGAGCGCGGACCGCCGCGGAGGCCGGCCGGCCCGTCGTCGTCGTCGGGCTGGGCCTCGACGCCGGCGCCGTCCCCGAGGACGCCGTGCGCCGACTGCTCTCGGTCGCCTCCCTCGTGGGGCTGCGGAACGAGGCGTCCCTGGCGGTGGCCCGCCGACTGTGCCCCGAGCACTCCGGCCTGCGCATCGGCTGGGAGGACGCACTCCTCCTCCCGTGTCCCCCTGCTCCGGCGCGCCCACCAGAGCAGGGCGGGGTGACAGATCGGCGGCGGGAACCGGAGCGGCCGGGCGAGGAGCAGCAGGCGCAGGACGGGTCGACCGGGCAGCGGGGGGAGCCGGAGGAACCGGCGCCACCGCCGCGGGTCGTCGCCGCGGTGGAGCGGCCGGCCGGTCCCTTTCCGCCGGAGCAGGTCGCGCCGGTGCTCGCTGCTCTGCTGGATGCTCTGGTGCACCGAACGGGAGGAACGGTCACGCTCCTGGCCTGCGGCGGCGCCTCGGCCGACGAGGAGTTCGCGGCGGACGTGGCCGCGCTGCTGCGGGACGACGTCCGCCGGGTCCTCGCGGAACCCGGGGAGGCGGACGCCGCCGCGCTCCGGGCGGACTGGGTCCTGACCACGTGCGCCCGTGGCGCGGCCCTAGGCCTGGCGGCGCACGCCGTCGTGCTGCCCGTGGGCCCGGACAAATATTCCTTGGAGAGCATGAACGGAGTGATGAGCCGGTGGGGGCTGGAGGACGGCGTCGTCCCCTTAGCGTCGCTGCTCAGCCCGGGGGACGTGGCGTGGGACACCCGCGCGGCCGTCCAGCGGTGGGCGACGGAGGCCGTGGAGCACCGGGGGGCCGTGCGCGCCGCGCTGGCGGACGCCGAGCCGGCCGTCCGGGAGGCCGCGGCCCGGTGGTGGGACGACGTGGCCGGGGCGCTCCGCGGACGGGACCCGGAGGCCGCGCCGGCAACGGCGGCCGCGCCGCGCGGGGTCGGTGCCCCGGTGGTGCGCGCTCTCCGCCGCCGGTACACCGTTCCGGAGGTGCCGCCCGAGCGGCCCACGGTCGCCGTCGTGCTGCGGCACCGCGACGGCCCGGCGCGCCTGGACCGCGCCGTCGACGACCTCCTGGCGCAGACGTTCACCGACTGGCGGGTGGTCGTCGTGGACGACGGCGGGGATGCCGCCGAGGTGGACGAGGCCCTGGCGTCACGGCGGGACCAGCTCGCGGGGCGCGTCATGGTCCTCCGCCACCGCAGAGCCCTCGGCCCCGCGGCGGCCGCCAATCGCGGTCTCCGGGCCGGGGAGTCGGAGCTCGTCGTCCTGCACCACGGGGCCGAGTCCTGGCCGCCCACCCTCCTGCAGCGCGCCGTGGCCCACCTCGAGGACCCGCTCGTGACCGACGACGGGGTCGTGGTGTCGACCAGGGAGCGACCCGGGGCCGGCCAGGACGTCCCGCCCGGTCGGCCGGGACGGGACCTCGTGCCGTCCGACCGGGAGGTGCTCACCCTCACCGACGTGCTGGACGGCGACCGCACCGCGGTCGACTCGCCGTTCCTGTACCGGCGGGCGGTGCACGGAGTGCTGGGCGACTACGACGAGACCCTCGACGCGGCGGCGGACTGGGAGTTCACGCTCCGCTTCCTCGAGACGTTCACCGTGGGCCTGCTCCCCGTCCGCCCGCCCGCGCAGGAGGGTCGGGCGGACGGATCCTCCGCAGCGCGGGGCGAACTGGCGGTCCGCGACCGCCACCTGAGGCAGTGGAGCGCGGAGCACGGGATCGGCCTGCCGCTCTACCTGCGTCGCGCGGCCGCCGAGGAGGCCGGCGCCCTGCACCGGCGGCTGGACGCCGCCGAGGAGCTGGCGCACGAACTCCTGGACGTGGTCCGCGCCCAGACCCGGCAGATCGAACGGCTCGAGCAGGTCGTGGCGGACAAGGGGTTCGTCGCCTTCTGGCGGCGTGCGTGGCGGTCTCTCCGCGGCGGCTGAACGACCCGGTCCGCGGGGCCGGTCGGCAGGTTGCTTCCCATTTTTCTCGTTGATGTGACATGCTTCACCCTTGGGTGCCGGGCCGGAACCTATGAGGTCCGTCCGGAACGCGCCTTTCGCGCAGTGTCCGCAGCAGATGAGGAGTCGGGGCATGGGATGGCTTGATCGGCAGCACTCGGTGGCACCACCGGGATTCAACCGCTGGCTCATACCGCCGGCCGCCCTCGCGGTGCACCTGTGCATCGGTCAGGCCTACGCCACCAGCGTGTACAAGAACGCGCTGGTGGCGCACTTCGACGCGAGCCTCACCCAGATCGGCATCATCTTCTCCATCGCCATCGTCATGCTGGGGCTGTCCGCCGCCGTCCTCGGCACGTGGGTGGACACCGGCGGGCCGCGCCAGGCGATGTTCACCGCGGCGCTGCTGTGGTCCGGCGGCTTCCTGGTGGGCGCGCTCGGAATCTTCACGGAGCAGCTCTGGCTCGTCTACCTGGGCTACGGGTTCATCGGCGGCATCGGCCTGGGCATCGGTTACATCTCGCCGGTCTCCACGCTGATCAAGTGGTTCCCGGACCGCCCCGGCCTGGCCACGGGCATGGCGATCATGGGCTTCGGCGGCGGCGCGCTGATCGCCAGCCCCCTCTCCGCGGCCCTGCTCAACTTCTACGACCCGAACTCCGGCACCGAGGGCTGGGTGGCGAGCGGGGACGCCGTCGGCAAGCTCTTCCTGACCCTCGCGGTCGTCTACCTCGCGTACATGCTCTTCGGGGCGTTCACAATCAAGGTCCCCGCCGCCGACTGGAAGCCCGAGGGCTTCGACCCGTCGAAGGTCAAGTCGAAGGCCCTCGTCACCAAGAACCACGTCTCGGCCCGCAACGCGATCCGCACCCGCCAGTTCTGGCTGGTGTGGATCGTGCTGTTCTGCAACGTGACGGCCGGCATCGGCATCCTCGAGCAGGCCGCTCCCATGATCCAGGACTTCTTCCGCCAGGCGGACGGCGCATCCCTCGTGACGGCGGCCGTGGCCGGCGGATTCGTGGGCCTGTTGTCCATCGGCAACATGGGCGGGCGCTTCGTGTGGTCCACCACCTCGGACGTGCTGGGCCGCAAGCGCATCTACATGGTCTATCTCGGCGTCGGGGCGGTCCTCTACACCGTGCTGGCGCTGTTCGGCTCGACCTCCACGCTGCTGTTCGTGCTGCTGGCCTTCGTCATCATCTCGTTCTACGGCGGCGGCTTCGCCACGGTGCCGGCCTATCTGCGGGACCTCTTCGGGACCTTCCAGGTGGGTGCCATCCACGGCCGTCTGCTCACGGCCTGGGCCGCGGCGGGCGTCGCCGGGCCCCTCATCGTCAATGCGTTCCTCGACGCCCAGGGCACTCCCGGGGAGCTCACGGCGCAGGCGTACCAGCCGGCGCTGCTGACCATGGTCGGGCTCCTGGTCATCGGTTTCGTCGCCAATCTCCTGGTGAAGCCGGTGGACGCCAAGTACCACGAGCCCGAGCACCAGAGCACACCGTCCGACACCGAGCTCGTCGAGAAGGAGGCATGACATGAGCCGTGCACGACTGGCACTGGGCTGGGTCCTCGTCGGGGTCCCGCTCGCCTACGGAGTGACGATGACCCTCATGCGGGCGACCGCGCTGTTCGTCTGACCGGCGGGTCGGACACGGACGGGCCGGAACGGTCCGCCCGTGTCCGACCCTCCGGCGTCCCGCCGGAGGAGCCGCAGGTCACCGGCCGACGTGGCGGGTGGCGACGGGCAGGACGTGCTCCACCATGAACCGGGTGAACCGGTCCCTCTCCTCGGCATGGGGCAGATGGGCCGAGTTCTCGAACCAGACGAGTTCCTTCGAGCGCGCGGCCAGGGCGGCGAAGTACCGCTCGGCCGGCTCCGCCGGGGACTCGTGGTCGTGGCCCTCGGCGCGCCGGGGACCGCGACGGCGACCCCGCTGGCGGCGGCCATCGAGACGCGGCAGTGCACCCGTGGAGCCTACGACGGCCGCCCCGTCGGGGCGGGCGACCTGGCGGCGCTCGAACGGGCCGGCAACCTGGGTCAGGTGCGGTGCCTCCGGCGCACCGAGCCCGGGCAACTGGCAGCCGTCGCCGAGCACGTGACCTCCGGCGACCTCGTGCAGCTGAACGGCACGGCCTTCCGCCGTGAACTCCTGTCCTGGATCCGCTTCAGCCCCGCCGCCGCGCTGCGGAGCAGGGACGGGCTCGCCGGCCGCACCACCGGCCGGCCGCCCGTGCCGACCTCGCTGGGCACGCTGCTGGCATGAATCCTCCTCCGGGCGGAGTCGCAGGCGCAGGCCGACGCCGAGCACCTGAAGAGCTCCGCCGGCGTGGCGGTCTTCGTCACCCCGGGCGACGACCGGTCCGCGGGGGTGGAGTCGGGTCGGGCCTGTCAGCGGTTCGCGCTGCAGGCCGAAGCGTTCGACCTCCGCACGGCCTTCATCAACCAGCCGATCGAGGTCCCCGGGCTGCGCCCCCGGTTCGAGACGTGGCTCGGTCTCACCGAGGAGCGCGCTCAGCTGGTCGTGCGCTTCGGCCATGGCCCGAAACTCCCCTACAGCCTGCGCCGACCGGTCGAGGACGTGCTGACCGACCGTCCCGTTGCGCCGGAGTCATCCGGCGCAACGGGCTCCGCAGCACGTCACTGAGCGCCGCCGGGCCGCGGCAGCCCCAGATGCCCGCGCAGCGTGGACGAGGTGTACCGGGTGCGGAAGAGTCCTCGGCGCTGGAGGACGGGGACCACGTGGTCCACGAAGTCGTCGAGGGAGTCCGGGAGCCGGGGCGGCATGAAGTTGAACCCGTCGGCCGCGCCCGAGCGGAACCACAGCTCCAGCCGGTCCGCGACGGACTCCGGGGTGCCGATGACCGTGCAGTGCCCGCCGCCGGCGGCCAGCCGGCCCAGCAGCTGCCGCACCGTGGGCCGCTCGACCGCCACGATCCGCAGGATCGTGGCGTACCGGCCCTGCGGCCCGGTGAATTCCTCGATCGGGGGCAGCTCCGGGACCGGGGCGTCCAGCTCCCAGTCGCTGCAGTCCTGCTGGACGAAGGCGGACAGCTGGGCCAGGGACTGCTCCACGGGCAGCAGGGCGTCCACCTCTGCCTGCTTGGCCCGGGCCTCCTCCTCGGTGGAGCCCACGTAGGCGACCAGCCCCGGCATGACGGCCACGGACCCCGGGTCCCGCCCGGCCGCGGCGACCCGTTGCTTCAGGTCCGTGCTGTACTCCCGGGCGCTCTCCAGGTCGTAGGCCACGGCGTAGACGCCTTCACCGTAACGAGCGGCCAGGTCCCGCCCCGGCCCGGAGGCGCCCGCCTGGAAGAGGACCGGACGACCCTGGGGCGGGCGCGGCACGGTCAGCGGTCCGTCCACGCGGAAGTACTCGCCCGCGTGGTCGATCCGGGTCACGCGTTCGGGGTCGGCGTACGGGCCGTTCCGGTCGCCGACCAGGGCGTCGTCGGACCACGAGTCCCACAGCCGATGGGTCACGTCGATGAACTCGGCCGCCCGAGCGTAGCGGTCGGCATGCGGTGGCATTCCCGGGAGGCCGTGGTTGCGCGCCTCGGCGTCGAACATGGAGGTGACCACGTTCCAGCCGGCCCGCCCCCGGCTGATGTGGTCGAGCGAGGCCAGCAGGCGGGCGGCATGGAACGGGGTCCAGAAGGTCGTCGAGACGGTGCTGACCAGTCCGATCCGCTCCGTGGCGCGGGCCATGGCGGCCAGGGCCGTCAGGGGTTCCAGGAACCACCGGGGTCCGTCCCCGACATCGCCGGCGCTGTGCCCGTCGGCGAAGAACACGGCGTCGAAGAGGCCGCGCTCGGCGGTGCGCCCGAGAGCCTCCCAGTGGGCGATGTCCCCGAGCCGCTCCAGACAGGAGTCCGGGTGCCGCCAGGCCGCCTGGTGGTGGCCCGCGCCGAAGAGGAAGGCGTTGAGGTGCAGCTGTCGCGGCGCGGTCACGGCGGCCCCCATCAGTCGAGGACCAGCCCGCCGTCGACCACCAGGTTCTGCCCGGTGACCGAGCGCGCCCACGGCGAGGCGAAGAACAGGAGGGCGTCGGCGAACTCCGCCGGTGTGGTGACCCGGCCCAGGGGCGTGGCGGAGGCGATGTAGTCGAAGACCTCCTCCGGGGTGGAGGCGCTCGCGTCGGTCGTGCGCAGCAGACCTCCGGAGACCATGTTGACCGTGACGTTGTGCGCGCCGAGGTCCTTGGCGAGGGTGCGGGTCAGGGACAGCAGCGCGGCCTTCGCCGCCGTGTAGTCGTGGTACGGGACCACGGGGTTCTGGAACAGGTTGGTGCCGACGTTGACGACCCGGCCGAAACCCCGCTCCTGCATGCCGGGCAGGGCCTGCTGCACGGTGTTGAGGGCACCGCGGACGCTGCCGGCGAACTGGGTCTCGAACTCCTCCCATCGGATCTCCTCGGCTCCGGAGCGGGAGTCGCCGTTGAAGGAGAAGTCCGCCAGCGCGTTGTTGACCACGGTGGTGACGGGGGAGCCGAAGTGCTCCCGGGCCGCGCGGAGCATGTCTGCGACCTGCTCCGCGTCGGTGACGTCGGCAGCCAGCGCCACGGCCCGGTCCGGGCCGTGCTGCTCCGCGAGCTCCTCCGCGGCCGTCCGGGACGCGCGGTAGTTGACCACGACCTTCGCGCCCTCGGCGGCGAAGGCCTCGACGACGCTGCGGCCCAGCCCTCGTGCTCCGCCGGTGACGAGGACGATCTGTTCTGCGATCTGCATGGGTCTCCCTGGGGTCAGGGCGAGGAGACGCGGGCCGGTCACGGCCGGTCCCGACAGGACATCCCTTCGCCAGTCCTAACTGGATCAGGTTCGACGGGTGTCATCTCAGCCGGCTCGTCGTGCGGCGCCGGCACCCCGTGTCACTGCGGACGAGTATAAGCACCGGTCCCACAGGCCGGCCCGTTCTTCGCACGGCGGCGGGTCACACCGGGCCGCGGTCGTCCCCGGGGGCGTCGTCGGACTGTTCCCCGTGGCCGAGGAAGCCGCGCAGCAGCGCGGCCGTGCCCTCCAGGTGCGCGAGGGAGGCGGCGCGGGCGGCGGGGGCATCGCCCGCCAGGACGGCGTCGGTGAGTTCGCGGTGCTGGCGGTCGGAGTGCTCGAGGTTGACCGCCAGCACGGGGATCCGGTCCAGCAGGTCGCTGGCCCGTGACCGCACCTCCGCGACGGCGCGGACCAGGCTGGGGCACCCGCTCAGCTCGGCCACGGCGATGTGGAAGCGCGCGTCGGCGGGGCGGTAGTCCTCCGGTGAGCTCTCCTCGACCTGCCGGAGGCACGCGAGCAGGTGCTCCCGGGCGGCCGCACTGAGGGCCGCCGCCGCGGCCAGCTCCGCCGCGGCGGGCTCGACGACGGCGCGAAACACGAGCACGTCCTCGACGTCAGCGGGATCCACCGGGGGGTGGGCCTCGTCCGGCAGGGCGGTGCGACCGGTCACGAAGGTCCCGCCGTACCGGCCGCGCACCACGTCCAGGACCCCGGCGGACTGGAGCTCGTGCAGGGCCTCCCGCAGCGTGGCGCGGGAGATCCCGAGCATCGCCGCGGTCTCCCGCTCGGGCGGGAGCCGCTCGCCCCTGCGGAACAGGCCGAGCCGGATCGAGTCGAGGATCCGCTCCACGGCCTCCTCGAAGGCGTTGCCTTGGCGCACGGGCCGGATGCGGGGGTGCTGGACGGGATCGCTCACGGTGGCGCTCCTCCCGGCCGGGACGCCCGGCCGAGGTCCTAGTGGGTGAGGTCCATGGCGACCACGCCCACCGCGATGATCAGGGCGGCGGAGACGAGGAAGCCCGCCGTGATGGCGATGAGGGCCCAGGAACGGGCGGAGCCGGAGCGGTCGGGAGTCGATGTGCTGGTCTGGTTCATGCCCACCATTCTGCGGCATCCGCGCGACCGGCGACACCGCGACGCGGTCCCGTGCCCTGCCCGGCTTCCCGCCGCGGGGTCTTGACGGGGCGCGGGGCACCCCACAAACTGTGACCACTCGCGCCAAACGTCTGTTTTCAGACCTTTGTGGAATCCCGGAGGGATCGTCCCATGCCCGAATCCCCAGCACAGCCCGCCCGCACCGACGAGTACTTCCAGCACCGCCAGCTCCGGTCCGGCGCCGCCGGCTGGGTCCTGCTCGCGGGCCTGGGCATCGCCTACGTCATCTCCGGGGACTTCTCCGGCTGGAACATCGGGCTCTCCGAGGGCGGGTGGGGCGGGCTGCTCATCGCCTTCGTGCTCATGGGCCTGATGTACACCTGCATGGTCTTCGGCCTCGCCGAGCTCTCCTCCACCCTCCCCACGGCGGGCGCCGGCTACGGGTTCGCCCGCCGTGCCCTCGGCCCGCTCGGGGGCTTCGCCACCGGGATGGCCGTGCTCATCGAGTACGCCGTGGCACCGGCGGCGATCGCCACGTTCATCGGCGGCTACATCGAGGCGCTGGGCCTGTTCGGCATCACCAACTCCTGGCCCGTGTACCTCGTGACCTACCTGGTGTTCATGGGCATCCACATGTACGGGGTGGGTGAGGCGCTCAAGCTGATGTTCGGGATCACCGTGGTCGCGGTCCTCGCGCTGGGGGTGACCGTCGTCGCGCTCGTGCCGCACTTCGACGCCGCCAACCTCTTCGACATCGTCCCGAACGACGCCGTGGGGGCGAGCGCGTTCCTGCCCATGGGCTACGCCGGGGCGATGGCGGCCCTGGTCTACGGCATCTGGTTCTTCCTGGCGATCGAGGGCGTGCCCCTGGCGGCGGAGGAGACCGCCGATCCCCGCCGGGACATGCCGCGCGGGATCATCGTGGCCATGGTCTTTCTGCTGGTCTCCGGCGCGCTCATGCTGGTGCTGGTGCCCGGGGCGGCCGGGTCGGAGGCGATGAGCACCTCGGACAACCCGCTGCCGGAGGCCATCCGCACCGCGGCGGGGGCCGACAGCGTGATGGCGACCATCGTGAACTACGCGGGTCTGGCCGGGCTGGTCGCGAGCTTCTTCTCCATCATGTTCGCCTACTCCCGGCAGCTGTTCGCCCTCTCCCGGGCCGGATACCTGCCCCGCTTCCTCTCGCTGACGGGCAAGCGCAGGACTCCGTGGGTGGCGCTCATCGTGCCGGGCACCATCGGCTTCGTGCTCGCGGCCGTGACCGGCGACGGCGGACTGCTCATCAACATCGCGGTCTTCGGCGCCACCGTCTCCTACGTGCTGCTGAACCTCTCCCACATCGTGCTCCGGCTGCGCGAGCCGGACCTGCCGCGCGGCTACCGCACCCCGGGCGGCGTGGTCACCACCGGCATCGCCCTGGTGCTGGCGCTCGTGGCCGTGGTCGCCACGTTCCTGGTCGACGTGCTCGCCGCGTCCATCACCGCCCTCGTGTTCGTGGTGTTCCTCGCCTACTACTGGTTCTACAGCCGGCACCGCCTCGTGGGCCACGCCCCCGAGGAGGAGTTCGCGCAGATCCGCTCCGCCGAGGCGGACCTGCACTGACTCCCCGCCCCGACCGCCACCCACCTCAACAATCCCAGCGATCCCAGCGACGAAGGACCGGACCCATGACCGAGACTCCCCAGCACCCGCGCAACGACCGGATGCTCACCGTCGAGCAGCTGCGGCAGCACGTCGCCGACGGGCTCGTGGACACCGTGGTCCTGGCCTTCACCGACATGCAGGGCCGGCTCCAGGGCAAGCTCAACCACGCGCAGTTCTTCCTGGACTCGGTGCTCGACGAGGGCGCCGAGGGCTGCAACTACCTGCTGGCCGTGGACACGGAGATGAACACCGTGGGCGGGTACTCGATCAGCAGCTGGTCCTCGGGCTACGGGGACATGGAGTTCGACATGGACCTGGACACGATCCGGCTGATGCCGCACAACCCCGGCCAGGTCATGATCCAGTGCGACCTCACCGGCCACGGCGGGCAGCCCATCCCGATGTCGCCGCGGTCCATGCTGCGCCGCCAGCTCGACCGCGCCCGGGACATGGGCTTCACCATGGTCACCGGCACCGAACTGGAGTTCTGCGTGTACAACACCAGCTACGAGGACGCCTGGAACGCCGACTACCGGAACCTGGTCCCGGCCAACCAGTACAACGTGGACTACTCCGTGCTGGGCTCCCAGCGGGTCGAGCCGCTGCTGCGGGAGATCCGCAACGCCATGTACGCGGCCGGACTGACCGTGGAGTCCGCGAAGGGCGAGTGCAACCTGGGCCAGCACGAGATCGCGTTCCGCTACGACGAGGGCATGGTCACCGCGGACAACCACGTGGTCTACAAGCTGGCCTCGAAGCAGATCGCCCACCAGCAGGGGAAGTCCATCACCTTCATGGCCAAGCCCAACGAGCGCGAGGGCAGCTCCTGCCACATCCACATGTCCCTGCGCGGGCCCGACGGCGAACTGGTCTTCTGGGACCGCGACCGGGACGCCCGGTCCCGCACCTACGAGCACTTCATCGCCGGGGTGCTGCGCACCATGCGCGAGTTCACGCTGTTCTACGCCCCCACCATCAACTCGTACAAGCGCTTCGTCGAGGGCAGCTTCGCCCCCACCTCGGTGGCCTGGGGCGTGGACAACCGGTCGTGCGCCGTGCGGCTCGTGGGCAGCGGCCAGTCCGCCCGGATGGAGAACCGGCTCCCCGGCGGCGACGTGAACCCGTACCTGGCGCTGGCCGCGATGCTGGCCTCCGGGCTGCACGGCATCGAGCAGGAGCTCGAGCTGGAGCCGATGACCGAGGGCAACGCCTACGAGTCCGACGCCCCCGTGGTGCCCTCGACCATGCGCGAGGCCCGGGACCTGCTGGCCGGCTCCGAGCTCGCGCGGGAGCTGTTCGGCGAGGACGTCGTCGAGCACTACGTGCACTACGCCGACGTGGAGCTGGCGGCCTTCGAGGCGGCCGTCACCGACTGGGAGCTGCGCCGTGGCTTCGAGCGACTCTGAGCCGGGCGGCACCGGGTACCGGCCGCGGATCGCCCTGACCACCTACTACCAGGAGGGGTCCTGGGGGGTCTGGAGCTCCGTGGCGGCGATCGTCCCGGGCGCCTACGTGGAGGCGGTCGCCGCGGCCGGGGGCACGCCCCTGCTGCTCCCCCCGGTGGGCACGGACCCGGGGGTGCTGGAGCTCGTGGACGGGCTGGTCGTCATCGGCGGCGTGGACGTGGACCCGCGCTTCTACGGCGCCGAACGGCACGAACTCACCGCGTCCCAGCCCTCCCGGGACGAGCACGACCTCGCCCTGACCCGGGCGGCGCTGGAGCGCGGGGTGCCCCTGTTCGCGATCTGCCGCGGCGCCCAGATCCTCAACGTGGCGCTCGGCGGCACGCTGATCCAACACCTGCCGGACGTCAACGAGAACGCCGCGCGCTACCAGCCCGGGCCGGGCCGGTACGGGGAGGTCGAGTTCGCCACCGAGCCGGGCAGCCGCTGCCGCGAGCTGCTGGGCGAGACGGCGTGGTCCCCGTGCTACCACCACCAGGCCCTGGAGACGGTGGCCGAGGGGCTGGTGGTGACCGCCCGCGCCGTGGACGGGACGGTCGAGGCCGTCGAGACCACGGAGGGCGGCTGGACGCTCGGCGTGCAGTTCCACCCGGAGGAGAACCGGAAGGACCCCCGCCTCTTCGAGGGCTTCGTCCGCGTGGCGCACGGCTACGCCCGCGCCCGGCGGGACCGGCCCGGGGAGACCGGCCGGGCAGACCACGCTCTACAGCGAGAGGACACCCGCATCCCATGACCACCACGCAGATCATCGACCCCGCCACGGAGGAGGTCGTCGGCACCGTCGAGCTGACGTCCCTGGAGCAGACGGACGCGGCGATCGAGCGCGCCCGGCGGGCCTTCGAGACCTGGCGGACCGTCGCCCCCGCGGACCGCGCCCGGCTGCTGCGCCGCTTCGCCGACGCGGTGGACGCCGACCTCGAGCACCTCGCCCGCCTGGAGGTCCGCAACGCGGGGCACACCATCGGCAACGCCCGCTGGGAGGCAGGCAACGTCCGGGACGTGCTGACCTACTACTCCGGGGCGCCCGAGCGGCTCTCGGGGCAGCAGATCCCGGTCCCGGGCGGGGTCAACCTCACCTTCCACGAGCCGCTGGGCGTGGTGGGCGTGATCGTGCCCTGGAACTTCCCCATGCCGATCGCCGCGTGGGGCCTCGCCCCGGCGCTCGCCGCCGGCAACACGGTGGTGCTCAAACCGGCCGAGCTCACCCCGCTGACCGCGATCCGGCTCGGGGAGCTCGCGCTGGAGGCGGGGCTGCCCGAGGACGTGCTCACGGTGCTGCCGGGCAAGGGCTCGGTGGTGGGGGAGCGCTTCGTGACCCACCCCGCCGTCCGCAAGGTCGTGTTCACCGGCTCCACCGCGGTGGGCCGGCGGATCATGGCCGGGTGCGCGGAGCAGGTCAAGCGCGTGACCCTCGAGCTGGGGGGGAAGAACTCCAACATCGTCTTCGCGGACGCGGACCTCGAGCGGGCCGCCGCGTCCGCCCCCGCCGGGGCTCTCGACAACGCGGGCCAGGACTGCTGCGCCCGGTCGCGGGTGCTCGTCCAGCGCTCCGTGCTGGAGAAGTTCCTGGAGCTGCTCGAGCCCGCCGTGCGGGACTTCGCCTGCGGGGACCCGTGGGACGAGGGCACGCGGATGGGACCCCTGGTCTCCGCCGCGCACCGGGACTCCGTGGCCGGCTTCCTCGACGACGACGCCCCGGTCGCCTTCCGCGGCACCGCCCCCGAGGGCCCCGGCTGGTGGTTCCCGCCGACGGTGCTCACCCCGTCCCCGGACTCCCGGGTGTTCCGGGAGGAGATCTTCGGCCCCGTGCTCGCCGTGGTGCCCTTCGAGGACGAGGCGGACGCCGTCCGGATCGCCAACGACACCGAGTACGGGCTCTCCGGGTCGATCTGGACCCGGGACGTCGGGCGGGCACTGCGGGTGTCCCGCGCCGTCGAGGCCGGGAACCTCTCCGTCAACTCGCACGCCTCGGTGCGCTACTGGACGCCGTTCGGCGGCTTCAAGCAGTCCGGCTTCGGCCGGGAGCTCGGCCCCGACGCCCCGCAGGCGTTCACCGAGACCAAGAACGTGTTCCTCGCCACCGACTGACGCCACCGGCCGGCGCCCCTGCACCACCCTCGTCCCGTCCCGGGGAAACCCCCACCACCGAAGGAGAACCCATGGAGGTCAACGCCCGCCGCCTGGTCGGCCGCAGCGCCGTCATCACGGGAGGGGCCAGCGGCATCGGCCTCGCCGCGGCCCGCCGCCTCGCCGCCGAAGGCGCGCACGTCGTCGTCGCGGACCTGAACCCCACGGCCGGGGAGGAGGCCGCCGAGGAGGTCGGGGGGCTGTTCGTGCGCACCGACGTGGCGGACGAGGCGGACGTGATCGCGCTCTACGCGGCGACGTTCGAGGCCTACGGATCGGTGGACATCGCCTTCAACAACGCCGGGATCAACCCCACCGACGACGGCTCGATCCTGGACACCGGCCTCGACGCGTGGCGGCGGGTGCAGGAGGTCAACCTCACCAGCGTCTTCCACTGCTGCAAGCACGCCATCCCGTACATGCGCGAGCAGGGGAAGGGCTCGATCGTCAACACCGCGTCCTTCGTGGCCGTCATGGGGGCGGCGACCTCCCAGATCTCCTACAGCGCCTCCAAGGGCGGGGTGCTGTCGATGAGCCGGGAGCTGGGCGTGCAGTTCGCCCGGGAGGGGATCCGGGTCAACGCGCTGTGCCCCGGTCCGGTCAACACCCCCCTGCTCCAGGACCTGTTCGCCGCGGACCCGGAGCAGGCCCAGCGCCGGCTCGTGCACGTGCCCGCCGGGCGGTTCGCGGAGCCGGAGGAGATCGCCGCGGCGGTCGCGTTCCTGGCCAGCGACGACGCCTCGTTCGTCAACGCCGCCACGTTCCTGGTGGACGGGGGGATCTCCGGGGCCTACGTCACCCCGGCGTGATCCTGCCGGAGCCCGGGCGGCCACGCCGTGACGTGGCCGCCCGGGCACCTCACGACTCTGGGCCGTAGAGGGCGGCGACGTCCTCGGACCCGAGCCACCCGCTGTAGGTGGGCGACTGCGGCCAGCCGCCGGGGGAGTCCTGCCACTCCTCCTGGCGTCCCCAGGGCAGCAGATCGATGAGCGGGAAGGTGTGGCTGACCTGTTCGACGCCGCGCCCGCTGCTGTGCCAGGTGCGGTACACGGTGTCGCCGTCCCGGAAGAACACGTTCAGGGCGAAGCCGCCTCCCGGAGGCGCTCCGACGTCGGCGCCGAACGGGCTGCCGGCGGTCGAGTACCAGGTCATGCGGTTGCCGACACGGCGGCGGTAGGCGAGGGCCTCGTCGATCGGGCCCTGGGTGACGACCACGAACCGGGCGTCGTAGTTGTCGAGGAAGTCCAGGCGGGTGAACTGCGAGGTGAAGCTCGTGCAGCCGCCGCACTGCCAGGTCTCGCCGGGGAACCACATGTGGTGGTAGGTGATGAGCTGCCGCCTGCCGGCGAAGACGTCGACGAGCCGCACCGGCCCGTCCTCGCCCTCCAGCGTGTAGTCCGGCAGCTCGACCATGGGCAGCCGGCGGCGCTGCGCCGCGATGGCGTCCAGCTCGCGGGTGGCGGCCTTCTCCCGGACGCGCAGCGCGTCGAGCTCACGCTGCCAGGTGTCCTGATCGACGACGCGGGGCC
This sequence comes from Kocuria arenosa, assembly GCF_042879215.1. NCBI lineage: Bacteria > Bacillati > Actinomycetota > Actinomycetes > Micrococcales > Micrococcaceae > Kocuria > Kocuria arenosa. Next base: position 65,269 of record NZ_JBHZTA010000003.1, on the reverse strand, counting down.
GTCCTGCACTGGTCATGACGTGTCCTCCTGTGTCCGGCCTCGGGCCGGCTGGTACGCGGTGTAGGTGACGCCGGAGCCGAACGATCGCGCGTCGAGCAGCCGGAGCTGGGGAATGACCTGACCGTCGGGGAACAGCCGTCGGCCGCGCAGGCAGGCATCGGTGTCCTGACCCTGGCGACGGGTCAGGGCCAAATGATCCGGATCCCCCGAGAGATCGAACCAGTCGTCGAGCATCTCGACCGAGCCGTCGAGGGTGCTGTTCTGGGTGATGACCAGAGCCCGCATGCCGGGTCTCCTCCGTCCGTGCTCAGCCGGTGCGCCGTCTTCAAGTGGACACCGTGAACAAGTAGAGTGTGTACACCGTACACACCGATCGGGAGGAGGGTCAAGGGTGCCACGGACCCGGGATTCCTATCACCACGGCGATCTGCGCAGGGCCCTGGTCGACGCCGGTCTCGCCGCGACGCGGGTGCGGGGGGCGACGGCTCTGGGGCTGCGTGAGGTCACGCGGCAGGTGGGGGTCTCGCCGAACGCCGCGTACCGGCACTTCGCCGATCGGCAGGCGCTCCTGGCCGCGGTGGCGCAGGAGATCCAGGACAGGATGGCCGAGCAGATGCGCGCGCGGATGGCTGCCCCGCGGGACGTCGACCCCCGGGACCGGGCACGGCTCCGGCTCCGCGGGGTGGGGCTCGGCTACATCGCCTTCGCCGTGACCGAGCCCGGGTGGTTCGAGACGGCCTTCTTCGGACCCCGTGGAGCGCCCGAAGGCGTGCTCGACGACTCCCCCTGCCGCCGGCCGCCTCCGTTCGCGCTGCTCGTGGAGGCCCTCGACGGCATGGTCGAGGCAGGCGAGCTCTCTCCTGGGCGACGGGAGGGCGCGGAGTGGGCCTGCTGGAGCACCGTGCACGGCTTCGCCGAGCTCGTCGTCCACGGCCCTCTGCGCGAGCAGAGCCCGGACCGGATCGACGGGTGGGCGGAGCGCGTCGTGGACGACATCATCTCCGGGATCGTCTGAGCCGTCGACCGGTTCCCCGGGGCCTGCACCACCCCGGTATGACCCCGCCGCCGAGTGACCAGAGGGGGCCTGGCCGACCACGCCGTGACGTGGTCAGCCGGGCATCCGTTGCCGTCCGGGATCAGTGGGCGGCGGCCATGTCCTCCCGCAGCGCGGCCACGAACCCGTCCACGTCCTCCTCGGTGGTGTCCCACGAGCACATCAGGCGGACCTCGCCGACGGCCGGGTCCCACACGTAGAAGGGCCAGCGCTCCTGCAACCGGGCCGTGGTGCCGGCCGGGAGCACCGCGAAGACCGCGTTGGCCTCGGGGGTCTGCGTCACCCGGGCGCCGGGGACCTCCGCGATCCCGGCCGCCAGCCGCCGAGCCATCGCGTTGGCCCGGCGGGCCGCCTCGAGCCAGAGGTCCCCCGTGTGCAGGGCCAGCAGCTGCGCGGACACGAAGCGCATCTTCGAGGCCAGCTGGGTCGAGAGCTTGCGCACGAACCGGGGCTGGCGCACGGCGTCCGGGGCGAGCACCACGACGGCCTCCGCGCCCATCAGTCCGTTCTTCGTCCCGCCCCACGAGACCACGTCCACGCCCGCGTCGGTGGTCAGGGCCCGCAGCGGGACCTCCAGGGCCGCGGCGGCGTTGGCGAGCCGGGCGCCGTCCAGGTGGACCGTCAGGCCCAGGCCGTGCGCGTGCTCGCAGACCGCGCGCAGCTCCTCGGGCGTGTAGACCGTGCCGAGCTCGGTGGACTGGGTGACGGTGACGACGCGCGGCTGGGCGTGGTGCTCGAAGCCGAAGCCGTGCGCCTCCCGGTCGATCAGCTCGGGGGTCAGCTTTCCGTCCGGCGTGGGCACGGCCAGCATCTTCACGCCCGCGACCTTCTCGGGGGCCCCGCACTCGTCCACGTGCGCGTGGGCCGTGGCCGTGCAGATCGCGGCGTCCCAGCGGTCGGTCATCGCCGCGAGCGCGACGACGTTCGCCCCGGTGCCGTTGAACAGGGGGTAGCACTCCGCCTGCTCCCCGAAGTGCCGGCGGACCACGTCCTGGAGCGTCTCGGTGTAGGGATCCGCGCCGTAGGCGCCCACGTGGCCGCCGTTGGCGGTCGCGAGGGCCTGGAGCACCTCGGGGTGGACGCCGGCGTGGTTGTCGCTGGCGAAGCCCTTCCGGGCGGGGTCGTGCAGGCGGGACAGGACGGAGTCGGTCACGGAGGGCCCTTCCGGTGGGACGACGGTGTGCTGGGCGGCACTCGCACTCTACTCGCGCCCCCGTGCGCCTCGCCTGGGCCACGGCGGCCGCGGCGCCCCGGGGCGAGCTGTACAGGACTCCACCCCGGGGCGACGCGGCGTCCGGCTATCGCCGCAGTTTGCGGATCCGGTCCCACCGGTGGACCGCCGCACCGCCGACCAGGGCCAGCAGCGCTGCCCCCAGGGCGGGCGCCGGGATCCCGGCCGCCGTGGTGGCGGCCGCAGGAGTCGCGGCGCCGGCAACCACCGGGCTGCACGTCTGCATCCCGCCTCCGGTGGCGAGCTCGGCCAGGGGCGCGGAGTCGGTCGGATCGGTACCGGTGGCGGAGGAGTCGTCGGCGAACCCGGTCGCGGCACCGTCAGCGGGTGCCCCGGGCGTCCGACAGTCGTGCGCCCCGCCGGTTCCCGCGGCGGACCCCCGGACGTCACCGCCCGCCGCCATCGCCCCGACAGCGCCGGCGTGGTCCGCGGGGGCGGTCGACGCAGTGGCCGCGGACGGGGTCCGGTCATCGCTCCGGGCGCCGTCCGCCCCCGAGGCCGTCGGAGGAGTGGGCCCGCCGACGAGTCCGGCGGAGGCGGATTCTCCGCCGACCGGGGCGATCCCGTGGGTCCCGCCCGTGCTGCCGCCCCCGGCCGGAACGCCGGCCGGGGTCCCGGACGGGTCCTGGCCGTTGCCGGTGCTGGTGGTGGGGTTGCCGATGAGGGTGATGGGGTTGCCCTGGACGGTGACCGGGGCGGTGATCACGGGGGTGATCTGGTTGCCGCCGGCGAGGCCGGCCTGGCCCGAGGTCTCGGCCGCCGATGCCTCCGACGAGCCGAGGGCCGCCAGACCGGCGGCGAACACGAGGCCGTACAGGCCGCGACGAATTTCCTGGTGCATGACTGTTCTCCTGGAGCGATGAGGGATGGCCGCAGGGCGACCGGGAAGGACTGCGCCTGCCCGTGGCGGGCAGGACAGACCTCATCAATCAGGGGTGGAACCGGGGTCGGACGCCGGGGACGTCGGCAGCTCCTCCACGGCAGCGCGAAGCAGTACGGTCGGGCCGCCCGCCGGCCGAGCCGTGAGGTCGAGGACGGCGGCCTCCCTCGGCACGCCGGGCCAGGCGCCGGACCCGGCGTCGCCGAACGGCGATCCGGCGCTGCCCGTGCCCGACGACGAGGAGCCCGTGCCGCCCGGAGCGACCCCCGGAGCACCGGTGCGAGGTGCGGCACCGGTGCCGGTCTCCGGACGAGCCGCCGAACGGAGAAGGGCGGCGGAGGAGGAGGCGCCCGTGCCGCTGGTGGGCACCGCAGTCGGCGTGACGGTCCCTCCCAGCTGGCGCTCGGCGCTCGCGGCCGGACCGCGCTCTGCGGATGCGGTGGCGTTCACGACCCGGGCCTCCGGCGGGGCGTCCCGCGACGGGGCGGGGTCCGACCGGGCCGGTGTCCCAGGCGCCTCGGGCGGCAACACGGTGTCGAGCGGAGCCGTCCGCGTGGCGGGCAGGGCAGGTGCGCCCACCGGCGTGTGCCCGAGGGGCGGAAGGCCCGCAACGGCGACCGGGTCATGGCCGACGACGGACACCCGGTCCAGCGGCTCGTCCACGGTCCCCGTGACGGGCCGCGCGGCCGCGCCCACCGTGACGGTGAGGTCCTCGACCGGTCCGGTGCTCTCCCGGGTGGCGGTGCCCACGGTTCCTGGCACCACGGTGCCGCCGGCCACGGGCACCGAGGCGACAGCGCCGTCCGCGGCGTCGGCCACGGGTGCGGCCAGTTCCCCGCCCGTTGCAGGGAGGCCGCGGACCGTGCCGACGACCTCCTCGACGACCGGACCGCTGCGGAGCCCGACCGGTGGAGCTGGTGCGGGGGGCGGCGCCACGGCGAGGGGCTCTGCCGGCAGGACGTCGCGGACCGTGCCGCCGAAGTGGCTGCCGAGCTCGCCCGCGGAACCTTCCGCGGCGTGCGCGCCGGACGCCCCGAGCAGGAGCCATCCGAGGGTGGCCAGGCCGGAGAGGAGCGCCAGGCGCACGGCGGCGGCACGAGAGCGCCGCATCGACGACGTCACGGTGGCACCTCCTCGTTCGTCCTGACGAGTCCGGCCCCATGGGGGGGGGTGTCCCCAGGGTAGGACCGCAGGGAGCGCATTTCAATGAATTGGTCTGGAAAGGGGGAGGGTTCCGCCACCGGTAGGGTCGGGGCATGCGCATCGTCCGGGCCGCCGCGGCGGTGGTCGTCCGGGAGGACGGCCGGCTGCTGCTGATCCGCCGGGGCGCGGAGCCCCAGCGCGGGCGTTGGAGTGTGCCGGGCGGCCGGGTGGAGCCCGGCGAGACCGTGGCCGAGGCCGCCGTCCGGGAGGCCTTCGAGGAGACCGGGGCCCGGGTGCGCGCGGAGCGCGAGCTGGGGGTGGTGCGCGTTCCCGCTGGTCCGGACCTCGAGTACGAGGTGCACGACGTCGCGGCCACGTTCCTCGGCGGAACGCTGCGCCCCGGCGACGACGCCGACGCCGTGCGCTGGGTGACCCCGGAGGAGCTGCCGGGGCTCGAGACCACCGACGGCCTGCTGGAGCACCTCGTACGGTTCGGGATCCACCCGGCCTGAGTTCCCCGGAACCGTCCGGGCCGGATCCTCGAGTCCGTCCAGGCGGGATCGCCTTGCGCCCTGCTGGGCCCGCGCCGGACCGCCGGGGACCCTCCACGCCCGGATTCCCGTCCGGGCCCGGAGCGCGTGCTTGGATAGGGGCATGGCACAGACGCGGGGTTTCTACGTCGACACCGTGGAGCGCACGACCACGGCGGACCAGCACGCGGTGTGGGCGGTCGTCGAGGGCATCGGCGGTGAGCGCGGCTGGTACAGCACCGACCGCATCTGGGCCGCCCGCGCCACGGCCAACCGCCTGGGCCTCCCGCCCGGGCAGCTGCGCCACCGCGAGGACCCGGACCACCTGGCGGCCGGGGAACGCCTGGACTGGTGGACGGTCGAGGCCCTCGAGCCGCCGCGGCGGCTCAGGCTGCGGTCCGTCGTGCGGATGCCGGGGGACGCCTGGCTGGACATCTGCCTGGAACCGGGGCCGGGCGGCACGACCGTCTACCGCCAGACCACGGTGTTCCGCCCGGCGGGCGCGGCCGGCCGCGCCTACTGGTACGCCATGCTCGCCCCGCACAAGGCCGTCCTCGGCCGGCTCGCCACGGACATCCTGCGGCAGGCGGGCGGATAGGGCTCTTCCGCCCCGGCCGCTCCCGCCGTAGCGTGGACTCACCGGCCACCGTGACGCCCGGTGGACGCGGCCGGCGGCCGAGGGAGTGCCTCGGCACCGCTGCCGGGCGGAGCCTCCAGGAGAGTGCCGCCATGACCGCCGACGCCCCGTCCGTCCCCGATTCCCGCGCCCTGGCCGACGAGGCCGTCGCCCTGGTCCGCGAGTGGCTCGTGCGCGCCGCCGAGGGCCGCCGGCACCGCGGCGGCGCCGCCGACCGGCTCGCCACCGTCCTGCAGGACCCTCACGGGCTCGAGTTCACCGTCGGCTTCGTGGACCGGGTGGTGCGCACCGAGGACGTGCGGGCCGCCGGGCGGGCCCTGCACGCGCTCGCCGAGATCGTGCCCCGCACCATGCCCGCGGCGGACCGCGCCCAGATCCGGCTCGGGGCCGCCCTCTCCGCCTCGGCGCCCCAGGTGGTCGTCCCCGCCGCCCGGACCAGGCTCCGCCAGCTCGTGGGCCACATGATCGTCGACGCCCGCCCCAAGCCGTTCGGGCAGGCCGTGAAGCGGCTGACGGCCCAGGGCCACCGCCTCAACATCAACCTGCTGGGCGAGGAGGTGCTCGGGGCGGAGGAGGCGGACAAGCACCTCGCCGACGCCGCGGCGCTGCTGGACCGGGACGACGTCGACTACGTGTCCGTCAAGGTCTCCTCCGTGGTCCCGCAGCTGTCCCACTGGGGCTTCGAGGGGACAGTGGCGAAGGTCGTCGAGCGGCTGCTGCCCGTCTACCGCGCCGCCGCCGAGGCCCCGGCCGGGAGCAAGTTCATCAACCTCGACATGGAGGTCTACTCCGACCTGCACCTGACCACCGAGGTGTTCACCCGCGTCCTGGAGCACCCGGAGCTGCGGGGCCTCGAGGCGGGGATCGTGGTGCAGGCCTATCTGCCGGACGCGCTCGCGGTGGTCCGGCGCCTCTCGGTGTGGTCCGCCGCGCGGGTCGAGGCCGGCGGCGCGGGGATCAAGGTGCGGCTCGTGAAGGGCGCGAACCTCCCCATGGAGCGCGTGGACGCCGAGCTGCACGGCTGGCCCCTGGCCACGTGGAGCAGCAAGCAGGAGACCGACACCAACTACAAGCGGGTCCTCGACTGGCTGTTCGTGCCCGGGCGGATGACGGGGCTGCGGCTGGGGGTGGCCGGGCACAACCTCTTCGACATCGCCTTCGCCCACCTGCTCGCCGAGCGCCGCGGCGTGACGGATCGGATCGAGTTCGAGATGCTCCAGGGCATGGCGGTAGAGCAGGCGCGGGCCGTGAGCGCCGACGTCGGGCAGCTGCTGCTCTACGTGCCCGCCGTGCGCCCCGCCGAGTTCGACGTGGCCGTGTCCTACCTCGTGCGCCGGCTCGAGGAGAACGCCTCGCACGAGAACTTCATGTCGGGGATCTTCGAGCTGGCCCCGGACAACGACGTCTTCGCGCGGGAGGAGCAGCGCTTCCGCGCCGCTCTCGAGGCGCTGGACCCGCGGGCCGACGCCGCCCCGGCCCCCGCCCGGGTCCAGGACCGCACCGCGCCCGACGCCGGGTCCGCGCACCTGCCGCTGGAGGAGCCCTTCCGCAACGAGCCGGACACCGACGTCTCCGTGCCCGCGAACCAGGCGTGGGCGGACCGGATCGCGGCCCGGATCACGGACCGGCAGTGGTACGAGGCCCTGCCCGTGCCCGATCCCGTCGACGCGGAGGACGTCGAGCGGCTCGTGCGCACGGGGCGGGACGCCGCCGAGGGGTGGCACGCCCGCGGCGCCCGCGAGCGCGCGGAGATCCTCAACCGGGCGGCCGACGTCCTGGCCGCCCGCCGGGGGCACCTGCTGGCCGTGGCCGGCGCGGAGGCGGGCAAGACCCTGGGCCAGACGGACCCGGAGGTCTCGGAGGCGATCGACTTCTGCCGCTGGTACGCCCGCCGCGCCCTCGAGCTCGAGACGGTGGACGGCGCCCGGTTCGTCCCGGACCGGCTCGTGCTGGTCACCCCGCCGTGGAACTTCCCGCTGGCGATCCCCACCGGCTCGACGGTCGCGGCCCTGGCCGCCGGCGCCGCCGTGCTGCACAAGCCCGCCCCGGAGGTCCGGCGCTGCTCGACCGCCGTGGTCGAGGCCCTGTGGGAGGCCGGCGTGCCGCGGGACGTGCTCCAGCTCGTCGACTCCGTCGAGGGGGAGGTGGGGCAGGCGCTCGTCTCCCACCCCGGGGTGGACCGCATCGTCCTCACCGGCGCCTACGAGACGGCCCGGCTCTTCCAGTCCTGGCGGGCGGGCCGGCCGATGACCGCGGAGACCTCGGGCAAGAACGCCCTGGTCATCACCCCCAGCGCGGACCGGGACCGGGCCGTGTGGGACCTCGTGACCAGCGCGTTCGGCCACGCCGGGCAGAAGTGCTCGGCGGCCTCCCTCGGCATCCTCGTGGGCAGCGTGGCGGGATCCGGGCGGTTCCGCCGGCAGCTGCTCGACGCCGCGTCCTCGATGGTCGTGGACTGGCCGCAGAACCTGCAGGCCTCGGTGGGCCCGGTGATCTCCGAGCCCGGCGAGAAGCTGCACCGGGCCCTGACCCGCCTCGACCCGGGGGAGCAGTGGCTGCTCGAGCCGCGGCAGCTCGACGACACCGGGCGGCTGTGGCGGCCCGGGATCAGGACGGGGGTGGCCCCGGGCTCCTTCTTCCACCGCACCGAGTGCTTCGGCCCCGTCCTGGGGCTGATGGAGGCCGCGGACCTGCAGGAGGCGATCGAGCTGCAGAACGCGGTCGAGTACGGGCTGACCGCCGGGCTGCACTCCCTGGACCCCGACGAGGTCAGCACGTGGCTGGAACTCGTCGCGGCCGGCAACCTCTACGTCAACCGCGGCATCACCGGGGCGATCGTCCAGCGCCAGCCCTTCGGCGGCTGGAAGCGGTCCTCGGTGGGCCTGGGCGCCAAGGCCGGCGGCCCGAACTACCTGGTCCAGCTCGGATCGTGGCAGAAGGCCCCGTTCGAGAAGGCCCCGTTCGAGGAAGCCCCGTCCGAGGGGGACTCCTCCGAGGAGACCGGCGTGGAGCCCTCCGAGTCCGTCGCCCACCACCTCGCCGAGCTCCGTCCCCTCGTGCCCGAGCCGGACGCCGCCTGGCTGACGGCCTGCGCCGAGCAGGACCAGGCGTGGTGGGAGCGGGAGTTCGGCCGCGCCCACGACCCCACCGGCCTCCAGTCCGAGGCCAACCTGTTCCGCTACCGCCCGCGCGACGTCGTCGTGCGCGCCGCCGAGGACGCCCCGCTCACGGACGTGATCCGGGTGGGGCTCGCCGCGGTGCGCTCCGGCGCCCGCGCGGTCCTCGCCCCCGCCGAGGAGATGCCCGCGGAGGTGCAGGGACTGTTCCGCTCCGTGCTGGACCCCTGCGGCGACGAGGCGTTCGCCCGGGTCGCCGCGGACTGGTCCGACCCGAGCGGGGCCGGACGGATCCGGGTGGTGGGCACCGCGCCCGGCCTCGCCGGGGCGCTCGCGGAGCGGCCCGAGGTCGCGCTGCTCGCCGGCCCGGTGGTCGGCGCCTCGCGCGTGGAGATGCTCCCGTTCCTCGCGGAGCAGGCCGTGTCCGTCACGATGCACCGTTTCGGCAACCCCTCGACGGACGCCGAGATGGTGGTGCACCGGCTGATCGCGTCGTCGCCGGGCCTGGGCACGCCGGCGCCGGTAGCCGAAATGTAGGAGTCGGCCCTGGTGGGGGCGCGGCCCCGGTGCCAGGCTGAGCCCATGCGCGCATCCCTGAGGTACCTCGCACTGGGTCTGGCCGGAGCGCTCGGCGTCTCCGGCACCGTTCTCGGCGGCTCCGCGGCCGTCGCCCACGACGACCGGCCGCACGGGGGCCGGGGCTCGCCCGTCACCGCCGAGCTGCCCAAGGTCCCCGCCATGACCGGGGGCGGCGGCGCGGTCTCCTCCGTGGACCCCCTCGCGAGCCAGGTCGGCATCGACGTGCTGGAGCGGGGCGGCAACGCCGCGGACGCCGCCGTGGCCGCTGCTGCCGCCCTGGGCGTCACCGAGCCGTACTCCGCGGGCATCGGCGGCGGCGGGTTCTTCGTCCACTACAGCGCGGAGACCGGTGAGGTCCGCACGATCGACGGGCGCGAGACCGCCCCCGCGACCTACACCGAGGACGAGTTCCTGGACGAGACTGGCGAGCCCCTCGACTTCGCCACCGTGGTCAGCTCCGGGGCGTCCGTGGGCGTGCCCGGCACCCTGGCCACGTGGGAGACCGCGGCCGAGGAGTTCGGCACGATGGGCCTGCACCGGCTGCTGCGGCCCGCGGAGCGGATCGCCGCCCGCGGCTTCGTGGTGGACGAGAACTTCCGGGAGCAGACGGCCCAGAACGCCGAGCGCTTCGGGAAGTTCCCCGAGACGGCCGAGGTCTTCCTGCGCGACGGCGAGGCGCCCGCGGTGGGCACCGTGTTCCGCAACCCCGACCTCGCCCGCACCTACCGCACGATCCGGCACGAGGGCACCGGCGCCTTCTACGACGGGCCGATCGGGGCGGCGGTCGTCGACGAGAGCCGGGAACCCACCACCGCCGAGGGCGTGGAGGTGCTCCCCGGAGAGCTGACGCTCGAGGACCTGGCGTCCTACGACGCCCTGCTCAAGGACCCGGTCTCCACCGAGTACCGCGGCCTGGACGTCTACGGCATGGGCCTGCCCAGCTCCGGCGGCATCACGGTGGCCGAGACCCTCAACCTGCTCGAGGCCTACGACGAGCGCACCGGGATCGGCCTCGCCGAGGTCTCCGGGACCCAGTACCTGCACCGCTTCTCGGAGGCCACGGCCACCGCCTTCGCCGACCGCAACCGGTGGATCGGCGACGTCGAGGGAGTGCCCGTGGAGGAGCTCACGAGCCAGGAGTTCGCCGACGAGCGCGCCTGCCTCTTCGACCCCGCGGCGGCCCAGGAGCGCCCGATCGTCTTCGGCGAGCCCGACGGGGACTACGCCGCGTGCGGGACGTCCGAGGCCCGTCAGCCCGAGCCCGTCGGCGGGGTCTCGACCACCCACCTCAACGTGGCCGACCGGTGGGGCAACGTGGTCTCCTACACCCTCACCATCGAGCAGACCGGCGGCTCCGGGATCACGGTCCCGGAGCACGGGTTCCTGCTCAACAACGAGCTGACCGACTTCAGCTTCGCGCCCGTCACCGAGGGCGTGCCGGACCCGAACCTGCCCGGCCCGGGCAAGCGGCCCCGCTCGTCGATGAGCCCCACGATCGTGCTCCGGGACGGGGAGCCGTGGATGTCGGTGGGCTCGCCCGGCGGCGCCACGATCATCACCACGGTGGCGCAGATCCTCACCGGGCACATCGACCGGGACCTCGCCCTCGTCGACGCCGTGGCCGCGCCCCGGCTGAGCTCCCGCAACGGGCCGGAGGAGGTCGACCTCGGCTTGGCCGACTCCGAGGTCGGACGGCAGCTGAGCGGGCTGGGCCACCAGCTGGTCCCGCCCCCGCGCCGGTGGATCGGCAACGCCTCCGCCATCCGGATCCTCGGTGACGACCGCTTCGAGGCGGCGGCCGAGACGGAGCGCGGCTACGGCGGCTCCGCCATGGTGGTGCATCCCGGGCCGTGACCCCGCTCGGCCGGTGACGCCCGCGGGCCCCGTCCGCCACGGACGGGGCCCGCGGTCCTGCCGGGGCAGGTCCTACGCTGGGTCCGGACCGCGCGCCGCGCGCCCCGTTCGTCCGACCCAGGAGCCGCACCGTGTTCAGCCACCCGCCCACCGACCGCCCCGGCCCCTCCGAGCCCGTCGTGCCGGGGGACCCCGCCCTGGACGACCGGTGGCGGGCGGCGACGGCCGGGTGGCGTCCGTCCTCGATCCGCCCCTCGTCGATCCGCTCGGGCGAGCCCGATCGTGTCCGCGCCTGGGTGCGCCACGCCTGGGAGGGCCTCGTCGGCGCGGGCGCCGGACCGGAGGGCGACGACGCGCTCGGCCGGCGGGTGCGCGACCTGATGACCGTCGCCGCGCTGTTCGTCCTCCAGGAGCGCTTCCTGGCCGTCGCCGCCGGTGAGCCGGCCCCGGCCGAGGCGCCCGACCCCCGGCGGGACGGTGCCCCCCTGGACGACGACGAGGTCCCGGCGGTCGTGCGGCAGACGTGGGACGTCGACCCGGCGGAGGCGGGGGCTGACGGGTTCGCGGCGGAGCTCGCCGGTTTCCTGCAGGACCACCTGGACGAGCTCGCCGAGGAGGTCCGTGAGCGGCTGGTGGACCGGCGCGGCCCCACCCAGGTGTTCGCCGAGCTGTGGAGCCTCGAGCACGTGGACGAGCTCGAGCCCGCGGACCAGGAGGGACAGCCGCCGTTCCCGCTCTCCACCGACGACATCGCGTGGATCGTCAGCGGCGTCCCCGGCCCCGAGAAGCACACCGCCTGGGAGTGGCTCACCCGCTGAGCCGGTCTCGGGGCGCGGCGGCGCTGCCGGAATAAGTCCGCACGGCGACGACTTTCATGGATGCATCCACAAAATTTGTGACGAGGAGCTCCGCATGACCATCCAGCTCGGCCTCAACACCTTCGGCGACCTCTACCCCGGGCCGGACGGGCGGATGCTCAGCGGGGCGCAGGTGATCCGCAACATCGTGGCCGAGGCGGTGCTGGCCGACCAGGTGGGCCTGGACTTCTTCGGCATCGGCGAGCACCACCGGGAGGACTTCGCGGTCTCCTCGCCCGAGACGGTGCTCGCCGGCATCGCCACGGTCACGGAGCGGATCCGCCTGGGCTCCGCGGTGACGGTGCTCAGCTCCGACGACCCGGTGCGCGTCTACCAGCGCTTCGCCACCGTGGACGCCCTCTCCTCCGGCCGCGCCGACGTCATCCTGGGCCGCGGCTCCTTCACCGAGTCCTTCCCCCTGTTCGGGTACCCGCTCGAGGAGTACGAGGCGCTGTTCGAGGAGAAGCTGCAGCTGTTCGACCGGCTCCGCACCGAGGGCCGGATCGACTGGCAGGGCCGGCTGCGCGCGCCCGTCCAGGGCCTGGAGGTGTACCCCAAGACCGAGGCCGGCGCGCTGCGCACGTGGATCGCCGTGGGCGGCTCGCCCAACTCGGTGGTCCGCGCCGCCCACTACGGGCTGCCCGTCATCTTCGCGATCATCGGCGGCAGCCCTTCGGCCTTCGCGCCCTTCGCCGACTACTACCGCCAGGCCCTCGAGCACTTCGGCAAGGAGCCACAGCCGGTGGCCTTCCACTCCCCGGGCTACGTGGCGGAGACCGACGAGCAGGCCCGCGACGAGTTCTTCCCGCACCAGGCCTACACGCACGCCCGGATCGGCAGGGAGCGCGGCTGGGGCCCCCTGACCCGTTCGGAGTTCGACGCGATGTGCGGGCCCGAGGGCGCCTACTTCGTGGGCTCCCCGGAGACGGTCGCCCGCAAGATCGTCCGGTCCTCGGCGGCGCTCGGCGCCTCCCGGTTCGACCTCAAGTACGCGGTGGGCACCCTGGACCACGCCCGGATGCGCCGCAGCATCGAGCTGTACGGCACCGAGGTGCGCCGCTACGTCGAGGACATGACCGCCGACCGGGCCGGTGCCGCCGTGTGACGCCGGCACGTGCTGTGCGGGGCGTGCCGTGCGGGGGCGGGTCGCTCAGAACCGGCTCGTGACCGCATCGTGGGGCAGGGTGGCGACCACCGTGGTCCCCGTGCCCGGTTGTGACCGGACCTCCAGCCCGGCCCCCGCGGCGTCGGCGATGTCCCGCATGATGCGCAGCCCCAGATGGCCCTCCGGGGAGCCCCGCGAGTCGTCGAAGCCGGTGCCGTCGTCGCTGATCATCAGGACCGTGGCACCAGCCTCCACGTCGAGGCGCAGGCTGACCGTGGACGCGTGGGCGTGCTTCGAGATGTTCGCGAACGCCTCCCGCGCCACCTTGAGGACCATGCCCTCCTGCTCGGGCGTGAGGAACACCGCGGGGCTGATCTGCACGGACGTGTCGATCCCCCGCTGAGCCAGCGGGTCCGCGAGGCGGGCCAGGGCCTTGGGCAGGCCGAGGGTCAGCAGGTCCGGCGAGTACAGGGCGGTGGTGATCCCGCGCAGGGTGCGCAGGCTGCCCTGCAGGATCGTCCGGGACCGGCCCAGCGCGCTGCGCTGCTCGGGGACGGCCGCCGTCATCTCCTGCGCCTCCAGGGAGTAGGACAGCCCGGCCAGGTCCTGGATCACGTCGTCGTGCAGGTCCCGGGCGACCCGGACCCGTTCCAGCTCGGCGGCGTCCACGGCGTGCTGGAGCAGCTGGGCGCGCGCCGTCCGGTGGTCCTGGATCCGGCGGGCGAGACCCACCGCCGGGGCGAGCTGCGCCAGCTGGAACAGCGCCAGGGTCAGCAGGAACGCCGGGGCCATGCCCATGAGCACGGAGTGCTGTTCCGCACGCACGATCGAGTCGTCGTAGTAGGCCTCGAAGACGAGCTGTTCGCCGCCGGCGGCCACGAACCCCACGTAGACCTCGACCAGCCGCCCGGCGCCGGACTCGCGGGAGTTCTCGGCATCCTGCTGGTGCTCGATGGCGGCGACCCCCTCGCCCCGGGCCACGAGGTCCTCGTCCCACGAGGGCGGACCGTAGTTCTGCCCGATGAGCTCGTGCTCGTCGGAGTAGACGATCGTCCCGTCCTGGTCCCAGATCTTGATCCGGCGGATGGTCCCGTCGGCGAGCCAGGGTCGCAGCCGGGTGTCCAGCACGGCCGTGGCGTCAGCGTCACCCACCAGCAGGTCGTCGGTGATCAGCGGCGCCACGGCGTAGTTGGCCAGCCGCTGCGTGACGCGCAGAACGTGCTCCACCGCGTGCTCCTCGGCCACGGCCCGGATCCACCACGTCGCGGGCACGGCGGCGACGAGCACCACCATCAGTCCGGCGAGCAGGAACCGCAGCACGGCGACCCGGACCTCGGACCGGTCGACGACCGGCGGCGGGGCGACCGGCCAGTCGGGGAGCTGGGCGGCGATCTCGGGTGCGGTGCGGTCCGCACGCGCCAGGAGCCGTCTCACGATCGGTTCGTCACCAGCCCCAGCTTCGAAGCGACGGCGACCGCCTCCAGCTGGGAGTGCGCCCCGAGCTTGACGAGGATCGTCTTCACGTAGCCGCGGCAGGTGTTCGGCGTGATGTTCAGCAGTCGTGCGTTCGCGCCCACGCCGTGACCCTCGGCCATGAGGCGCAGGACCTGGAGCTCGCGCCGGGTGAGTGCCGGCACCCCGGCGGCCGGCCGGCGGGCCGGATCCGTGGCCGCGAGCAGCGAGGGGTGGACCGCCATGGTCCCGCAGCGGGCGCTGCGGATGGTCTCGAGCAGGGTCGCGAGCGAGCCGTCCTTCGGCAGGAAGGCGCAGATCCCGGTGGTCGCGGCGGCCTCCAGGACGTGCTGTGTGGGGTCGCCGGTCAGCATCACGATCCGGGTCCCCGGCCGGTCCCGGAGGATCCGCGCGGAGGCCGTCACGCCGTTGCCGCCGGCGAGGTGGTAGTCCATGACCACCACGTCGGGCCGCAGCGCCGCGCACAGGCGGATGCTCGACTCGACGTCGCCGGCCACGCCGACGCTGTACAGGTCCGGCTCCTGACCCAGCGCGCCGGTCAGCAGCTCCGCGAACGTGGTGTGGTCGTCCACCACCAGTATCGAGGTGCGCGTGTCGCACGACCCGTTCGCTCCATCCGACATCCCCGACCTGCCTCCCGCTGCACCCCGTATTACGTAGGAGTAGTATGCCGATTGCAAATCATGGGCACCAAGCGGGCGGATGTCATCTATTCGGGGGTTGACAAGGGGGCATTCTGTTCGGAAACGCTGTCGGCTGCATTTTCTCACGCCTCCACCCCCTAGGCCGCCGTGCTCAGATTGCGGCCCAGGAAGGCCTGGAGCACCGAGGCCGCCTCCTGCCGGGCGAGCGGCAGGAGGGTGCCGGGCATCCAGTCCGGGGCGCCGGCCCGGCCGTGGAGCACCAGGAGGGCCGTCAGGGCCTGACCGAGCTCGTCGCCGGTGGCCGCCGTGGCGCGCAGCATCCGGGCGTATGACGCCTGCAGCAACGCGGAGGGAGCGCATCCCAGCTCGTGGACCAGGGTCCGCCGGCACTGCTCGTAGGCCTGCAGGCCCTCGACCGAGCGCCCAGCTCCCTCGAGCCCGAGCACGAGCACGGTCCAGGCGCGTTCGTTCAACGGGTCGGCCGCAAGCACCTTCCGTGCCTGGACCACGGCTTCCTCGCAGCGGCCCAGTTCGAGGTCTGCCTCGGCCAGCAGCACCCGGGCCTCGGTCACTCGAGCCGCGAAGGCGCTGCGCTGGGACTCGATCCACTCGCAGTCCTGTTCGTCCTCCAGCAGGGAACCCGAGACCATGCCCAGCGCGCGGTGGAGCAGCAGATCCGCCTCGCGGGCGGAGGAGCGCATCGCGGTGTCCAGCAGCCGCTCGAAGTGGGGCAGGTCCAGATCCACCAGGGAGGCGTCGATGACGTAGCCGCCGTTCGTGGTCCTCAGCGGACCGTTCTTGCCCTGTCCGGGCTGGAGGTGCCGGCGCAGAACGCTGACGTAGCTCTCCAGGTTCGCGGAAGCCGCCGCGGGTGCGTCGGCCCCCCAGAGCAGATCGACAAGTCGTTGCTTCGACACCGGTGTCCCCAGTTGCAGGAGCAGGATCTCGAGGATCCGCCGCTGCCGGGGGCCCCCCAGTTCCTTGGATGTCAGGGTCCGGCTCCCGCGCCGGACCACGAACGGACCGATGACCTGCACCGACAGCCTGGCCCCCTTGGCACCGGCTGCGGTTCGAACGTCGACAGTAGAAATATTCATCGTGATCACTCCCCCCGAAGTGCCTCCACTATGGCGGTCGGCTCCCCTCGGCCAACAGCACCGGGTGGGGGGTGGGGCACCCCCCCATCTGAGGGGTGTGCCATAGGGAACGGCCGGTGCGCGGGACGCCGGCCCCGCGGGTCCGGGCCTGGCTCGCCCGGCAGCAGTCCGCCCGGAGGGCCGGACGGACCCGACCGCAGCCCTCGCAGGCGCCGGTCGCTGACATGGAACGTCATGAACACGGGGTGGTTGTCCCCCGACCGGACGACGTGCGGAGGTGATCGGTCCGCACCGCAACGTTTCTCCAAGGTCCCGTGCCGACCGTGGAGTCATGACCACTCTGGAATCAACAGCCGTCATCGACACCTCACCGGCCCGGCGGAGACGTCACCGCTGGATGCTGCCGGCGGTGTTCCTGCTGGCGGTCCTCCTGGTGCTGGCGCACGGTGCCCTCTCCGCGGAGAAGGAGCCGGGCACCATGCTCGGCGCCTCCGGGTCCGTGCCCGGAGGGCTCGCGCGTCTCAACGGGGTCATGCCGTACACGCAGTTCGTCGCCCAGGAGGGACGGGACGTGCCGGCGGAGCTCGCCGGAGACGTTCCGAGCGGCGCCCACCTGGTGATCGTCCTGCTCGAGCTCACCGCCATGGAGCCCGAAGGCCTGGAGTTCGACGCCGACGACTACGTGGTGGAGCGGCTCGGGGGCCGCACGTCGCAGGTGGTCTGGGCGTCGCCGTCCGAGGCTCCGCTCGCGCAGAACGAGACCGTGCAGGCGGAGCTGGTCTTCGAGGTGCCCGACAAAGCCCTCGAGCTGACCCTCGCCGGAGCCGGCGACGTGCGTCTGTCGATGGGTACCGAACACCACAGCGGCAGCAGAGGACGCTGACCGCACCGAACGACCCGGTCGGGGGACAGGTCGTTCCATCACACGTCTTGACAAGAGCGCGGGACCGCGCGAAGCGCAACGGTCCCGATCCAAGGGGGAACAACATCATGGCCGTCTCGAGAAGAAACGTCCTGCTGCTGGGCGGGCTGGGAGTCGCAGGGGCGGCTCTGGGCGTGCCGACGACAGCGGTCAACGCCAAGTCGGCGAGCGCGCTCGCCGACTCCCTGATGCCCAGGCCGTTCCGGACCGAGTTCGCCCAGGCGCCCGTCCTCGGTCCTGACGACCCGCTCGGTCGACCCACGATCGATCCCGCCGACGGGAAGCCCATCAGGTACTACACGGTCACGGAGCAGGCCGCCTCGGCCCAGATCCTGCCGAAGGCGGGTCTCCTGACGCCCATTCTCGGCTACAACGGCATCTTCCCGGGCCCCACGATCGACGTCTACCAGGGCACGAAGGTCGAGCTCACCGTGGTGAACAAGCTGCCGCGCCAGCACGCCCTGGACGGTCACAGCCTGGACACCTCCACCCACCTGCACGGTTCCGCGTCGCTGCCCCAGTACGACGGCTACGCCAGCGACATCACGCGCCCGGGGTTCCAGAAGACGTACAAGTACCCCAACTTCCAGGGCGCCAGGACCCTGTGGTACCACGACCACGGGGTCCACCACACCGCGCTCAACGCCTATTCGGGATTGGCGGGGCAGTACCACATGCACGACGCCGCCTCGGAGCGACTCCTGCCGCGGGGGAAGTACGACGTCGCACTGACCGTCTCCGACGCGATGTTCGCCGCCAACGGCTCCCTGGGCTACGACGACAACAGCCAGTCGGGGCTGTGGGGGGACGTCATCCTCGTGAACGGCAGGCCCTGGCCCGTCATGAAGGTGCAGAAGCGGGTCTACCGGTTCCGCTTCCTCAACTGCTGCATCTCCCGGTCCTTCCGGCCCCGGCTCAGCACGGGCGACCCGCTCGTCATGGTCGCCACGGACGGCGGGCTGATGCCCACCGCCCAGCCTGTCCGCGAGTACCGGCACGCCAGCGCCGAGCGCTACGAGTTCCTCGTCGACTTCAGCAAGTACCGGGCGGGACAGAGGGTCGAGCTCCAGAACCTGTCCAACGACAACAACGTCGACTACGACTTCACGAACAAGATCATGGCCTTCGACGTCGTGGACGAGCCCGTGGACACGTCCGACCCCACCTGGAACCGGATTCCCACCACTCTCGCCGGCAGCGAGGTGATGGATCTGCAGGAGAGCAGGTCGTCCAGGACGCGGCGCTTCCGGGTCAAGCGCGATAACGGCATGTGGACGATCGACGGGGTCACGTGGGAGCAGGTGATCGCCAGCAACTACCGGAAGGTCGCAGCGGAGGTGCCGCTGGGAGCCACGGAGATCTGGGAGTTCGAGAACAGCTCCGGCGGGTGGTTCCACCCCATGCACATCCACCTGGTGGACTTCAAGATCCTGGGCCGCAACGGCAGGGCCCCGTTCGCCTACGAGAAGGGGCCGAAGGACACCGTCTACGTGGGGGAGGGCGAGACCGTCCGGCTGCTCATGAAGTTCGGCCCCCACCAGGGCCGGTACATGGTGCACTGCCACAACCTGGTCCACGAGGACCACGACATGATGGTGCAGTACCAGGTCGGCGAGTCCGTGGACCCGGACCCCAACGATCCGATGACGGCGGCCCCGGCGGTGCCGGCGGGAACGAGCGGCACCCTGCCTTCCCCCACGCCTTCCCCCACGCCGTCGGCCACGCCGTCGGCCACGCCGTCGCCCACGCCGTCGCCCACGCCGTCGCCCACGCCGTCGCCCACGCCCACCAAGAACTCCGGGAAGAAGTCGCAGACCAAGGATCCGCGTGCCGGCAAATGACGTTCACCTGTTGTCGCCGCCGTACGGGCGCAGCGGACGCGCTGTCCCGAGAAGAAAGGATGAGCTGACATGCTGCAGCTGAGCCCGGTCCCCGTCCCCACCCGACAGAAGCCGGACCGGACCCGTCACCGCCCCATCGGGCCGCGGACGGTCTGGGCGGTCCTGCTGGGCGTGGCCCTGGTCCTGGCCGTCCGGGTCTGGTTGATCGACCCCGTGGTCGTCGCCTCGGACAGCATGGAGCCCACGATGGGGCAGAGGAGCGTGGCGCTGCTGCTGAAGCTCGACCCCGATCCCGCCGCGGTGTCCCCGGGCACCGCGGTCGTCTTCCCCCACCCCGATGACGGCAGCACGATCGTGAAGCGGGTGGTGGCCACCGGCGGACAGACCGTGGCGATCGAGGACTCCCGCCTCGTCGTCGACGGCAGGACGGTCGATGAGCCGTTCGTCGACCACAGCCGGATCGACGGCACCTACTTCGGCCCGGTCACCGTCCCCGACGAGCACGTCTTCGTCATGGGCGACAACCGGGGGGTGTCGGTCGACTCCCGGCACTTCGGCACCGTTCCCGCCGAGGACCTGGAAGCCACGGTCCTGCTGCCCCGGCCCTGAGTCCGCCGCCGCCCGACGGCAACCGCACCAGCGGGCCCGGGACATGCCACCCCCCTCGTCCCGGTCCCGCTCCTCCATGTCATGAACCAGGCATCTGCAAGGTATTTCCAAGACCCGCACCGTTGTCTGTTTGCACATGCACCAGCTGGGGGAGAAGGACATCCGATGAAAACCACGAAGAGGATCCGCGTGCCGGAGGGGACGGCGGGGGAGGGCGTCTCGCGCCGGGGTGTCCTCACCGGCGTGATGGCCGGCCTGGCCGCGCTGCCGGTCACCGGCCAGGCCCATGCCGCGCCCAGGGCTCCCGCACCCAAGGTTCCCGCACCCACGGCTCCCGCCACGGCCCGGGTGCTGAGCGCGGCCAGGTCGGGCCACGGTACGGGGGCGCCACGCGGCTCCGACATCGCGGTCACCGCGGGGCGGACCAAGGAGGGACGCTTCGGGGTCATGTTCAAGAAGCTCCCGGCCTTCGCCCCGAGCGACGACCTGCTGGCGGATCTCGCGCAGCAGATGGTCGACCGCACCCCGCCGCTGGCCGACGTCTCGCTGAGCAACGACGGGTTCGACAACCCGGACATTCCCGCCGGCTACGCCTACCTGGGGCAGTTCATCGACCACGACATGACGCTCGACAAGACGCCCATGCCGCAGCAGGACATGGACCCGAAGGGCCTCACCAATTTCGACACCCCCTTCTTCGAGCTGGGCTCCGTCTACGGCAGGGGGCCGGCCGCCGACCCCCAGCTCTACGACCCGGCCGATCGGCGCCGGATGCGCATCGGGCAGAACCACGACGGTTTCCCGGACCTGCCGCGCAACGCGGACGGCACCGCGATCATCGGGGACCACCGCAACGACGAGAACCTGATCGTCGCCCAGTTCCACCTCACCTTCCTGCAGCTGCACAACAGGTTCGTGGACGAGGGCAGGACGTTCCAGCAGGCGCAGCAGCTGACCCGGTGGCACTACCAGTGGCTGATCGTGCACGACTTCCTGCCCCGCATGGTGGGAAAGGGCCTGGTGAGCGGCATGCTCAGGCCGCGCCGGGGCGGACCGACCGGAGTGGACTGCAAGTTCTACAAACCCGGCAATCCCACCCGGCCCATGATGCCCATCGAGTACTCGGTGGCCGCCTACCGGTTCGGCCACAGCATGATCCGTGCCGAGTACGAGATGCACGACGCGGTCACCATTCCCTTCTTCGGGCACCCGTCGAACGACCTCCGCGGCTCCCGCCCGCTGCCGACCAGAGCCCGGGCCGACTGGAACTACTTCTTCGACGTCCCCGGGATGAGCGAACCGGACGACCGCAACATGACCCGGCTGATCGACACCAAGCTGGCGCTCCCGCTCGACGAGCTCCCGCCGACCGTGGTGCAGCACGTCGACGGCGCCATCCTCTCCCTGGCCCACCGGAACCTGCTGCGGGGCAAGCGGCTGGGCCTGCCGGCCGGCCAGGACGTCGCCAAGGCCATGGGCGTGGCCCCCATCCCCAACGACAGGCTCGGGCTCACGGACCCCGGCTGGAACGGCCGGGCACCGCTCTGGTACTACATCCTCAAGGAGGCTGAGCTGCTCGGCGGCAGGACGCTGGGTCCCGTCGGCGGGAGGATCATCGCGGAGGTCGTCCTCGGCATCCTCTCCCTGGACCGCACTTCGTTCCTCAACGCCCCCACCGGATGGGCGCCTGCGAGGACACCGTTCGAGTGCGGCGACTTCCTCGAGATGGCCGGTGCCCTCGAGAACATGCCGGTCGGCGACGAGGACGCAGAGGACGAGGGCGCAGAGGACGAGACGGAGGAGCCGCACGAGGACGAGACGGAGGTCGAGAGGGCGGGCTGAGCCCGTCAGGCACGGCCGGCATCAGCACACGCACAGGACCGTCCTGCCCCTCCGGGCAGGACGGTCCTGTGCGTGTCCCCCGTGCCGCGATCCGACGGCGGACCACGGCACGCAGGAACGGGGCCGGGCCCCTGCTCCGAGGGTTCTCGGAACAGGGGCCCGGCGGGGGATGATCTACTGCGTCTGTGCTGCTATCCGGCTGCGACCACCCCCTTTGCGGTGCCGCCGCGCGTCGACTCCACCAGGATGCTGGACACCCGCTGACCGGGGCCGGGCTTGGCCCGGTACTCCCAGTTGCCCAGGGTGTCCACCGGCGCCGAGGCGATCTTGACGGGCGTACCGGTGCTGGTGTTGTAGATGTTGACCGACGAGACCGGGTTCAGCAGCGTCGGAGCGCCGGCCACCACGGCCGTGCCGGAGAGCCGGATCTCCTTGCCCACCCGGTGCCGGGAGGCGGCGGCGGCGGTCACCGTGTCGTCGCTCTTCAGCGTGATCGTCACCGGATCGCTCCTGTTGCCGGCGGCGTCCATGACCACCAGCTGCAGCACCGGGTCCGTGTCCGGTGCCTTGGGCGCGGTGGCGGCGGCCGTCGTGAAGAACGGCACGGTCACCTTGGGCTTCGCCACGTCCGTCCGGTCGAACGTCACCTTGGGAGCGCTGGGATCCTCCTTCTGGGACCATTCGTACCTGACGACGCCGACGTTGTCCGTCGAACCGCTGCCGTCCAGCTCGGTCGCGACGGCGCGGGCGACGGAGGTCGACAGCGCGGCGACGGCAGCGGTCGGCTTCTCGGCGTCGTCGGCCGGCGTGCCGGTGCCTCCGCCCGCGCCTCCTTCGGTCTCCGTGACAGGACCGGGGTTCTCCCCTTCAGGGGGAGCAGGGACCGCGGCCGGTGACACCTCGCCGCCGGTGACCACCACGGGAACCGTGGCCTTGCCGGAGCCGGTCTCGACGGTGACGTGGACCGGGGGCGCAACGGTCTCGTACGAGCCCTCGTGGGTGCTGTCGGCGCCGGCCACCATGGTGCCGTCGAATCCCTTGACGCCGACGACCTTCGGGGTGGACCCGGGCGACGTCTTCGCCGTGACCGTCAGCTTCGTGCCGTCGTACGTGGCGGCGGTGGGGATGGAGACGTCGCTCACGCTCACGGTGCTGGTGCTCTGCGGGTCGTCGGTGCGGTTCGTGACGGTCACCTCGCTGGGTGCTGCGCCGTTGAGCTGGATGCGGGCATAGGCGAGTTCGGAGTCCCCGGGTGCCTTCTCCAGCGGAGTGGTCGGGATGTTCTGCCCGGACACCTCGAGGACATCGCCTCGGCTGGTCGCGAAGACGTCGAGGAAGCCGTCGTTCACGACGGCCTGCTCCGCCTTCACCCCCGTGTTGGTGGCGATCTTGCCCTGGACGGTGAACAGGTCGGTGCTCGCGGAGACGGCCGCGCCGGTCGCCGAGTTCGTGCCGGTCATGGAGAAGGTGTTCCGAAGACCCCCCACGATCCTGTGCGGGACGTCCGGGTTGCCGAGGTAGCCCGCGGGAGCCCCGGTGTCCCACTTCAGGAACGGGCCGAGGTTGCTCCCCAGCGGCGTGGTGAAGTTTCCGACAGCCGGAGCGATGTCCTCCACGAGCTTGGCGTTGCCCTCGGCGTCGGTGTCGACCTCGATGGTCCCGTACGGGTGCGGGAACGACAACGTGCTGTTGGCCGGCCCGTCCTTGACTACGAGTCGCTGGCGGGCGAACACCATCTGTTCCCCGGGCGCCACCTCGTTGCCGAAGGCGGCCTCCAGACCGAGCGTCAGCACTGCACTTCCCCCACCGGGAAGGTCCAGCTCGGAACCGGCCAGCATGTAGAAGATCTCGTGGGGGAAGTTGCCCGGCAGCGCGAGAGGCTGCTCCGGGTCGAAGCCCTCCTCAGGAGCCAGGCCGCACAGTGGGTTGCCGCCGTCGTCGCACAGTTCCAGGCGTGTCCCGGTCTTGTCCTCGTACCAGGCCGGGAACCCGTACTTGCTGTTCACCGGGCCGACGGCCTCCAGCTGATTCTTGTTCGTCTCGGTGACCTTGGTCGCGGCGGCCGATGCGCTGACGCCCGTGACCCCCAGGGCCAGGGCCAAGGACGCTGCGAGACCCCGGCGGACGTGAGATCGCCTGGGTGGGTCCCGGAAGAGCTCCCTGGGGCGGGTTGACGTGCTCATGATGTCTCCTCATAGAGCGGGTGGTGATAACACCGCAAATATGTGGATCGGCGCTTGGAAAAACCCTGTCGCACCTGCGCCGAACGACACGTTCGTCACAGCTTGCCGCCCGCCCGGCAGATGGCGACCACCCGCGCCCCGGCATCCGGAGCTGGTCGGGAGGGCTGCGCCGGACCGGCGTTCCGCGGGACACGGCCACCGATGACCTGCAGGGGAGGGGTGGGCCGGTGTCCGTCGCACCGCGCCGGCGGCACGGTGCGACAGCGCGTTCGCACTTGCGACGCACGACGTCACACCGAACCGGTGCGCACGTGGCGGTGCTCAGCCCCGCAACTGGGCCACGGCGTCGTCCTGGTCCAGGATGTCCTGGCGCATCTCGTCCTCGAGGAACGCCAGCAGCGCCCGGGACAGGTCCGTGTTCTCGGAGGCCACGGCGTCCCGGACCACGGCGGCCCGGAAGTTGTGGGCGAACGCGTCGACCGCGGTCTGGGACACGCAGCTGTGCGTGGAGATCCCGCACAGCACCAGGTGGGTGGCGCCCAGGTTGCGCAGCCGGGCCGCGAGGTCGGTGTCGAAGAACGCGCTGTCCCGGGTCTTGACGAGCCCCGTCCCGCCCTCGGTGTCGAGACCGGCCACGTATTCGGACTGCTCCGTGCCGGGGAACGCGAAGCCCTGCCCGTCGTCGTGCATGTTGACGGTCCACGTCGAGCGGTCCCGCTCGTGCTGGGTGCGGATCAGCAGGATCGGGCAGCCGCCGTCGCGGGCCGCCGCGATCAGCTCGTTGACCTTCTCCGTCACGGACTCCCGCTGCTCCTCGAGCTCGGGGAAGTCGAAGTACGAGTTCTGCATGTCGATGACGAGCAGGGCGGTGCGGCCTTGCTCCGGATGCTGGGTCATGGCGTCCTCTCGGATGCGGGGAGATCCCGAGGGGAACTCCCGTGGGCAACGATCTGATCAGCGAACTTACTACCAATGGGGTCGCGGTTCCACCCGTTCGGGGCTCCGGTAGCCTGAGGCGCATGGCCTATCACGCGGACGCCCTCGAGCCCGAGGGCAAGGAGATCCTCACCTGGGAACGCTTCGGTGAGGCGACCCAGGAGCTCGCCCAGAGCGTCGTGGACAGCGGCTTCCTGCCGGACATCATCATCGCCGTGGCCCGCGGTGGCCTGCTCCCGGCCGGGGCGCTGTCCTACGCGATGGGGGTCAAGCTCTCCGACGCCATCAACGTGGAGTTCTACACGGACGTCCACCAGACCCTGCCGGACCCCGTGCTGCTCGCCCCGATGCTGGACACCGAGTCCATCGCGGGCCGGAAGCTGCTCGTCGTCGACGACGTGGCCGACTCCGGGCGGACCCTCGCCCTGGTGCTGGAGCTGCTGCGCGGCCTGGGCGCCGAGGCGCGCTCAGCCGTCATCTACGGCAAGCCCCGCTCCGTGATCCGGCCCGACTACCTGTGGAAGGCCACCGACGACTGGATCGTCTTCCCGTGGTCGGCCGCCCCGCCGGTCACCGCCGGCTCCTGACCGCGTCCGGGCCGCGCCCCTCGCCGGAGACGCGCTCCGTCAGTGCAGCGCCGCGCGCACCCCGGGACGGCTCGCCGAGACGAGCCACACGACGTTGACCGCCACCAGGGCAGTGGTGCTCAGCGCGGGCAGCAGGTGCCCGCCCAGCAGGAACACCGCCAGGTCGAAGAGGTCGCCCAGCACGGCCAGGGAGCAGAAGACGATGCCGAGGATCCAGCCCCACTGCAGCTGCTCCCGCAGCGGGAACCAGACGAGTGCGTAGAGCGCCGTCGTCAGCACCACGCCGAAGAGCGCGAGCACGGCGGCCAGACCGCCTCCGGGCAGCCCCGGGACCCGCACCAGCTCCTCCATGCCGGGCAGGAGCGTGCTGGGACCCGCGACGGCCTGCACCAACGTGTCCGCCACGCTCACTCCGAGCGAGAGCAGCGTGAGCCGCAGGAGCAGCCGCAGCTGGGCGGTCATCGGCGGCCGGGGCGGAACCATCCCGGGACCTGGTGCGCCCGGTCCGCCGGGGAACTGCGGGGGCGGCCCGCCGTCCGGACGGTGCGGGCCGCCGGGACCGTGCGGGTGCTGGCTCATGGCCTGTGCCTCCTGGCGCGTGCTGGGTGTGCTCACCGCCGAACCTACCGCCCCCGGGGTCCGCCCGGCACGGGTTTCCACGGGGGCCTTCCACGAGCGCGTTCTGCGGGGCCTCTCCTGCGACGTGGATCACCCGGGGTAGGGTGGCACGGTAGGCACCGACGGCGCGACCGCTCGTCGGTCGTGCGCGCCACCGCGACGACCGACCAGCCAGGAGCAGCCGCGACATGACGACTCAGCACGACCGCACCGCCGCCCCCGACCGTCACCGCGCCGAGGTGATCGACGCGCCGCTGCGTGCGGACGTCCGCCGCATCACCACCCTGCTGGGGGAGACCCTGGCCCGCCAGCGCGGCGAGGAGCTGCTGGAGCTGGTCGAGGAGGTCCGCCGGCTCACCAAGGACGCGAAGGACGCGAAGGATGCCAAGGCCTCCGGGGCCGACGACGCCGCGGGCCAGGTCCGGGACCTGCTCGGCTCCCTGCCCCTCGACCGGGCGACGGACCTGGTGCGGGCCTTCGCCCACTACTTCCACCTGGCCAACGCCGCCGAGCAGGTGCACCGCGTGCGCGTGCTCGGCCGCCGCCCGGAGGACGAGGGATGGCTCGCCGCGGCCGTCACCGACGTCGTCGCCGAGGCCGGTCCCGACGCCCTGCGGGAGGCCGTGGGCAGCCTGGACGTCCGGCCGGTGTTCACCGCCCACCCCACCGAGGCCTCCCGGCGCTCCGTGCTGACCAAGATCCGGCACCTCTCCGACATCCTGGCCCGTGAGACCCCCGAGGGCTCCGCCGCGCGCCGCAGCCAGGACCGGCGCCTCGCCGAGCTGATCGAGCTCCTGTGGCAGACCGACGAGCTGCGCCAGAACCGGCCCACCCCGCTCGACGAGGCCCGCAACGCCCTGTACTACCTGCGGGAGGTCCTCATCGAGACCATGCCCGTGCTGCTCGCGGACCTCGAGGACCAGCTCGCGCAGCACGACGTGCACCTGCCGGCCGGCCCCCCGCCGCTGCGCTTCGGGTCCTGGATCGGTGGGGACCGGGACGGCAACCCCAACGTCACCCCCGAGATGACCCGCCGGGTCCTCCAGCTGCAGGGGCAGGCGGCCGTCGACATCGCCCTGAGCTTCCTGGACGTGCTCGTCTCCCGGCTGTCCCCCTCCACCGCGATCGTCGAGGTCGACCCCGAGCTCCGGGAGTCCGTGGAGCGGGACGTGGCGCACCTGCCCGGCCTGGACCCGCGGGTCCTGGACCTCAACGCGCAGGAGCCGTACCGGCTCAAGCTCACCTGCATCAAGGCCAAGCTGATCAACACCCGCCGCCGGTTCGCGGAGGAGACCGTCCACGAACCGGGCCGGGACTACCGGACCACCGCCGAGCTCGTGGCGGACCTCGACGTGGTGGCCCGCTCGCTGCGCCACCACGCGGGCGCGCTCGCCGCCGGCGGCTCGCTCGCCGCGGCGACCCGCACCATCGCCGGCTTCGGCCTGGGCCTGGCCACCCTGGACGTCCGCGAGCACGCCGACGCCCACCACGAAGCCGTGGGGCAGCTGCTCGACCGGCTGGGGGAGCTGGACCAGCCCTACGCGGACATGGACCGCGCCGCGCGCGCCGTGGTGCTCGCCGGGGAGCTCGCCGGCCGCCGTCCGCTCGCCCCGCCGGGGCTGTCCACGGGTGCCGTGCAGCTCGACGGCGACGCGGACCGGACGTTCGCCGTCTTCCGGGAGATCGCCCGGGCCCAGGAGACGTACGGCGAGGAGATCGTCGAGACCTACATCGTGTCCATGACCCGCGACGCGGACGACATCCTGGCCCCCGTGATCCTGGCCCGCGAGGCCGGGCTGGTGGACCTCACCGGCGCGCAGGACCGTGCCACCCTCGGCTTCGCACCGCTGCTGGAGACCGTCCAGGAGCTGCGCCGCTCCGCGGAGGTCATCGACGAGCTGCTCTCCGACCCGGCCTACCGTCGGGTGGTCGCCGCGCGCGGGAACATCCAGGAGGTCATGCTCGGCTACTCCGACTCCAACAAGGAGTCCGGGGTGATGACCAGCCGGTGGGAGATCCACCGGACCGAGCGCCGGCTGCGCGACGTCGCCGCCCGGCACGGCGTGCGGCTGCGGCTCTTCCACGGCCGCGGCGGGTCCGTGGGCCGCGGCGGCGGGCCCACCCACGACGCGATCCTCGCCCAGCCCAGCGGCGTGCTGGCCGGCGAGATCAAGTTCACCGAGCAGGGAGAGGTGATCAGCGACAAGTTCTCCCTCCCCGCCCTGGCCCGCGAGAACCTCGAGCTGTCCCTGGCCGCCGTGCTGCGCGCCACGGCGCTGCACCAGGATCCGCGCTCCACCGAGGAGGAGCTGGACCGGTGGGGCGAGGTCATGGACGTGGTCAGCGACGCGGCCTTCGCCGCCTACACGGGCCTGGTCGAGGACCCCGACCTGCCGGAGTACTTCCTGTCCGCGACCCCGGTGGAGCAGCTGGGTGCGCTGAACATCGGCTCCCGCCCGGCCAAGCGCCCGTCGTCGGACAAGGGCCTGTCCGGGCTGCGGGCGATCCCGTGGGTCTTCGGCTGGACGCAGTCCCGTCAGATCGTGCCCGGTTGGTTCGGGGTGGGCTCGGGCCTGCGGGCCGCCCGGGAGGCGGGGATGGAGGAGGACCTGCGCACCATGCTGGAGCGCTGGCACTTCTTCCGCTCCGTGATCTCCAACGTGGAGATGACCGTGGCGAAGACCGACCTGGAGATCGCCGCCCACTACGTCCGGGCGCTCGTGCCCGAGCGGCTCCAGCACGTGTTCGAGGCGATCCGCCGCGAGTACGAGCTCACCCTCGACGAGCTCTCCCGGCTCACCGGACAGGCGGAGCTGCTGGACGGCAACCCCACCCTGAAGCAGACCCTCGAGGTGCGGGACCAGTACCTCGACCCCATCTCCTACCTGCAGGTCGAGCTGCTCCGCCGGATCCGGGAGCAGGACGCCGAGGGCCAGGAGGTCGACGAGGGCCTGCAGCGCGCCCTGCTCATCACCATCAACGGGGTGGCCGCCGGCCTGCGCAACACCGGCTGACCAGCCGGGAGGCAGTCCGCGCGGTCTTCCGTGCGGCTCCCCGGGGTGCCACAGTGGCGGCATGAGGAAGCATGACCGCGGCCTGCTCCTGACGCTCAGCAGCATGCTGGAGGCGCCGCGTGACCGGGTCTTCCGGGCGTTGACCGATCCGGGCCAGCTGGCGAGGTGGTGGGGGCCCCACGGGTTCACGATGCCGGAGGCCGAACTCGACCTCCGGGTGGGAGGTGGTTACCGCTTCTCCATGCAACCGCCCGAAGGAGACCTGTTCCACCTCTCGGGCGAGTTCCTCGAGATCGACCCGCCGGGGCGCCTGGCCTGCACCTTCCGCTGGGAGGAGCCCACGGCGGACGACCAGGAGACGGTCGTCCGCCTGTCCCTGGAGGCCCGAGGCCGTGCGACGGAGGTCTCCCTGACCCAGGGGCCCTTCGTGACCGAGGAGCGGCTGGAGCTGCACCGCCGCGGCTGGACGGACAGCTTCGAGAGGCTGCGGGGACTCCTCGGGCCCGGCTCCTAGTCCCTTCCGGGTGGTGGGGACCTTTCGGCTGCGGGAGCCCTCGATGACCACCACGGCCGGGGACACCGCTGCTCCGCGTTCCGGCAGCCGGGCCCCCGGGCGGTCAGGGCAGGGGGAGGAGCAGGGCGAGGGCCCCGAGCACGGACAGTCCCGCCCGGAGGTGGTTGGCCCGCGTCCACGGCCGCGCGTACACGGACCACGCCATGGTCCGGTGATCGGTGCGTGCGAGCCTGGTGTTCAGCGGGACGTTGACCGCCATGGTCAGGATCCAGCCCGCAAGGGAGGCCAGGCCGCCCAGCACGCGGACCAGCGCACCGGGCTCGGACACGCCGGCGCCGACCACGGCCAGACAGGCGAGGGCGGTGCCGAAGAACAGCACCAGGAACGGCGCCCCGACCGCAGCCTGGTTGACCGCGATCATGGCCGAGGCCGCCTCCCCGGCGGGACGGCGCCGCAGCGCCGGCATCACCACCAGGGAGAACGCCAGGTAGAACCCGCCGACGAGGCCCGAGCCGACTCCGGCGGCGAGCACCAGCCACGCTTCCACGATCCGGGGTTCAGTCGCCGACGGCGTCACGGCCGCGGCGGACGATCAGCGGATCGGTGGGATAGACCACGTCCGGGTCCTTGTCCTCGTAGTCGAACTGGTCCAGGAAGAAGCGCAGCGCGTTGATCCTCGCCCGTTTCTTGTCGTTGGACTTCACCGTGGTCCACGGGGCGTGGTCGGTGTCCGTGCGCAGGAACATCTCCTCCTTCGCCTCGGTGTAGTCCTCCCACCGGTCCAGGGAGGCGAGGTCCTGGGGGGAGAGCTTCCACCGGCGCACGGGGTCGATCTGGCGGATCGCGAACCGGGTGCGCTGCTCCTGCTGGGTCACGGAGAACCAGAGCTTGGTGAGGTGGATGCCGGAGTCCACGAGCATCTTCTCGAACACCGGGGCCTGGTCCATGAACCAGGCGTAGTCCTGCGGGGTGCAGAAGCCCATCACGGGTTCCACGACGGCGCGGTTGTACCAGGAGCGGTCGAAGAGCACCATCTCCCCGGCGGTGGGCAGGTGGCGGATGTAGCGCTGGAAGTACCACTGCCCGGCCTCGCGGTCCGAGGGCTTGGTCAGGGCCACCACCCGAGCGGCGCGGGGGTTGAGGTACTCGGTGAACCGCTTGATGGTCCCGCCCTTGCCGGCGGCGTCCCGGCCCTCGAACACGATGACGTGCTGCAGGTCGTGGTCCTGTCCCCAGTACTGGAACTTCAGCAGCTCGATCTGGAGCTTGTACTTCTCGAGCTCGTACTCCTCCCGGCTCATCAGCTCGTCGTAGGGGTGGTCCTCCCGCCACGTCTCCACCGCCGAGCCCCCCGGGTCGATCAGCTCCGGGTCCTCCTCGTGCCCGTGGGGCACGGTGTAGCCCATCTGCGTGAGGTGGTCGATGAACTCCCGCAGGTTCTCCCGCACCGCCCACTGATCGGTGGGCATCCACTGCCGTTTTCCGTCGGGCATCGGCCGTTCCTCTCCGGTCAGGATCTCTTCAGCGCAGTGTAGGCGTGGTCATCCTGACCTGCTCGGGCGGCGGGCTCATGACCTCCCGGTGAACACCAGGAGGCCGGTCCGGTCGCCCCGCCGGTCCGTGGTCCCGCGGCGGGGCCGGATAACCGCCCGGCGAGCGCTCCCGGGCGGGGCCGCCCGTGGGGCGTCTACGGAGCCTGGTCCGCGGGTCCGTCGATGCCGACGCTGACGTCGTGGCTGACGGCGGTTCCGTGCTCCACCGTCCGCGAGACCGTGCAGTACTTGTCGTGGGAGAGGGCGACGAGGCGCTCGACCATGCCGGCCGCCTTGCGACCGGGCGCGTCGTCGGGGAAGGAGAGGTGGAACGAGAGGTGCAGGTCCTCGAGGCGGTTCGCGCCGTTCTCCTCCAGGATCTTCTGTCCCGTGGCCTCGACCCGGAACTCCGAGGGTTCCGCGCTGCGGGAGGTCGCGATGTCCACGTCGATGGACGAGCACCCGGCGATGGCGGCCAGCAGGAGCTCCACGGGAGACAGCAGGCCCTCGCCCCGGCCGAAGGCGATCTCGGCCCCCTCGGAGTTGCGGGCGGTGTAGTGGCCGGTGGCGGTGCGGGTCAGCTCGACGGAGCGTGGTGCGGGGTCGTTGATCTCACTCATGAGCCCATGATGCCAACCGCGCTCCCATGGGCCGACGGATTCCGAGAACGGTGCGCGCTGCGTGCCGCCTGGTCCGGGCCTCCCGTCACGGCGACCGGGTCGCGCAGAGGCGCGGCGGCCGCTGGCGGGGTGGTCGGTGCCAGGGTGTTTCCGGGCCGCGTGCGACTCACCACGCGCGGAAGGCCGGTACCGCGGCGCCCGCAGGAGCAACCGATCGGATCCTGATTGTGACGGGCCCGCTGCTGTGCTGGTAACGATCCGGTGGTTCCCTGTGCCCGTGTCCGGTGCGGGGCCCTGAGCGGCGGGCACCATGGTGCCACGGGCGTGCCATGTCGGGGCCCGCCTGCGTTTGCGCTCCAGCCACCGCTGCTGCCGTGGACAGCGTCCGACCCGTTTCCTGGCACTGTACGGCCTGTCCTCGGCACCACGATCCGAGGACCGATCATGCGTACTGCTCACTGTTGTGCCGCCGCGACCGCCGCGCTGCTCCTGGGTGTCGCCACCCCGGCGTCGGCCACCATGCACGAACCCGCCCCGCCCGAGGCCCCGCTGGAGGTGCAGTGGCCCCCCGCCAGCACCCAGGGGGCCTTCCGCCCCCTGCCCGACCAGTTCGCCCAGCCGGCGACCCTGCCACTGTGCGGATCCGAGGTGACGTTCAGTCCCGGGGACGTCAACACCACCGAATACCGGGCCCTGGTCACGGCCGCAGGGGACACCGTGGTGGAGTATCGCGGAACGATCACCGCCGACGTCACCCGCGCCTCGGACGGGGCGAGCCTGGACGAGCTCAGCATGGATGGGCGGTCCTTCGAGACCTATCACGCCGACGGCAGGACGGCGACTTTCGACTACCGCGGCTCGGCCCTGGTCATCGCCCTGGACCCCCTCGAGCTCGAGGTGTTCGAGGAGGCCGGGCTGCCACAGGCCTCGTTCTTCCTCTCCGGTCGCATCGTGGAGACGGTGACCTTGGAATCCACCCCCGGGCCCGATCAGGAGTACCCGCCGGTGGTCTCGGCCGAGATCACCGAGAACACCACCGAGCACGTCTTCGATCTGTGCGAGCTGCTCGACCAGGCTGCCGCGGGGCAACAGCGGCCCACGAACACTGCACCAACGTCCCCCTGAGGACCTGAGCGAGGGCGACGGGCGTCATCGCCGGAACACCACCAGCATCGGCTGCTGCCCCGGCATCGGTGGCAACTCCGCTGCGCTCCCGGAACACATCACGGGGGACGGTGCACATGACCACTTGGCTGCTGGACACCCTTGTCATCCATGTCGCCCAGCCGTGCGTCAGTGCCGGCAACTTCTTCGCGCACGAACTCACCGGGGGAGGGGTGGTGCCTCCAGGTCGCCTCTTGCCCATCGGCGCAGGACACGGACGCCGTGGGCGATCAATCACCTGGGAGTGCTCCGTGGCGACCGTCAGGCGCCGGCTCAGGCATGGACCGCGTGCTGGAAACGGAGCAGATTCTCCGGGTCGTAGTTCGCCTTGGCTGCCACGAGCCGGGCGTGGCCCTCGTCGGTCCAGGCGCGCGCCGAGCCTGGGTCCCCGCCCAGGGCACCTTGGAAGTTCACCAGTGTCCTGTCGGACACGTGGCCTTCCAGTGCGTCCAGCAGGCCGGTGATCGCGTGCGGGACCTGCTGGGCGGCCGGAGGCACCGCGAGACCGACCAGGTTGAGCAGGTAGGACCCCTCCCGGCCGGCCACCAGATCGGCCGTGCCCTCGGGGGCGCGGCCGAGAGCCCCGCCCAGGAGGCGGATCTCCACCAGCAGCAAGGGGCAGCCGGTTCCCGGTCCGGCGTGTGCCAGCAGCGCCTCGACGGTGGCCTCGCCCATGTCCTCCAGCAGCCGCCCGGCGTCGAGGTAGGGCAGGGGCACGGGCGGGTCCATGTGGATCGCATCCACGTCCCGGTAGCTCATGGGCCCCACCGTGTCCATCACCGGGTGGGAAACAGCCCGCATCGGTGACAGCAGCCGGGCCGACTCCTCCTCATCGGCTGTGCACGCGTAGCGCAGGTGGAGCACGAACTGGTTGCGCAGCGGTTCGGGGACGATGTCCATCTCCGGCAGCCGCAGCAAGGCGATCGAGGTGGAGGCTGTTTCTGGCAGGTCCGCGGACCACCGCGACCACGTGGTGAGCACTTCACGTGCGTCAGCGCCGGGATAGAAGATGCCCCCGCCGTAGAGACCATCCAGCGGGACCAGCTCGAACTCCATCGCCGTGACGATCCCGAGGTTGCCCTTGCCTCCGCGCAGCAGAGCGAACAGCTCGGGCTCGTGCTCGGCGTCGACCGTACGGTGTGCTCCGTCCACGGTGACGACGTCGAAGGAGCAGGCGCGGTCGGCGGCGAAGCCGAAGGTCCGTCCCAGGACGGGCATGCCCCCGCCGAGGGTGTAACCGACCACGCCGACGTCGGTCGTGGATCCGTTGAGGCCGACGAGGCCGTGCGGCACGGCGGCCTCGAGCACGGTGCGCCACCGTACGCCGGCGCCCACGCGCGCGGTGCGGGTGTCCGGGTCCACCGTGCACTCCTGCAGCCGGGCCGTGTTGATGAGCAGGCCTCCCTGCATGGGCCGGTCGGCGCCGTGGCCGGTGGCCTGCACACCGACGGGCACGCGATGGACAGCCGCCCAGGCGACGGCAGTGGTGACGTCGCCGGCGTCCGCCACTCCCACCACCACGTCCGGGCGGATCGCCGTCGCGAGGTTGTAGGCGGAGGTCTCCCGCTCGTAGCCATCGTCCTGCACGGTGAGCACGGGCCCGGTGACCTGTTGACCGAGCTCCGCCAGAGCGGCCGGGGAAATGTTGGACGAGCTCATCAAGGACTCCCTCTGGTGGTGCGCGCCCCGCGGAAACGGGCGGGGGGCATGCCTCAAGGGTGGCCCGGAACGCGTGGCGGCCGCATCAGCGCCGGCGTCACATCCGGACACGAACGACCCCGACAACCCCGATTCCGAGGCTCCGCCGCCGCCCGCCGGCAGTCGAGTCGGATGAGTCAGGCGTCGTACTGCGCAATGGGGTCGATCTTCACCGGTGGCTCGGCGAGGGCGAGTTCCCGTGCGATGGCCGGGATCTCGGGATCGGAGAGGAACCTCTGGTAGTCCTCGATCTTCCAGTCGAAGACGACCCACACCCGGTTGAGGTCATCGGGATCCCGGAACAGGTAGGCACCCTTGCACCCGTGCTCCTTCCGTTTCTCGACGCCGATGGTCGAGAAGGTGCCCAGGAACTGATCGAAGTCGGTGACCTGGGCGATAGTGGCGATCATTGCCCCTCCGCCTTTTCCTTGGAGTGCACTGTTGTCGGCATGCTCGACGAAGAACGGACTCCGGACTCGAGCCCGCCCAGCAGCTGGGCTACAGCTTTTCGCCGGGCAACCTGCTGGCCTGCTCAATCCAGGACCGCAGCGGGACTGCATCCAGCTCATCGGTTTCGCGGATGTCCAGGTAGCGCACCTCCGCGTGCTTGGAGGCCTTGGGCGGCACCGGATCCAGCGAGGCCCCCTTGAAGAACTGCACCTGCACATAGTTCGTGTAGCACCGGAACGACAGGAACCAGCCCTCGTCCTTGAACCCGTAGAACGGCTGGTTCCATTTCACGGCCTTGTGCACCTCGGGGACCGTGTGCACGATCAGGTCGTCGAGGTCTCGCCCGAGATCTTTTTTCCAACCGGGCATGGCCGCGATGTAGTCCTGCACCGGGCCGTCACCCTCACCCTTGGGGATCTGAGGGTTGCCCCCGAGAGCAGCTTCGGTCCCGCGTCTTCCTCATGGCGATCGTTCATCGGATCACGCCCCTTGAATCGGTCCGTGGCAGCTGCCGAGATGTGCCGTGCCGGCATCGACGCGACCCAGTCTAGTCCGGGCTCTCGCATCGGCCGCAGCGATGCCACTCGTGGTCGAGACCTGTCAGGGCGCGCGCCACGAGGTCGCCGCCCCCGGCAGTGGTCGCTTGCCTCGGGCTGGTGGCGCGACATGGCCCTCGGTGCCCTGGGTAGCAACGGTCCTGCCCGGTCTGCCAGTGGCGGCAACCTGCAGGGCGGACCGGCTCTGCGCGCAGTTGTCACGCATCGGGGAGGTCCGAGGCTGCAGCAGACGTTTCAGACGTCAAAAGTTGCAAGACGTCTCGTCGCTGTTCTTCCGGCGGACGCATGGTGCTGATGTCTCGGTGGAAGATGAACAGCTGATGACAGGTCTGACAGCCGGCTTCTCTTGTCTGGTGGGAAACCCTAGCCTGGAAGTGGACAGCGTCGTCGAGTATCCCCGCCGACACCTGAGCTCGTTGTAGCTCCTGGTGCACTCGACCACTTGAAGGACCACTGCCATGAGTGTCTGTGATCTGCTGCCCGTCCTGTCCGGCGCCGGGCCTGTGCCGAGCTCACCGGGCATCGGCGTCGGCCTTGTCTTCGATCCGATGCCCTGGGTCGATGTTTCCGAGCTGTCCCGCTACAGGATGCGCGTTGATCGGCCGGGGTTGAATCTGCGTGCCGGTGAGACGGTGCTGTGCGCCCCCTATGAACCCGCTGAGCTGGGCATGGTCGTGCTGGTGCATTGTGAGGCCGACGGGCACGCCCCCGGCGCTCTCGTCTCGACCGGCGATGTGGACTATCTCGAACCCGCCCTCGAGCCGGTGGTGCTGGGCGGATGGGACAAGCCCGGCACACGCTTCTGATGTCCTTGCCGGATTGCCGAGTCGGTGCACGCAGTACTGTCGCCGTGCGCGGTGTGGGGCCTGCCCACCAAAGCGCTCGCCTTGCCGGCTAGCTGCCTTCCTTCGGAGGTCATTCTCGACCAGCGTCATCCGCGGCGTCGATGAGCGGTGTGCTGGGTATGCAGAAAGCCGGACATGGGATGGTGTCCGGCCTTCTGTGTGGGAAATGCCTTCCGCCACAGCACCAGTGTGAAGCACCGTGAGGGTGGCTGACCAGAGGTTTCGTGCCGTGGCGGAAGCGCATGACCTGGCGAGTCCAGGGGAGGGCAGCTCGAAGAGGCGGGTTCCTCCGGGGGCAACTCCGCTCGGAAGTGCCTGGCCTGGCCGGGGTGGAGGGACGACTCGTCGGCCTGAGGCTGGGCTGAAAGGCGTCTTCTGGAGGGTGGATTCGCCTGCGGTCGCTGTGGTGTCGAGCTCGGGTGTGGCAGGGGCGGGGTGGCCCCCCGGCCACCCCGCCCCGTGCTGCTTCGTCGCGGACCATTGTCTGGCTCGCACCTCGGATCCCCCCGGAACCACGGTGCAACCGGTCGACGCGTCAGAAGCGGGAGGATGGTCTGATGCAGATCCCCTGTCCCCCTGATAGGCCAGGATGCTCGTCCCCGCCCCGTCCGGCAATTTCGGGGATGTGGTGGTGTTCACAACAGGACACATCAATGTGCAGTTGTGAATAGCGGTGGCCGGGGCGGGCTGCGGAGCGAGAAGGGCTGGTCTGTGCGCAGGATCAGCCGCAGACGTCTGCGGTTTCGCCCCTGAGATCATCGAGCACCCACTCCGAGAGCTGACCGGCCGGAACGACGAACGTGTCCTCTCGCAACAGTTGCGCCTCCTGGGCCGAGAGGGGCGCCTCACTGGCCTCGGTGTCATGGACGGCCAGTGCGATGACGTAGCCGGCGGCCAGGTGGGCGGCCCAGGCCTGATGGCCGGCGTAGCAGGGGTGGTCGGGGTCGGGGCTGCGCGCTTCCAGCCACCGGGCCGGCTCCAGTAGGGCGGACGTGGTGGGCATCAGATGCTGGTGCAGATCCCAGGTGACCTCGGCCCAGCGGCCCGCGGGGGTGACCGCCATGGGGTAGTAGGTGGCGACCCACTGGGTGGGAGAGGCGAGGTGCAGCTCGACGGCCAGAGCCCCAGGTGCAGAGGTGGTCATGCGTTTTTCCTGTTTGCAGACGACGGATTGTCTCGTGGTGGCGACCTGGGGCGGGGTCGCGCCGGCGGGCCGGAGGGAGCTCGGTGATGATTGACCAGGGTAGGCCCTGGGCTGATGACTATGGAAGCAGGCTGAGCAATGTGACATCGGGTCGTGTTCCAAGCCAAGGGATGCGAGATGTCTCGTGAGAGCATTTCTCGGTTTGGTCCTCCTGGAGCCTGGCGGGCAACCGCGCGCCTTCTTCTGGCCAAAGAGGGATCTCAGGAGTCGGGATGGCGCAGTACGTGGGGAATGCCTGCCGGATTGCTGATCCAGTGCGCCTGCAGGCCGGTCGGGAGCGCCTCGAGCTCGTCCTGGGTGGGCACCCCGTGCTGGGCCAGGTGCTGGGTGGCGGTCTCGACGTCGTCGGTGAACAGCTCCAGCCAGATCTCGGCCTGGGCGTAGTTGTCCACTCGGTCCAGCCACAAGGTGACCGGACCGAACGGAATGGACACGCTTTGGGGCACCGTCCCGTCCAGGCTCTGGCTGGGCACTTCGGTGACCTCCATGTTGAGGACGTCGCGGTAGAACGCCACCGTCGCCTCGAACTGGGCCTTGGGCAGTTTCATGGCAAGGTTGAGTCCTCCGCGGAACTGCGGGCTCATGATGTCTCCTCGTGATCGTGATCGTGATCGTGATTGTGCTGGTGCTGCAGGTGTTCCTGCAGGTTCTTGGGTGACAGGCCAGGGCTGGCCCTGAAGGGGTCTGTTGAAAAGATCAGCTGGTTCCTGCGGCGATGAGTCCGACGCCGGCGGAGATCAGTCCGATGGTGAGCACGGTGCCGCCGGCGGGGATGAGGTGACGCAGCCGGTTGGGTTTTTTCGGGTCTTGACCGATGACGCTGAGGAAGAATCCTGCCGGCATGAGGATCGCCGCCCACAGGACGCCGTTGGACAGGTGCGCCAGCAGGGGAGCGACCGGTGCCTGTGCGAGATACAGCTGGACGACCAGTCCGAGGATGACAAGCACCCCGGCGTGGGCGTGTCCGGCCCGGTAATAGGTCCTCTGCAGGTCGTTGGCCGGTGCTGTGCCGTTGACGATGCGCAGCAGGAACGACCCGCCGTAGGCGATGGCCACGACCGTGAGCAGGATCGTGCCGGTCGAGATGAGCTGTGCGTTGTCCATGTCGTTCACCTTGTCGTCCGGGGTGACTGGTGCCGCCAGGGCAGTAGCCCAGCCGTGAGGGTGGTCGCGGTCGTCAGGGCGAGATGGAGACGGGGATCGGTGAACCAGATGCTCCGCGGTGGCACGGCGACCCCCAGGGCCCTGTCGGGCTCCACCCCGGTCAGTACCGGAGCGGTGGGTGTGTTCATCCACGCGGTGAGGGCCGGGGCCCAGCGGCTCGTACCGGGCATCAGGTCGTGTCCCATAGCCGCCACGATGGTCGCGGTGAGCGGTGTCTCCAGGGTGGAGGAAAGTCTGCGGTAGGCCGCGTTGACGGGCACGGTCGAGTCCGCTGCCCCCCAGATTGCGTGCACGGGAACCTGGATGTTCTCCAGTCGTGGGGTGGAGTCGAAATCGAGATAGTCGAGGATGGTGCGTCCTGCGGCCAGCACGCTGGCCGGGATCCGGCGCAGGCCTGGTGGTGCGTCAGAGATACGGCGGTCGACGGTCCAGGAGATCTGCTCCAATGGGCTGACGACCGGGGCGGAGACCAGCACGGCGAAGTCGATCGGGGTACCCGGCTCAGCGGCCGCTGCAGTGACGACCCATCCGCCTTCACTGATTCCCAGCAAGCCGATCCGATCGATCCCTGTCTTCTGCCTGAGGGTGATGACGGCCGCCGGGGCGTCGGCGCCGAGCTGATCGTAGTCACGGTGGGTCAGGGAATAGTCGCCGGCGCCCTTGTCGTAGGTCAGCGCCGCCACGCCCCTGGCCGCCAGCTCATCGGCCAGGGGCAGGAGCTGGCGACGGGTCGAGGGTCCCGAGCCGCCGACCAGAACCACCCCCGTGGTCGCAGGCTCTGGGCCGGCAGGGGAGACGAGCGCGGCCGAGGTGTCCCCGCCGATGAGTGGGACAGCGACCTCGGTGTGGATGACCTCGAGGTCGGGCGTCGCCGGCGCCTCCACCAGGTGATCGGGGTGGAGCTGTTCCAGTGCTCTGCGCTGTTGCCAGCCGGGATCCAGCTGCGCGGTGATGACGATCGTGGCCGCACTCGTGGACAGGACCACGGCGGTCACCACGGCCACGGTGTGCAGCAGCCGGCCCATCACGCACCGTCGTTGCGAGCAGGGGAGCCGTAGAGCATTCCCGCTGCGCGTCGGGTGATGGAGGACAGATCCCCGCCGGCGACCAGGTCCCGGATGCGGGCCCGGTCGAGGTTTCCCGTCAGGGCGAGAGTCGCCAATCCGTGCACCAGCGACCAGGCGGCGATGACCGCAGCCGCAGCATCCTCCTGGGCATCCGGGGCGCTCAGAGTATCGACGCCGATGCGCAGCTCGGCGAAGGCGCCGTCGGAGGCCTCCACGAACGCCGGATCGTCGGTGTCCAGCAGTGAGGGATCGAACATCACCGCGAAGTGGGCCCGGTGCTCCAGGGCGAACTCCACATAGGCCACCCCCAGCTCCAGGAAAGGAGCTCTCTCCCGCCGCAACTGGGAGAGGCGGTCACGCAGCTTCTCGAAGCCTTCGGCGGCGATCGCCGTCAGCACTCCCCGGCGACCGCTGAAGTGATAGCGCGGGGCGGTGTGACTGACTCCGATGTCCCCGGCGATCGCCCGCAGGTTCAGCGCCGCCGGACCGTCCTGGGCCACCACCTCCAAGGCGCGATCCAGCACTGCCCGTCGCAGGTCTCCGTGGTGGTATGCATTCATACTCGAACTTTATGACGGAAAGTTTCCATCGTATAGATGCGGTGATGGGAGAGCACCCCCTTCCCACTACCGAATGTCTTTCAAGCGATGGGATGCGAGACGTCTCGTCCAAGAAATTTGCGCCCGCATGTTGTGAACCGCAGCGACAAGTGGCGGTGTTCTGGCGGAGCTAAATGGCGGCGTCGAGGTCTTGCCTCCCGATCGGAGTCGTCGGACCGGCCGAGCTCGAGGTGATCGACGTGTTGATCGCTCTCGGGCGACCGTCCCACGTCCTTGGTAGTGGGACGGTCTGGACTGAGTTTCTTCTTCGAGGTCCATGGTCGGCGAGTCGTGTCCCATAAGTTAGGTCAAAAGCGATGTTTTATTTAGTTCGTACGGAGTCGAGTTCCGGAACGCTGACCGCATGGATTTAGGGTACGCGCGGGTCTCGACGGCCAAACAGGACCTCGACCGGCAGATCGATGCCCTCCGGCAGGTCGGCATCGCGCCCGAGCGGATCTATGTGGACAAGAAGTCCGGGGCCACCACCGACCGCCCCGGGCTGACCACGGCCCTGGCCTACGCCCGGGAGGGCGATGTGATCGTGGTGCACACCCTGGACCGGCTCGGGCGCGCCGTGCGCGACACTCTGAATCTGATCCACGACCTCGCCGAGCGAGGGGTCGGGGTCCGCAATCTGGCGGACCCGATCAAAGTCGACTCCACCAACCCCAACGACCCGATGGCTCAGCTGGCGGTGGTGCTGCTGGCGTTGTTCGGGCAGATGGAACGCACCTACACCCTCGAGCGCGCCGCTCACGCGAGGGCGGTGGCCACCGCCAAGGGCCGGCGGATCGGGCGGCCCTCGGTGGTGGACCCGGACAAGCTGGCCTACGCGGCGCATCTGCGCGAGAGCGGGCACACGATCGCGGAGATCGCGGCCAAGACCGGGATCACGCGCACCACCCTCTACCGCCACCTCCCACCCCGGCCCCCGGAGCCGGTGACCGCTGGGCCGGTCACTGTCGCCGAGTCCGATCCCGGTGCGACGGCCTGACGGGGGTCACTTCCGTGGAGGGCCTGCCGAGATGCCGTCGCCGGTGATCGGCGTCGACAGCCGGCTGCAACCGTCTCTCAGCTTTTGGTGGGGAACGGGGAGTGATGCTCGTGGGCGATCAACCACTGCTCGTTGCTGTTCACGAAGACCAAGGTCGATCGGGTCCGGCCCGAGGCGACTTCCCCCTCGACCCGGCAGTCCCACACGAAAATCCCGGTGGTGATCGCCACGGGGCCGAACACATCGATCTTCAGGTCATCGAACCGGCCGTGGAAGTCCTCCATCCCGGTGAACTGCTCCGCCTCCAGCCGCATACCGGTTTCGGCGTCCTGGCGGTCCAACGGCTCGACGTCGTCGAACTTCGTGAACTTCGGTCCCGCCAGATGGTAGGACGCCAGACGGTCGAAGTCCTTGGCTGCCACAGCATCCAGGACCTGCTCGATCCGCGCCTGCACGGAAGCCTGCGCGGACTCACAGGGATCAGCGATGATGTCCATCAGTTCCTCCCGGAACGCCTTCCGCAGCACCGTGTTAGCCCTCGGCAGAGTCAGTCGGCACCGCGGTCACGCCATGGTTGCTCTGCACCCTCACCATCGTCCTCCGGAGCCACCACCCCCCACCACCCGGGGCTGCATCACAATCTGGCTCCGCCCGAGCGTGGCGACCTCGACGAGTGGGTCGGACACGCCGTGGCTGTCCAAGGCGATAACCGTCTGGGTCGGTGGAGGCTTTCCTCGCTTTCGGGCCTGGGGGATGCGAGCCACCGGCCAAGCCGTGGGTTCGCCTTGTATATTGGGGCCGTGAACTTCTGCCGCAACCACCCAGAGCAACGCCAACGCGTGCTGCTTGTTGAGCGGCGACGGCGCTAGCTCCTTCGCGTTCCCGCTCAACACCATTCCGGCGTGGTGTAGCGGCAACACGGCTGACTTTGGATCAGCAATCCGAGGTTCGATCCCTCGCGCCGGAGCTTTCAAAACCCCTGGCTCTCACTTTGCTCGTTGTGTTCCCCAGCGATTCTTTCCCCTGACGCTCCACGAATACTTATGGCTCGGAAGCTGCGGCTACGTCCGGGGTGATAGATCACGGGGTGTCTTGGTGCGTGGGCAGGACCAGCTGCGCACCCCCGGGGTTTTCACCCGGGGAATCCGCGAGCACCCGTTCCAGCGGTCACCGCTGGAGGTGAAGGCGGTTTACTCCTCCCCGTCGGGTGGGGGAGAACGGCTTCATAAACACATGAAGATGCACGGACCTCTATCGGTGGGCCGGTTCGTCCCGGCACAGTAGCGCCATGACGTCGGGGATAGCCTGTGCGGTGAGTGGGTGCGGTCAGGAAGCCGTGACCGTCCTTCCGGTGGTGGCCTGGACGGCGGCGACCTTTCCGGAACTGACCACGGCACCGCTGCATCAGTACTGTCCCGTCCACGAGCCGTTGATCAGTGACCGCTACGCGGCCGCGGTGGACTGGACGGTGTGCCGGGACAGCGCCGAAGGTCACCGCCTGGACCCGCAGACGGTCCAGCAGATCTGCGCGCACCTCCAGGCGATGAGGACCCCGAAGGCTCAGGCGGTGCACACCGCCCTCATCCGCATCACCGGGGCCCCCTGAGTCCGGGCATCCTTGCCGCGGATCGGTGCAGGCGCTTCCTGGTCCCGGCACGCGCCTGGGGTTCCGCGGATCCTGGTGGGTTCGGGGGTGTGCGCTCAGGCGCCGGCACGGTGGGCGAGGTGCTCGAGAACGCGGCGGGTTTTGGTTTCCTGACGGCTGAAGCGGTTCAGCCCGCGGGCGGCTACGGCGGTCGAGAAGGCGATCAGGCGATCGAGTGGGTCCTCCTCGCTGCCTGCTTCGAGCTGGATCGACAGCTCGAGGAAGTCCAACCCCTCGAGGGCCCATCGCTCCACCATCGTGGTGAACTTCCCGACCTCCACGTCCTTCCACCGGGTGGCCTCGATGGGGCCCAGGGCAGTGAGCGCGTCCAGGACCACACGAAGATCGGCGCAGGCGGCCAGGAACTTGTGGTGGTGCTCGCTGAACACCTCCTGGGGTGGGAACCCGCCCCGGAGACTGTCTCGGGGTGCCTGCCCTGGTGTCAGCCGATCGGGGTGGATGTCGACCTTCAAGGAGGCGGCCAGGGACCGTCGTGTCCCCGCCCAGTCCTCCTCGATGCGGTACTCGTAGCCGTCGGTCTCGTCATCTGCCGTGTGCGCTCGGTCCCAGGGGCGGGGCAGCTGCGTGCGGCGTGCCGGGCGCAGTTTCACGGTGGCGTCGGCTTCCCAGCTGCCGTTCTTCTTCTCGTCGAGGCGGACCCGGAAGATCTGTCCGGTCTCCAGCATCGGCAGGTGCTGGGGCAGACCGGGGGTGAGGTCCTCGAGGAACCAGATCCGCCGAGCCCGGCCGCCAGAGAGCTCCAGGTCCTGCACGGCCTTGTCGACGGTGCCCGGGGGAGACTCGGCAGGATCGCCGCCGACGGTGATCTTGATTTCGATCGGGTGTTCCAGGGGCATGGTCGGCTCCTTCGGCGCTGCAGGCCCCGAGGCGCACACGGCTCCCGGACCGTTGGGTGAGTAATGCGGCGTGACGCCCGCCTGGTGATTGCCCGGTCGGAGCGACCCTCAAGCCAACCCGCAGGTGGGATGGCTCCAGAAGACCTGCGGGAAGGAACGCGGGCAGACTGCGGCTGGTCGGTGAGGAAACCGGGGCGGGACAGCTTCTCAGCTGTCCCGTCCCGCCGTGCTCCCGGATCGTGCGGCCGGTGGCCCGTCATCCCCCCGGAAGCGGGTGCGGCCGCAGGACGCGGTGACGGAGTTCTTCGGCGACCACCCGGTGTATCGCCAGGTCACGTCAGGATGGGCCCGGTGCGCCGACGGGTCAAGAGCGACCGGGATCATGACATATCCGGCCCAGCTGGGAGGCACTGCGGTGACGTCCTGCCGGCAAGACTGCTGTGACAGCGAGCAAATTGCGGTGGATGAAATCCGGTGCCGAATGGAGCCGATAACGGCGAAGTGGGCGTCTGGGAAAGCAAGGGTTATGAGATGACAAGCTTGCGAGACAAGTGCGTGCTTTGCTCCATTGCTCATGAAGCATCCCGCCCTATTGAGCGACAATCCAAAAACGCGGTCTCCCGAAGGCCTCAGGTAAGGCTGGAACGGAAGAGCATTGT
Source organism: Kocuria arenosa (assembly GCF_042879215.1). Lineage (NCBI taxonomy): Bacteria > Bacillati > Actinomycetota > Actinomycetes > Micrococcales > Micrococcaceae > Kocuria > Kocuria arenosa. Next base: position 20,945 of record NZ_JBHZTA010000003.1, on the reverse strand, counting down.
TCAAAAAAATGAGCAATGGTCCCCGTACTTAATAGGTGCGGGGACCATTGCGGCGAAGGCAGTTCAACCTTCAAATGCTCCTATAAAATCCTGACGTACCACACGACCTGCACAGCGAAGTAACTCGTAACCCCCAAGTTCAACGCACCAGAATTTTTTTAGTTCGGCATTACCCTTATGCCGGACTTCTCCCAGGAGGTCCAGGGTGAACAGACGTCATTGGAGCAGACCTTAAAACGCGCCTGTTGGTACATCTCCTCGTCGCCGGATTCAGTATTTGGCAGGGATCTCGACGGGTTGAAGGTCTTGCTTCCCGCTTGATGGAAATTCCATGTTCCATTGTAGCCGCCAGCATGATCACTGGTGGCTCCGTCGGATTCATAATACCTTTGCTGCCAATGGATGGTGCGATTTTCTTTGCACTTAATGTGCAATGGGAACTTCACCTGCTTGACGCCTGCAGAATTGAAACCATTATGTTCAGGCCTGTGCGGGGTGACGCTACATCCCCATTCTGTCGTCGTGGCCTGCGCTGGTTGAGCGAGAATCGTCGGGACGGTCACTGCTGCAACGGACACGGCCGCAACCGTGGCCGCTGCCCGCGAGGTAGAGACTACCTTCCTACGAAAAGCTCGAATATCAAACATATTTATTCGCCTGCTATCCTTGAATAAATTTGACCCCGGGTGATTTCTTCGTGATGGACATAAGCTGAGCTTGTGCAGCCTGGTGCTTACCGGTGAACAGGGTTTCGTCAAGCCTTGCCCTATTTTGGAAATTGGATTCTTTGCAAAATACGAGCCGCGATAATAATGGCCCTGCACTTCCAGTAAAAAACTGTCGTAACCCTCCTCTCGAAGCGTTGAATGACATGTTTGTTTATTGCATTCATCCGGACTTTAAAACCATCCGGCGTAAATTCATTCTGGTAGTTTGATCCGATTCTCACGTCCACCTGCAGGTTGACTTATGACGTACATCCCGAGTGGTACCAAGGGGTCGACCGATGGCAGGGCGTCGCCACTGTTCGGTGCGCGCGGGGAGTCCGAGGTCCTATAAATGATTTCAATATCTTGGGTGGGGGATGGCGAGGGCTTCGAGTCGATGACGATCATGGTTTTTATGGCCAGGCAGAGAACTCCTGAGAGGCGGGTCAGCGTCCAGTCGTAAAGGTTGCCGGAACCACTGATCCCCTTCCCCTATCGGCGAAGAAGGGGCGGACCAGCAGACCATAGGTGGATGACCGGCCTAGCTGGAGGGCATCCTGTTCGTGACCGGGAACAGTGTCGCCTGGAAGAAACTGACGTCCGAGCTAAGCGTCAGGCCCGGGATCACCTGCTGGCGCAGGCTACGGGCCTGACATAAGTCGGCGTGTCGGAGAAGTTCTACTACGCCATGCTCGAGCAATTCGGCCAGAACGGCCCGATCGACTGGCTAAGGGTGGGCCTGAACTTGGTGAGCGTGCGAGTAAAAAAGAGGGCCGGGCGGGTCAGGCTAGTGACTGCGTCAACCACCCGTCTCGCAGCGCAAGGGATTATGAGGCGGTCGGGTGGTGAGGCAGTCCCGGGGTGAATTGACGTGATCATGGGAGTCGTTTCGGGGGTATGAAAGTTGCGTGAGAGCCCCGGACAGCGATCGCTTATGGGTCAGGGGCGGTGTCGTGGCCTCCTGGTGAATGGACAGCTGTGGCGACTTTGTGACATGTGAAGTAGGGCGGGCCATAACGATCGCGCCTTGTCCGGTAGGGGTTCCGGGACCTTTTCTGTTCCCGCGGGGACACTGAAGGTACGGGCCGAGTGGAGAGCGCTTCGATCCCGTGGAGAGGTACCGATCGCAGTCCCCCGGGGTTCGGGGGGCCGCTACCGCCAGGGAGCCCTCGTGAGACAAGGTGCTCCTTGTGTCTGAGAACCACATAGATTCACGCCGTGGGACCGCCGCCGGGCCCTGTTCTGGGCTCTCGGCGTGTGCTGCTCTCGGTGTCCAGCACGGAGGGTCCCATTATGTTCCCTGTTCATCGACTCGTCGGCGCGGGTGCTGTCCTGGTGATCGGCCTGCTCGCCCCGACGGCCTCCGGGGCTGCGGCGGAAGCAGATCCACAGCAGTGGCCCCCGCCCAGCACCCATGGGGAGTTCCGCGCTCTTCCCGCCTCGTTTTCGGAACCTTGGACCTTTCCAGCGTGTGGGTCCGAGGTGACGCGTTCGATCGGGGACATCGACACCACCCAATACCGTGCGCTGGTCACCGCCGAGGGCGACACCGTGGTGGAGTACCGGGGTGTGGCTACGGTGGACCTCACCCGGGCCTCCGACGGGGCGAGGCTGGAGGAGTTGGCCCTGACCGAGTCGGGGTTCGAGACCTACTCCGCTGACGGGAGAAGCGTGACCTACGACTGGCCCGGCACGTGGGTGGTGGTGGCCTTCGACGAGGCCGAGGCCGCGGCCTTCGCCGAGGCGGGGTTGCCCGAGGCGTTCGTATATCTGTCCGGGCGCCTGACCGAGACCGTGACCTTCGCCGCCGCGCCCCAGCCCGGAGGAGAGCTGCCAGCGGTGGTCTCGGCGGAGATCCTGGAGAATTCCACCGAGTACGTCTTCGACCTGTGCGACCTGCTCGACCAAGCAGCCGAGACCACGACGGAGGAGGCGACCTCCGGCACCTCGGCGCCCTGATCCGCTCCATCGCTACCCGGTGCGATGGGCCATCTCGGGGGGCGAGCAAGCAGAGCTGGGGGAGGACCGGGCGACCGGTCCTCCCCTCGCGTGGTGTTGCTAGTTCTGGGCGGCGGAGTAGGCGTGGCGGATGTGCTGGTGGATGCGGCCGCGGTCGGACACCTGGTGGCCGTTGGCTTTGGCCCAGGCGCGGATTCTCGCGGTGTCCGGGTCGCTGCCCGCGGGGCGGGCGCGGGTGCTGCGAGGGCCTCCACCGCGGGTGGTCTTGCCGCCGGCGGCGGCGTAGGGGCGCAGTACCTCGCGCAGCCTTTCGGCGTTGGTAGTGGAGAGGTCAATCTCGTAATCCTTGCCGTCCAGAGCGAAGGTGAGGGTGCGGTCGGCGGGGCCGCCGCCGAGGTGGTCCTCAAGGCGTACTTCAACCTTCTGGGCCATGGGTGAGGGGGCCTGTCGGGTGAGCGGGTCGTAGAACAGGGCTGTACTGGCGTACGGGGGGTCAGGAATCGTCGGTGGTGTCATCGCCGGCCGGGTCCTCCCGGGAAGCGGCGGCGTCGATGTTCGCCGCCGGTTCCGCCGCCTCAGTGAGCGGAGAGGTTTTGGCGCGGTTGCCGGTGATGACAGTGCCCTCTTCGCTCAGGTCCACGCAGAGCATTCCTTCCTCCATGAACGGCTTCCACCTCCTGGTGACCGTGGTGTCGATGCCGTAGTTCTGGGTGAAGGCGGTGGCCGAGACAATGGCCTGGCCGGGGCCGCGCTTGGAGCCGTTGCGCACCGCATAGGCGTGCGGGGAGGAATCGTCGGCGGCGCGTAGCGCCATGACTTTCCGGTCACGGTCGTGGAGCAGCTCCACCGTCTCGGCGTTGTCCACCAGGTCGTGAGCGGCTTTGTTCAGCGAGATCACGCCGCGCTTTTGGATGGTGACACTGGGCGCCTTGGCCAGCGGAGTCATCCTCTTGTCAAACACCTCGAATGGCATAGGCCCTCCTGTAATCGTCGGATGCGCCACATTGTATGCATCGCATTCATGGCACCGTATGCATGCATTATCTCGAGGCCCGCGCAGCGATGCGTTTTGGTAGGCATGGGCTGCGAGACGTCTCGTCGAACTGTTTTGTGCCCGCACTGTTAACTGCAGCGAGAAGTGACGGTGGTCTGACGGAGCTAAATGGCGGCATCGAGGTCATGTGGCTCGATCGGAGTCGTCGGGCCGGTCGGGCTCGAGGCGCGCGACGGGTTGACCGGTCTTGGGTGGGCGTCCCTCGGCCGGGGCCCTGGCCGAGCGCCTGGAAATCCTCCACACCCCTAAGCATGGGTCCTGGCTGAACATCGCCGATGTCGAGCTCTCCGCCCTGACTCACCAATGCCTGAATCGGCGCATCGACGACCTCGCGGTTCTCAACCGCGAGCTCACCGCCTGGCAGAACCTCACCAGTGCCGGGCAACGGCACGTGAACTGGCACTTCATCACCAGCGACGCCCGCACCCGCCACCCATACCCCCACCTATTGGACGCAACGGCCCACTAGAAGCCCCGGAGGATCACGTTCCAGTAGTCCTGGGGGAGAACCTCGAGGTCGAAGAACCAGGAGGCGCGGTTTGGGGCCAGCAGCGGCACGCCGGGGATGCTGGGCGCCAGTTCGTTGTCCCGGTCGAACTCGGCCAGCACGGCCCGGCCCCGCTGCACCGTCACGGGGGTCACGGTGTACCCGTTGTAGGAGGCCGTGGGCTCCCGGCCATCACGGGTGGCCAGGAGGTTCTCGGTGAGGACCTTCGTCTGGTGGCGCAGTGCCCCGCCGGAGGAGGTGGTCTCCAGTGCGGCCGCGTCCCCGCAGGCCCACACGGTGGGCACACGGCGGTGGCGCAGGGTCTGTGCATCCACGTCCGCGTAGCCGTCCCAAGCGGTGCCCGGGCCCAGTGCGGCACCCAGTCCCGCGTCGGCGATCCAGGCCGGGGCCCGATGGACGGGGCAGTGGTGCAGCAGGTCGTAGGACAGGTCCCGGGGCGTCCCGTCGACCGTGGCCCGTAGGCGGCGGGAGCCGGCGTCGATCGACTGCACGTGGGCGCTCGTCAGGACCGTGATGCCGTAGCGCTGGACCCAGGGCTGCAGCACCCGGTCCACGTCCGGCTGGCCGAACACGGTGGCGGTGGGCGTCAGCAGGGTCACCTCGATGTCCTGCAGGACACCCTGGCGCTGCCAGTAGTTGCAGGCCAGGTAGAGGATCTTTTGCCCGATCTGCGGCGTGGGTGCCGGTCCGTCCGGGATGGTGAACAGCGCCCGGCCGTGGTGCATCCCGCGGATCAGCTCCCAGGTCTTGGGGGCCAGCTCCACGGTGTAGTTGGTCGAGGCGTGCGGGCCGGCCATCGCCTCGGCACTGCCGGGGACGCGGTCCCAGTCCGGGGTGGAGCCCGCGCAGATCACGACGTCGCGGTAGCCGATGTGCTCGCCGGAGGACAGCGTGACCGTCCGTGCCGCCGGATCCAGTGCCTGGACACGGTCCTGGATCCATCGCACGCCGCGGGGCATCACGCGGTGCTGAGCTCGGGACATCTGCTGCACGGTCTTCAGTCCGGCGCCCACGTAGGAGAGCATCGGCCGGTAGTGGTGCGTGGACTTCGGCTCCGCGATCACAATATCCGTGATGCCCTTGCGGCGCAGTCGTGCGGCCAGGGAGATCCCGGCATTGCCGCCGCCGATCACGAGGACATCAGTGGAGTGGTCCGAGGGTGTGATGGTCATCGTGACTCCGTGGGGTAAGGACGGCTCTACGGCCCCGGCAGGGGCCGCCCGACCATTCGACCACGAGCCGCGGCGCCCAACCCCAAGCGGGAGACATCCGAGGATTAAGAGGCTTTCTGGACGTCCATGTCGAGAAACTTGCCAGTTAGGACAGTTGGGAGACGGAGCGATGCCGGTGCCGATCCCGCAAAGAGTCCCGGACGAAGTGGCGTCTTGTATCCCATGGGTTATGAGCCAGTACGGTTACGAGACTTAAGTATTGCAGGCCCTTGATATTCTCAGATGCCGGTTCTTGGTCTGCGGATCAGCACGGAGGTCGTAGTCGTCTTGGTTCTCATGTGTCGGGAGTGAGGCAGCGCCGGGGCAGTCCCCGGGTTGATTATCTAGACCACCGCACGGTGGCACTATCTTTCCGGCATTTCTGACCCCTGGTGATGGTGCTCTGGTGGACGGGGTTGCGGGCACCGTCGGTGTCATGCCTGGGGCGGGTGCGTCTCCGGGTGCAGATCACGGCTGTACGGGATTCGGGCCCGCGGGACCAGTTGGTTGGTTGCCTGCACCAGGGTGTCTCGGTGGTGGGGCGGCAGGTGCAGGGCGTGGTGCAGGTAGGCGTCGATCTCCAGTTCGGCGATCTCACCGCCCAGGTGCACGTATGCCGCCCATAGGTGGTGCACGCTCAGTCCGGTATTGCTGATCGTGGTGCGCATCAGGCGAGCTTGTACTGTGGCGATTGCCCGATCGTCCATGGCAGTCCTCTGCGGAGATTTTCCACCCGCTGTCACCAGCGTCTCGGTGCCGGCCCCTATGGGGTGTTCGCCGTCGCGGGTGCGGCGTTCAATAGCTCTTCCCCTCCCACCAGTTCACCTTTGCTGGTGGTGGCGGTTGTTCCCCCGTCCGCGCCGGGTCCTGACAGTCATGACCCCAGGGACGCGGTGCCAGGGGGCGGAAGCAGGCACGATGCCGTCATGCCGATCCCGCTTCCGCCGTGGGCGGCAACCAGCCTCCCCGACCCGGTGACAGACAAGCGCCGTAAGTTCTGTTGAACCAGGCAAGGGGCCGCCTCGGGTTCTCCGAATTTCTCACCAGTGGGACCCGTCCTCATAGTAAGAATATCCCCTTGACCGAGACTCATCGAAAGACATCTCAATTAATTCCTGAATTCCCCCGAAAGGAGCCGATTACGCTGATGGCCTGAGGACGCGGGCCGGCCAATTCTCAGGAGCAAATGATGATATCAGTCAACAAAGTGGCCGTCGTGCTGGTCGCGTTCGCTTCCACGCTCACCGTGCTGGATGCCGCCACGTGGGCCACGACCGGACACTTCTCCGTCGTCATGCAGTCGGACCCCTCGATGCTGGGGTGGATTTTCCGGCTCGTCTTCATGGCAGCGAGTGTGGGAATCATCGTGGTGCTGGTGCACAACGGGTCGGTGATCGACGCCGGCCGCAGGTCACGGACGGTGCTGCGCCTGCTGATCATCGCGGCCTCGGCTGCCTACCTGGCCTTCGACACTGCGTGGGCGATACCCGGTGTGGACGTAGGTGAGCTCCGGCAGGACCGAGGGGGCAGCTTCCCGTGGTGGTTCACCATCTCGACTATCTTCATCGGAGGGATAGGACTGATCGCTCCGGCGGTGTTGGGCATCACCATGCTCGTGCAAAAGGATCGCTCACCGGCGGCTTTGCTGTTGAGCGCCGCCGTGGCCGTTTACGCCGTTTCATACCTGGCGTTGGCCGCTCTCGGGAGCCCGTGGGCCAACCCGGCCTACGCCGGGGTGGTCATGAATTTCGAGCTCGTTCTGCTGGGCGCCGGCCGGCCTCGGAGAGCTCGCACCGCGAACACGGAGTAGTCATGAATTGAGGCCCACCTGTACCGCAAGCCAAGGGTTGCTCGACGTCTTGGTTGCGAGACTTGAGCCGGCACGAAGAAAGGCGGAACCTGGTGCCGGCTTGGAGTGCGCGACCCTGCCGCGATGTCAGGAAGGCCTCACAGGGTCAGGGTCTCGTGACACTCCGGAGGTGGACGTGCTCGAGCACGATGGAAAGCGGGGCGTGACGGCGCCGCACGCGTCATGGGAGCTGGGAGCGGCCCTGGCCGATCATTCCGTGCCGGTGAACGACCGTGACGGGGTGGTGGTGGCCCAGTTCCTGCGCATGGCCGCTGATGCGTGGGCGGCCGCGAAGACCGAGGAAGCCACCGATCGAGCCTTGGAGCGAGTGAGGTTCTTGCGCCTGCTGGAACTCGGGGCCGGCGTTGCACTGCACGATGCCGTGGAGGACGCCCGGGGGAGCGGGGCCTCGTGGGTCGGCGTTGGGTGGGAGTTGAACCCTTCCCGGCAGAGTGCCTATGAACGATTCTTCGACTGACACTGCATTTGCTGAGGGTCGCCGACAGATGAGACCGAGTCTTAGGAACTTTCGGCGCTTTGGCACGTCTCGCAGGTCAAGGGTTGTTAGACGTTCTGGTTGTGAGACATTTTGACGGGTGGCTCGACCATGGTTTGAGTGCTGGTGTGCGGTGATGGACAAGCTTTGGGTGAGGGATGGCGGCTGTGCGGTTGGTGCTGTACCCGCGGCGGGATGTGGGGGTTATCCACTCACCGGTCAGTTTTTGTGATCGTGCCGGGCGAAAGTGGCGGGTGCCGTGGCTATCCAAAGCCCGGGGCCTGGTCCTGGTGGTGTCCTGCCGTCTGGACGAACCAGGGGGAGAGTCCAAGAATGGGTGCAGTAGTTGTCGGCGGGGGCGGCCGTCGCCTGCGGCTCTCGTGGGTCAGGTGATGATCGAGGTGTGTCGTGCACGCGATAGTTGTCGGGGCGGGTATCGCAGGACTTGTCGTTGCCCGCCAGCTCGGGTTGGCCGGCTGGGACGTCGAGGTCTTGGAAAGATCTTCCGCGCCCCGTCTGGACGGGTACATGATGGACTTTTTCGGCCCCGGGGTCGAAGCCGCGGAGAGGGTTGGGCTCTACCCGCGCTTGGCGGCGGTCGCTCACGACATTGAAGCGGTTGAGTACGTCGACGGTCAGATGCGTCCGAGGGCGCGTATCGACTATGACCAGTTCGCCCGGTTGGCCGGTGAGAAGGTGTTGAGTTTGCTGCGTCCGGACATGGAGCGCGCGGCCCTGGACGCCCTCGACGATGTCGCTCCTGGCCGTGTGCAGCTGCGCTACGGTGCGCGGGTCTGTGGTGCGTGGACCGACGACGACGGTGCCGGCGTCACTGTCGATGGCTCACCCGAGGCGGTGTTCAGAGCGGACCTCGTCATTGGCGCCGACGGGGTCCATTCCCAGGTGCGGCACCACGTGTTCGGGTCCGAGGAGAACTACCTGCGCCCCTTGGGTATGCGCGCCGCAGCCTTCATCGCGACCGATCCCGCCCTCAACGCCCGCTTCCGGGACCGCTTTGTGCTCACCGACACGGTTGACCGGATGGCCGGCCTGTACAGTCTGCGCACCGACGAGGTGGCGGCTTTCCTCGTCTACCGCGACGCCAACACGGCCGAGGGGCCGGAGCGGGCTGAAGGTACCCAGGAGCGGCTGCGCCGAGAGTTCACCGGTCTGGGTGAGGCTGTGGACAGGTTGCTCGAGTTGTGCCCGCAGCACCCCTACGACGACGTCGTCGCCCAAACCATCATGCCTTGCTGGCACAAGGGGAGAGCTGTTCTGGTCGGGGACGCCGGCGGGGCGGTCTCCCTCCTGGCTGGGCAGGGCGGGTCTCTCGCGATCGCCGGGGCCGCCCTGCTGGGTGACCTCCTCGGGCCGGTGGACTCTGCGGCGGGGGTCGGCCCGGCTCTGGCGGAGTTCGAGCGACGCTGGCACCCGGTGGTGGAGGTGGCGCAGGCATCGGGCCGACGCGCGGCGGCCTCGTTCCTTCCCGCCAACCGCGCCCAACTGCTCCTGCGCCGCTGGATCATACGCTCGACACACCTGCCCGGCATCGACCGGCTGGTGTCCCGCCGGATCGTGGGCAGGATCGCCAAGTAGAACCCCGTGCACCATGCACCGTCCGGCGTCACTGGCTGCCCCCCGCCCGAGCGTTGCCGGAGCCCGGGACAGAGCGACAGAGACCCTGCCGGTGGGTCAGGCTTCGTCGGCGCTGTCGTCAGTAGAGGTGTCCGTGGCGGTGGTGCTCGCTGTGTTGGCGAGGATGAGGTTTTTGGTGCGGTTGCCGGTCAACGGAAGTCGGGGCGGTCCCGTCGTACGACCTGTCCACACCCGGCTGTAGCCTGCGGAAATGACCACTGCTCAGACAGTCGCCGAATGGCTCATCGGGAAAATCCGCGCCGAGGGCACGTTGTACCAGGAGGAGACTGTCTACCTCATCGAGCAACAGTTCGGCTCGGACTGGGTCTACGACAACATCAATGGGAACCCTGCCATCCAGCAGACCGTGCTCAAACTCTTTCGCACGATCCATGGTGGTGCGATCCAGTGGGACAACTCCGAACGGTGCTGGACCGTCTCCCCGGGCTAGCCCGAACCCGGCCGGTCTCGACCACGTGACGACGAGTAGTCTCTAAACGTCGGGATGCGAGACGTCTCGCTGACCTTTTCGTGTCCTCGTATGACTGCAGGAGATAAGTGGCGGCGTCCAAGTGCTCGGGCGCCTTCTTCAGGGCCGTGGCTTTGAGGACGTCATCCTCCAGGGTGGGAGGCGGCTGTGGGGAGACTCTGCAACGGTCGTCCCTGTCATGCGGGAGTCCGCGTTCTGGCCCCCCGAGGTCCGTTTGAGAAGATTTCGCCGTTGCCGAAGCCGAGAGTTCGGCGTGCGGGTCCAGGACGGATCGGTCCAGGGGTGTGTCGGCGGGTCAGGCCGAGCAGCGCTCCTGCAGGTCCCGGGCCTTCCGTACGACGCTGATCAGTGACTCATCGCCTTGTCGGAAGCCCTCGACGGCGTCACGGAGATCGGTGAGCTCTCCGGAGAGCTCGGCCGGGGCTGTTCTGGCGATCTCGTCGATTTCGACCAGCAGTCCCAGCGGGTCTTGGCGCAACTGGTCGGGTGCTGTGCGCACCGTGTCCAGGACCCGGGCGCAGGCTTCGTCGACGGTGCCGGCGGAGGCTTCGCCGGCGGGTCCGGTGGAGGCTGCCGAGCTCACCGGTGCCTGCGCCGCGGTCTGCTCCGGTTCGGGCTGGCGGTCGGCGAAGGAGCAGCCGGTGAGGGTCAGCAGCACGGCGGTCACGGCCACCGCTCGGGCCGCGGCGGATCGGGTGGCATGCAGTGTCGGCACGGATGGTTTCCTGTTCGGATCGGGGAACGCGGGCCTCGGGCCCGAAGCGTTCACCCTACTCGAGGTGTGTTCCGACAGCTGTCGGCCGTGAGGGGGCCGTTCGCTCGAAGGTGGGGGACGTGAATACTCCCGCTGGTGCGGAAGGGTTGCTCAGGGTGCGATCGGCCCTTCCCAAGGTGATGGGTGAGACCTGGCGGCGAATCTTGTTCTCGGTGGCACAGGGCTCCTGGCCGTGTGCGCACCGTGTGGAACAGCTCGCCCTGGCGAGGGCGCTTTCGGTGAGCAGGACGGCACCAGCCTAGGGATCGCGGGGGTGGGACTTCCCTGAGAAGCGCCGGCCTCAAGGGGTGCCGCGGCAGTGTCGCCGGTGTGCGCTGTAGTCAGGCGAGCATGGCCAGGGCCTCGGTGATCCTGTCGCACAGTGCCCGTGCTTGGTCGGGGGTGAAGGCGTCGTGACCGATCTGCAGGAGGGGCCCGTCGGGGTGGGCGTAGGTGCCGTCAACGGTGGTGATGATCTCCCAGGAATCCAGCAGGACCACGGGGGCCGGCCCTGCGATGGACCACGCGGGGAGTTCCCGGTAGTTGGTGAGCGTCTGGGGATCGGTGACTTCCTGGTGGGTGGCCCAGGAGGGGCGGGGGACAAGAGCTGTGTGCTCGCTCATGGGCGGTGCCTTTCAAACGGGGGGACCCCCATGATCGCGGATGCAAACCTTCTGGTCTGGTATGTGACAACCAACCCCAACACCCCGGAAGGGGGTGAGCTGATTGCTGTCGTGCCGGAACTGAGCGCCGGACCTGGGCGAGGCGGGCGTTGATGGTGCCCTGCGCGTCGGGGAGGTGTCCAATCAACTGCACCAGGCATTCCCCGAGTCGCCCAAGATCTGGTGGAGGTCCTGGGTGCCGCTGGTTCTGTAGCCGAGCCCGGAACAGCCGGCTTCCGGGAGTGATGCGTCCACTGGGGCGGGGACGGGCAGCGGCGGAAAAGACCGTGGAGACGGTGGTTTCTCCCTGGCACCCCGTCACAAATAGGGTTCGAGGGCCCCTGAACCGTTCTGACACCTGGCGTGCTGGGTGTTGTGGGAGCGTGCGTGTCACGCTGGTGCGCAGAAGCTGCGGTGTCCTGGTCGACAGGCCGTCAGGGCTGGTGCCGGCCGCAGGGGGCGCCCATCGGAGTGCGCCATGGGTGATCGCATCCGTGCGGGGGCGTGGGAGGAAACGCTTCTCGCCCGGGGCAGGAGGGCGCTGCTGTGAACGAGGCGGGCGATGGGCCTGTAGGGGCCGGTGCGTGGGTGCTGGGCCATCTGCGCATCAGTGGCCTCCCGACAACGCGGCCGTTTCGGGTGCCGTGCATGACACCGCCCGTGTACGGATCGGTGTTGCATCGGCCCTACCGCACAGTCCGGCGGTGCTGCTGGTACCACTCGGTGGACTGGAATGAGGCAACCACCGTGGCCGACGCTGCCCTGCGGGGTGCCTTGGCCCAGCTGGCCGCCCGGCAGGGGCGGCGGCCGGAGTTGGGGGTGGTGGTCGAGCGGAACCTGCCGCGGCACTGTCCGGGGCACCTCCAGGAGGCGGTGATGGGCCTGGTCTGGCGGCACCCCATCGTGGCTTCCACGGAGGCGATCACCGACGGTGTCCACCGGCTCACGGCCATGCGCCAGCAAGGAGTCAAGAGCACCCCGGCACTGATCCCGGCTCGTGCCGGACAACGGCTCTCGGAGATCCCCGGGGCCTACCCGCACCAACACCTCAGCTAAGACGTGTCCGGTACGCGGTGGTGGGTGCAGCCGCGGACGGGAAACCCCGGTGTCGTCATCATGGCCAAGCAGGGCGTGTGAGCTGGTCAAAATCGGCCGGCCAACCGCATGCTGTCCTCACGGCACGTCGAAGGAGATGCCCATGCCACCCCTGGTGCCCGCCGTGGCTTCCACCGGCCCGGGCCCGTCCGTGACTGTCATGCTGGTCCTCGGTGGGGTCCTGGCCGTGGTGTGCGTAGTGATCCTGTTGCGTCTCTACCGCCCGAAACGCCTCGATGACCGCACCCGGGCCCGTCGCGGGGTTAGCGCTGAGGGCTTCACCGCGGCACTGGAAGGTTCCGGCGACGCGCACTCCCACGGCGGCTTCGACAGCGGAAGTGGAGGCTTAGAGGGCGGCAGCTTCGACGGCGGTGGTGGGGGTGGTGGCCCATGCTGATCACAGGCCGGCGGGAACGGGGCTGATGATGTTCGACCTCACTAACCTTCAAGTTCTTGCCCTCGTCCTGCCCGTGCTGGGCTACCCGGTGCTGATCACCGTCGGACTCCTCGTGGAGACACCGATCCTGCGGCGGGAACCGGCCACAGCCCGGCGCCGCACGGCAGCGGTCACTCTGGCGCTTCTTTCGCTGCTCGCCGCGGCCCCGTTGCTGATCATGGGCCCGGCACTGGGTGCCTTCGCGGTGTTGCTGCTGGGTGGTCTGGTGATCCCGGCGGCGCTGACCCTGGTGCGCCTGCGGCAACGACCGCAGGCGTAGACGACTTCGTGACCGCAGCGCCTCCTTGGGCCGACAGTCCGTGTGGATCAGGGCAGGCCTGGTGGAGCGGGTACAGGGAGGTGACGTGTCCTGCTGCTATCAGAGCCGGTTCCCGTGGAAAGCGTCCGCGACCGCCCGCCAACAGCGGGTGCTCTGGCCGGGTCTCCATGACAGAAGCGCCCCGGGGCCGGGGGACGGCCGGGGGCGCTTCCTGGTCCAGTACGGGGGTGCCAGACCGCCCAGCAAGGGGGTTGCTGGGGTGGGTGCCGTCGGAGTCCTCAACAGTTCATGGGACCATCGGCGGAAACAGGTCTATGACTACGCATTTTACGCCGAGCACCTGGACCTGGGCCGGTTCCAGGGGTAACGAAAGTGCTCCATCGCTCTCACCCGGTGGCGCCTGCCCTGCCCGGGGACTCCCCACGCCCCGCCCCACACCCAGCGGATGTGCGACAGTCCTTGATGAGACACCCCCAAAGAACGCCTCAGGCGCTGGGATCTGTCGGGGGCGCCTCGTACGGCGGGGATGCCGTCTCAGGGGTGCAAAGGGTGTCTTCGTGCCCTGTCCCGGGGTGGGGTCGGGTTGGTGGGTAGGAGGTGTTGGGGTGGTGGGCTTGGAGCTCGGTGCTGTACGGCGCCTGGGGCGGGGGCAGGCGGGCGATCAAGAGGTTCGCGGCATGGGCGAGCAGATCCCGTTGGGCGCGGGGAAGCTTCAGCGAGTTGTGCAGATAAGCCTCGATTTCCACGCTGTGAGCGGCACCACCTAAGTGCAGGTAGAACGGCCACAGTTGCTCGAGCGTGATCCCTGCCCGTGTCAGGGCCTGGTGCAGTAGCCGGGCTTGTTCCTCTCCCCACGGGTCATCCATGGGCTGATCCTACGTTCGCGCTGATGCACCACTGTGCCCTGGCATGGGCGGGCGTGTTCGTGCACCCGTCCTGCACCGGTCCGTGCTTCGTCGTGCCCGGTGTCCCGGTGTCGCGCGCCGGGGTGGCTTCGGGGTGCTGCGGTCGAGGCCATGGCCGGGGACCGGGTTCACCGGGGGTCACTGCGCGACGGGGGTGGCGGGGGCCTTGGCGGTGTATCTGATACTCGCGGACGTCGAGCAGTCGGCGGGCTCCCATTCCGTTTGTTCCGTCCTCACGGATCCAGATGAGTCCCAGCTCAGCCGCCAGGATCTCCACGGTGCCCGAGTAGTGCAGCACTTCCTGGGCCCAGGCGTTCACCTGGTCACCGGGCACCAGCTCAGCCGGTGGGGTGGTGGATGGGGGTGCTGGCTCCCCGGTGTTGGTGCTTGTCATGGTGGTGTGGCCCTTCACGACCGCCGCAAGAACAGTGGTGAGTCTTTATCCTGGCGGATTCATCGCCGCTCGTCCCCCTGTCGGCTGGGTTTTCGTGCCTACCACCGCACGTCAGCACTTCATTGCGGCGCACATGGACTTGTGTGAGCGACCGCAGGGTGAGCTCGTCGAGGAGCCAGCTGTCATGGCCTTCATACCTAGATAGATACGGATGGTGGGCGGCAGCCACCTTGAAGCCCTCCTGCTCAGGTGCAGCTGCCCGCCCATGGTGAAGCCCCCGTGCTGCGCGAGCACGGGGGCCCTTTCTCCTCCGTGTCGCCGGGACCTGCTGTGACATCGAGGTGGCGACGAGCCAGAGACTACGCACCCCGCCCACCGAGGTAGGACAACCACGCCGACGGGAACGTGTCTGGACAGGGTCGGGTTCCGTACTGGAGACCCAGAGTTGGTGTGCCTCACTCAGCCAGCGAGAGGAACCCGGATCTCGAACCAGGCCTGCAACCACCGCTGCAAGTCCTCGGCGTCCCAGTCCGGGGCATTGACCACCAGCGCATCATGGGCGTCACGGTAGACGGCGGTGACACCGTCCTGGACGGCCAGTTCGGTAACCATGTGGTCCACCAGCTGTGAGTGGCTGGTGGCGATGTCGGCGCGCAGACCGACGTCGAAGAACTCGGGTTCGGCCACAACCACCACGGGCGGATCCGGTGGCGCAGTCTCGTGCGGATTTTCCCGCAGGGCCTCGATCACGGCCGCTGCGTACTCGGTGAGCTCGGAGGCGCGTAGGGACCTCTCTGCGCGCTTGAGCCTGACCACGCCGACCATGGGCAGGGTGGGAACGAAGATCTGGTGTCCGGCCCCGGTGAGCACCGGGTAGTGGTGCAGATGGTGGGACGGGTCCTCTGGTGAGCCCAGCCGCCAGGCCGCGTTGGGGGCGCCGGTGGTGATGACGAGAGTGAGATAGGAGACGAGGCCGTCTAGCAGAGTGAACATCGTGGCCGAGGGCACTCTCATCCCGGTCACGGTGTGGCGGGCCCAGGAGGGCCACATCTGCCGGGGTTCCACCGGGGTGTCACCTGCCGGGTCCGCGGCCAACTCCGCGCGCCGGTCGGTGACCCATTGCCACAACGGGGTCAAGGAGCCCGGGGTGGCATCGAGCATTGCAGACGGGTCGATCCCGTGGCTGGTGAGCTCGGCGCGCAGGCCTTCCAGGGCGGTGGGGCGTTCGGTGAGGAACTCGCCCAGGGCGGCGGCGGCCTGGGCGTGGGTCATGCGCCGGTAGTGGGTCATCGGCATGGCTTGAGGTCCTAGAAAAGAGCGGGCTCAGTGGTGGGGAATCGGCCACGGTGGTGGAAGCAGCGACCCCGGGGTCCATGGCCTCCACCGTAGTGAGACCGCTACCGCTGACGGGTTCGTGACGGGGGAAAACCTGAATGAGACCGGTGTCGTGGCGCCAACGCCCCTCATCAACTCCGGAGGTGGGACCCCGGCATGATGAGGTCGGTCGGTCGGGGGACAAAGAGGGCACCGGGTCCCTTGATCCGTTGCCCACCAGAGGCCCGGCTCCGTGGGGAGGGAACGGGGGAAGCATCCTTGCCCGGGGAGGACAGAGATGCTCCGGCAGGCCAAGGGGTGATCCGGGGCGGGTTTCGCTGTCCCCCCAGGGACATGTGTCGCAGCGAAGCCGCCGACGGCACCCTGGCGCCTGCTGCTTCCGACTCTACTGTCCGGTAAATGCGGGAGGGCTCTCGGGTGCGTGGCTACATGTGGGGACGACACGACAGCGCCCCACTCTGATGGGGGGTATTGAACCTATGGGAGACGAAAGTGCATTCCGGTGACGGTCGCGCACCTGCTCCTTCCGCCTCAACCAGGATGCTCTTGGTGTGCTGAGGGCGCAGGCTCAGGAGTGCTCGAAGGTGTCCGCAGCTGGCACCGCGGAAGCGACATCCGCGTCAGCTTCAGCGACATCTGCGTCCTCGGCTGCTTCTGCCGGGTTGGGGCCTGCGGTGGTCTTGGTGCGGTTGCCGGTGATGACGGTGCCCTCGATGCTGAGGTCCACGCACAGCATGCCGTCCTCAACGAAAGGCTTCCATCGACTCGTGGCAGTGGTGTCGATGCTGTAGTGCTGCGTAAAAGCGGTAGCAGAGATGATGGCCTGCCCGGGGCCCCGCTTGGAACCGTTGCGGACTGCATAGGCGTGGGGGGAGGCGTCATCTGTGGCCCGCACTGCCATGACCTGCCGGCCGCGGTCGTAGAGCAACTCCACAGTCTCAGCGCTATCGATCAGATCATGAGCGGCCTTGTTCAGCGAGATCACCCCGCGCTTCTGGACAGTGACACTGGGGGTCTTCGCCAGTGGAGTCATTCTCTTATCGAACACTTCGAACGGCATGGTGCCCTCTAAATAGGGCGGATAATTCAGCAGTGTGCATCGTATTCATTGGAGGGGTTGCATGTATGACTGCTGACCGTCAGTAGTGCAACGTCTTGGAAGGCAAGGGATGCAAGACGTCTCGTCGGAAAATTTTCGCCCGCATGTTCCCGCGGTCCAGCCTGTCTCGTAGCTATGTTCTTTATCTGTCACCCTAGAATCGGATACTTAACGTTGGTTGCGAGACAGATGGGGTGGACGTGGGGAAGATGATCGGCTATGCGCGGGTGTCGACACGGCAGCAGGACGCGGACCGTCAAGTGTCTGACCTCCTGGGTGCCGGCGTGCGGCGCGATGACATCTATGTCGACAGTGGAGTGTCTGGAGGCCGTGCGTCGCGTCCGCAGTTCGACCGAGCGGTGGCCGCGCTCGAAGAGGGCGACACGCTGGTCATCACCACGCTGGACCGACTGGGACGCTCGACGCAGAACATGCTGGCCTTCGCCGAAACGCTGCGGGCGAGGGGAGCGGGGCTAAGGGTGCTCAACCTCGGTGGAGGAGACGTGGACACCGCCACCCCGATGGGCTCGATGGTGTTCACCGTCATGGCCGCCCTGGCCCAGATGGAACTGGAGATCAAACGGGAACGGATCACCGACTCGGTGGCCAAGCGCCGGGCCGCCGGCAAGGACCTCGGCGGACGGCGCCAGACCTTCACCGACTCTCAGATCCGCAACGCGCTGCGGCTGATCGAGTCCGGGGAGCCGGCCACCCAGGTCGCCCGCGACCTCGGGATGTCCAGGGCGACCCCGTATCGGCGGATCCGGGAACTTCCCATGCCGACAACCGTGTGAGCCAATGGTTGTCGGCAGATTGAGTGAGGCGTCGCCTTCCTCACCGCCTTCGTTCCCATCGTGGGCGCCCTGGTCGCCGGAACACTGGCCGCGCTGGTGGCGCTGGTGACCAACGGCCCGGCCGCAGCGCTGATCGTCGTGCTGATCGTAGTGGTCGTCAATCACCTTGAGGGCTATTTCCTGCACCCGGTGGTCATGGGTCACACCCTGCGTCTGCACGGTCTGGTGGTGCTGCTAGCTGTAAGAGGGCATGACGTTATTGACTCGGGCCGGGACTCGGGAGGCCGGGGTCGCCGGAGCGGTCCTGGCCGTGCCGCTGACCGCCGTGGCCTGGGCGGTGCTGCAGGTCTGGACCACTCGTTACCAGGCAGGGGAGGACCCGGTGCTGGGGCCTGATCCCGTCTCCCCGAAGGAGAGTCCGGCTAACCAAGTCAGCCGGCTGAACCGCCGCCGATACCAGCGCATGCGCGGCCAAACCCGTCCCGCGCCCTGGGCCACGCCTCCAACCCCGCGCATGCCCTCCCACACCCCGACCTCGCCCTGACCTTCCATGGCACCGTCCACTTATTGGGCGGCCACAGCCGGCAGGACAGGTTGGTGTGAGGCGTCGTGGGAAGTGGCCCCGACAGGGCCCCGGCCCACCAATGGACCTGGCTGACGAGATCGTTCTCGGGGACCAGCAGATGGGCTGGTCCGGGAACGGCAGATCGTCATGCCGAAGCCGATCATCGACGTCGTCCTGCAATCGGAGCGGAGCTGCGTCACGGTCGGCGGGCAAGCGAATAAGGGTGCCCCCGGCGGTACGCTCAGGCGATGGGCAACGTCTCCGGTCAACTGTTCAGCGACGAGATGCACGACGAGTTCGGCACCTGGATGCTGGGGTACACACCGTACGGCGGCGGCGACCACGGTGACGTCGCCGCAGTGGCTGCAGCGGTGGGCGACGGCGACGACGGCGCGTTCTACGGCGCCTGGGTCACCGCCGGTGACCGGGCCGTGGCAGAAGCGGAGGCCGCAGCCTCTGCCGGGCGCCGCTCAAGCGCCGAAGATCTGTACCTGCGGGCCAGCGCCTTCTACGCCAGTGCCTATCATCCGCTGTACGGCGCGCCGGTCGACCCCCGGTTGCTGCACGCCTACCGGGCGCAGATGCAGGCCTTCGACCGGGGCATGGCGCTGCGCGTCGTTCCGGTGCCACGAGACGAGGTCATTCTCACGGACCCGGTCCACGATTCGGTCCGCATGCCCGTCTACCTCATTCCCGCCCCCGGCCACGAGACCGAGGTCCGGCCGTTGCTGATCCTCGTGAACGGCTACGACGCCACCATCACGGACGTCTACTTCGCCTCCGCGGTTGCCGCATTGCGCCGCGGATACCACTGCCTCTTGTTCGACGGGCCCGGACAGGGCGGGGTCCTCTACGAGCAGGGAGTGCCGTTACGGCCTGACTGGGAGGTGGTCGTCTCGGCCCTGATCGATCACGCACTGGGCTCCCCGATCGTGGACCCCGACCGCATCGCGGTGAGCGGCTGGAGCCTGGGCGGCTACCTCGCCCCGCGCGCGGCATCCGGAGACCCCCGGATCGCTGCGTGCATCGCCGACCCGGGCCAGTGGGATCTGGGTGAGAACATCCGCGACTTCGTGCACCGGTTCGGGGCGACACCGGAGGAGGCCGCGGATCCGCGTCTGATCAGTGACGCCCTGCTGGAGCGGATCACCGCAGCCGTGCGCGCCAACCCCAAGCTGACGTGGGGAATTCTCCAGCGCGGTTTCTGGGTCAACGGTGTCAGCGACATGCGCGGTTTCCTCGAGAAGACCGCGCAGTTCACCCTCCGCGACCGGATCGTCGACATCCATTGCCCGGTGTTGCTGACCAGGGCGGAGAACGATCCTCTCGCGGCGGGGGTCGAGCGGTTCGCGGCCGCATTGTCGGCCCCGGCCACGGTCGTCGACTTCAGCGCGGCTGAAGGAGCGGGCGAGCACTGCGAGATGATGAACCGCTCCCTGCTCAACCGCCGGGTGCTCGACTGGCTCGACGACATCCTGAAGTCGCGACGATAGGCGTACTGCCCTGGACCATGAGTAGCGTCGGCTTGAGCCCAGGGACGAAGTCGAGGGCACCCGAGGAATCGTTTCAACTCTCTGGGCCCGGCGAATGTCCTGCGCGAGTTGCTGCCACTGCCTCTTGGTGTGCGGCGCTGTGTGCGTCTTCGACGCTCTGGCCAGTGCGGCCGCGGCCCGGAGACCCCGTGGTCGTCGGCCGTACGGCCATGACCTGCCGGTCCGATCGTTGGTCAGCTCCACCGTCTCAGCACTGCTCGTCAGGTCGTGCGCGGCCTGGTTCAGCGCGACGACGCTCTACCTTCGAAAGCTGGCACTTGGTCTCTTGGGCCGAGGGCATTGTGCATGTTGCACACCTCGAACGACACCGTTCCGCCGTCGAGCACAAATGCTGATAATCGCTCCTACCGCAGTTATGACATTTATCGCTTCCCCTCGTGTCGGGCGACCCCTATCGGCTGGATGCTCACCGAGTCCCGGCGGGCTCGCGGCCAGTCCAGCCGCCTGCTGCCCGTGCTGAGCATCGCTGCAGGCTCAAGATGCGTAACCCATGAGGTCCTGGTGCGTGGTGGTCAGCGTTCAGGGTTGGGCGTGAAGGTGTGGCCCAGGGCGGTGGAGACCTCGGCGAAGATGCGCGTGGCCGGCGAAAGACAGGGCAAGGTCTTGGGGTCATCGGCCAGCACCGGGGACTCGGGGCAGTCCCCGGAGGCGATGTCGCTGTTGACCTGCACGACCACGGTGGTGTCGCTGGTGGTGTCGTAGTAGACGGTGGTGTTGTAGCCGGGCAGCTCCCCGGTGTGCCCGACCCAGCCGTCGATGCACCCGAAGCCCAGCCCGTAGCCGGACTCGGCGGGCTGGAACGACGTGAGGCGCTCCCGCTGGGCGTCGTCGCCCAGCAGCCCGTGCCCGGTGCCCACGGCCCGGCCGAAGACCAGCAGGTCGTCCACGTCCGAGATCAGGGCCCCGGCGGTGAACCCCCAGGAGGGGTTCCAGTGGGTGGCGTCGGCCGGGGCCTCCGGGGTCGCGGTGTCGCCCTGGAGGGTGAAGCCCTGGGCGTAGGGGGCGGGCAGCTCGGTGGACTCCCCGGGCCACACGGTCTCGTCGAGCTCGAGCGGGTCGAAGATCTGCTCCTCCAGCACCTCCTCGACCGTCCGGCCGGTGACCTGCTCGATGACCAGGCCCAGCAGGATGTAGTTGGTGTTGGAGTAGTCGAACTGCTCACCG